>DATJPN010000020.1:0-28720 GCA_035506335.1 Steroidobacteraceae bacterium | reverse complement strand
CTGGTCGGCGGGCACTGCCTGATCACGGGTCTCCCGGGCACTGCCAAGACGCTCATGGTGCGCACCATCGCGCAGACCCTGGGGCTCGCCTTCAGCCGCATCCAGTTCACGCCCGACCTGATGCCCGCGGACATCACCGGGACGGACATCATCGAGGATGACGCGACCACGGGGCGGCGGCGCTGGTCGTTCGCGCCGGGACCGCTGTTCGGCAACGTGGTGCTGGCCGATGAGATCAATCGCACCCCGCCGAAGACCCAGTCGGCGCTGCTCGAGGCGATGCAGGAGCACTCCTGCACCGTGCGCGGCACCGTCCATCAGCTGCCCAGCCCGTTCTTCGTGCTCGCGACGCAGAATCCCATCGAGCTCGAGGGCACCTATCCGCTGCCCGAGGCGCAGCTCGACCGCTTCCTGTTCAATACCGTCCTGGATTACCTCGACCTCGAGCACGAAGTGCAGGTCATCGCCCGCACCACCACGACCCATACGGCCGAGGTCGCGACGGTGACCTCGGCCGCGGAGCTGCTCGAGTTCCAGCAGCTGATCCGCATGGTGCCGGTCAGCGACGAGGTCGCCCGCCACGTGGTGCGCCTGGTGCGCGCCACCCGTTTCAAGTCCGAGGAGGCTCCGGAGATCATCCGCCGCTACGTGAACTACGGCGCGAGCGTGCGCGCGGCGCAGTTCATCGTGCTCGCGGCCAAGGCCCGCGCCCTGGCGCGCGGTCACTACCATGTCGACTTCGACGACATCGACGCCTACGTCCTGCCGGTGCTGCGCCACCGCATCCTGCTCAACTTCCATGCGCAGTCCGATCGCATCGAAGCCGACGAGATCCTGCGTCAGATGATGGCGCAGCTGCCGCGTCCGTAGCAGGCATCCGATGCAGAACCTGCTGGACCCGGCCGTGCTGAATGCGATCTCGGGGCTGGACCTCGTGGCCGCCACCGTGGTCGACGGATTCGTGGCGGGACTGCACCGTTCGGCGGACTTCGGCTTCAGCCAGGAGTTCGCCGAATACCGTGCGTATGCCCTCGGCGATGACCTGCGGCACGTCGACTGGAACGTCTACGCCCGCTCCGACCGCACCTACATCAAGCGCTTCCACGGCGAGACCAACAGCCAGTTGATGCTGCTGGTGGATGCGAGCAACTCGATGGGCTTCGCCACGCATGCCGTGACGAAGCTCGGCTACGTGCGCTTCATCGCCGCGGCGCTCGCGTACCTGGCGACGCGCCGGCAGCGGGATGCGACCGGCCTGGTGGTGTTCGGCGACACGGTGCGTGACTTCGTCGCGCCGGCCTCGCGCCAGGGGCACCTGCAGCGGGTGCTGGCATCATTGGTGGCGGCACAGCCGCAGTCGACCACCTCCTATGCCGCGCCGCTCACGCATCTGCAGGGCTTTCTGCGCCGCCGCGGCATGGTGGTGGTGATGTCGGACTTCTACGCACCGCCCGCCGATATCATCCGGGCGGTCGAGCCGCTGCGGATCCACGGCAACGAGGTGGTGCTGTTCCAGGTCCTCGATCCCGGGGAACTGCGCCCGCAGGTGGACGGGTCCTCGATGCTCGTCGACCTGGAAACGGGCGCCACGCTCGAGGTTTCCGCGGACTACGTGCGCGGCCGCTACCGCGAGCGCATCGAAGAGCACGTGTCGCAGCTGCGCCGCGAGGCACGGCGGGCCGGCATCGGCTATCAGCTGCTGCCGACGGATCAGCCGCTCGATCAGGCACTGGCGCAGTACCTGCGGCTGCGCACGGGGCGGGACTGATGGGCTGGCTGGCACCCGGATTCCTGTTGGGTGCGCTGGGCATCGCCGTGCCGGTGTGGCTGCACCTGTTGAAGCGCAGCGCGAGCCGCCCGCAGCAGTTCAGCTCGCTGATGCTGTTCGAGGCGCAACGGCGCAGCACCACGCGCCGGCGCCGGATCGATCACTGGCCGTTGCTGCTGCTGCGCGTCGCGGTGCTGCTGGCGCTGGCCGCCGCCTTCGCCGAACCGTATGTGCGTGGTCATCTGCCGGGCACGGCACCGGAGAAGCTGCTGGTGCTGGCGGTGGATCATTCCTTCAGCATGCGTGCCGGTACCCGGCTCGCCGATGCGCAGCGCGAGGCGCTGGCGGTGCTCGCGGGCAAGCCGCGGGACCGGCAGGCGCAGGTGGTGGCGCTGGGCTCGCGCGCCGACGTCCTGACCGAGCAGGTGCAGGATCCGGACGTGCTCGCCGCGGCCATCCGTCACATCGCCCCGGGCGATGCGCGCGGGAGCCTCGTGCTGCTGGCGGGTCTGGCGCGCACCCTCGCGGCCGGTACGCACCTGCCCATCGAACTGCATCTGTTCAGCGACATGCAGGCCACCGGACTGCCGCCGGATTTCAACGAGCTGCGGCTCCCGCCGGGGGTGAGCCTCGTGCTGCACCAGGTCGGTGAGGCGGTCACGCCGAACTGGACCGTGGAGAGCGTCGCGGCGCCCGCGCAGGTGTGGGATCCGGCGAAGACGCGGATCGTGGCCACGGTGGCGGGCTTCGCCACGCCCGCGGCGACGCGCACCGTCACGCTGTGGATCAACGGCCGCAATGCCGGGCAGCAGAGCCTGAAGGTGCCGGCATCCGGCCGTGCCTCGGTGATCTTCGCCGGTCCGGACATCCCCTACGGCCTGGTGCGTGCCAGCGTGCAGATCGATGGCGCCGATGGCCTTCCGGCGGATGACAGCTACTACTTCGTCAGCCAGCGCAGCGAGCGGGTGCACGGGCTCTTCGTGCACCAGGGCGCGGATCGGGCCACGGGGCTGTACTTCCGCTCGGCGCTCGAGTCGGCCGCCGACGCGGCCGTGGTGCTGGATGATGCGACGGCGGATCAGCTGCGCAACCGTGACCTGTCCGCCTACGGCTTCATCGTGCTGTGCGATGTCGCGGGCGTCGCACCGGCGGTCGAGGCGCGCCTGGCGTCATGGACGAAGGCCGGTGGCCGGTTGCTCATCGCCGCGGGCACGGTGGCGGCGCAGCAGCGGCGCGTCCCGGTGTTCGATGCCGCCATCGTCGGCGCGCATGACTACACGCGCGATGACATCCGGTTCGCATCGGTGGCGGCGGTCGATGAGGCCTATGCGCCCGCGGGTTCGCTGGCCGGATGGCAGGGCGTGAAGATCTTCTACGTGACCCGGGTGGAGGCTCCGCAGGCGCAGGTGGGGCTGCGGCTCGCCGACCAGACCCCGCTGCTGCTGGACAGGAGCCTCGGGAAGGGCCGGGTGCTGCTGTTCGCCTCCGGGTTCGACCGCCTGACGACGGATCTGCCGCTGCATCCGCAATTCGTCGCCTTCGTGGACCGCCTGGCCAGCTACCTGAGCGGCCGGGGCAGCCGCATCAGCGCGTTGAGCGTCGGTGATGCGGTGGATCTGCGGCCGGATCCCACCGTGCGCGGCAGCGCCGACGTCCTCGCCCCGGATGGCACGCATCCGCTCGACCTGCGCGAAGCCGCGCAGGTGCGAAGCTGGTCTTTGCCGGCCGCGGGCTTCTACGCCCTGACCCTCGCGGATTCACGTCATGACCTCGTGGCGGCGAATGTCTCGCGCCTGGAGTCGGATCTCGCCCCGGCGAGCCAGGACAAGCTCAAGCTCTGGCAGGCTGCGAGCAACGATGCCGCCGCTACGGGCAGCACGACTACTGTGACTGGCGCGACTTCAATCGCGGGCGGGAACTCGGTTCATGACCTGTGGTGGTACGCTATGTGCGTGTTGCTCGTGGCTGTGGTCGCCGAATCCCTGGTGGCCAGCCGTTATCTCAACACGCGCCGTGAATCCGCATGAAGGCCAGCGAGGAACTGCGGGATTACCTCTCGCGACTGCATACGCGGTTGCGCCTCGGCGCCCTCGCGCGCGGCGCCGCGATCCTGGCCGGTGTCGCACTCGGCGTGACGCCGCCGCTGGTGATCTTCGCCAACCGCTATGCTTTCTCGGCCGCGAGCGTGCACGGCACGCGCGCGGTGCTGCTGCTCGCCCTGGCGGCCGGCGCCGTGCTGGGACTCGCCGTGCCGCTGTGGCGACTGAACCGCCAGCGCGTGATCGGGCGCGCCGAGAGCGCCTTTCCGCAGTTTGCCGAGCGCCTGCGTACTTTCGCGCAGCGTGAACACGAGGCGGGTGGCAGCGAGCCGTCCGCCGGTGGAGCCTTCGGCGAACTGCTCGCGGCCGATACCCTGAGGGTGGCGCGCACCGCGCGGCCCGCCTCCCTGGTCTCCACCACGCTGCTCGCGGGCCTCGTGAGCTGCGGTGTGCTGTGCATCGCGACGCTGGTATGGCTCGTGCGTTCGGGACCCGGCTACATGGGGTATGGCGCAGCGCTGCTGTGGTCGGTGCCGCGCGCCGGCCCTCTCTATGAACTGCAGGTCGCACCGGGCGACACCACCGTGCGGCGCCACGCCGATCTGCTCGTGACGGCCGGGTTGGTGGGGCTCGCGACCCGGGACGTGCGCCTGCACGTGCGCATCGGCGCAGGGCAGTGGCAGCAGGTCGCCATGCAGCCGCAACCGCAGTCCGCCGGCTTCCGTTACCTGCTGTCGGCGCTGCCGGACCATGCCGAGTACTACGTCGAGGCCGGACCCCTGCAGTCGGCGCATTTCACGGCCAGGGTCGCCGACATCGCGCAGGTGCGCCAGATCCGGGTGACCTATCACTATCCGGCCTGGACCCAGTTGCCGGACCGGACCGAGGAGCATGGCGGGGACCTGCGGGCGGTTCAGGGCACCCGTGCCGAGCTCACCATCACGACCGATCAGCCGCTGACCCATGGCACCGTGTTGCTCGATGACGGCCACCAGCTGCCCCTGATCGCCGCGGCGCCCGACACCTATCGTGTCTCGGTGCCGCTCGAGAAGGACGGGGCCTATCACCTGACCACGGTCGATGGCAACCGCGCCACGCGGATCAGCGAGGATTACTTCATCGAAGCCGGGGCGGCGAGCGCGCCGCAGGTGACCATCGTCAAGCCCGGCGGCGACTACCGCGCGAGCCCCATCGAAGAAGTCAGCGTCAACGCGCAGGCGGCCGATGACTTCGGCCTGCGGGAATTTTCCCTGCATTACTCGGTCAATGGCGGACCCGATCAGCAGATCAACCTGTTGCCGCGCGCGGGCGCGCGCCAGGCCGGTGGCGGCGCGGTCATCGCCCTGGAGGGCATGAAGCTGGTTCCGGGCGATGTCATCAGCATTTATGCGCAGGCCGCCGATGCGCGGGCGCAGTCGCGCTCGCAGATGGTCTTCGTGCAGGCCGATCCCTATGAGCGCGAGTTCGCCCAGTCCCAGCAGTCCGGCGGCGGGGGTGGGGGCGGTGGCGGCGCCAATGACCAGATGGACATCTCGCGCCGCGAGAAGGAGATCATCGCCGGCACCTGGTCCCAGGTCGACGGGCACAGCGCCGCCGCGCGCCAGGCCGAGCAGGCGAAGTTCCTGTCGGACGTGCAGAAGACACTGCACGACCAGGCGCTGTCGCTGTCCGGGCGCCTCCAGGCCCGTGAGCTCACGCAGGCCAATGAGCAGTTCAGCGCCTTCCAGACCGAAATGAACGCGGCAGCCGAAGCCATGACGCCCGCGGCGACGCAGCTCGCACAGTCGAACTGGCGCTCGGCCCTGCCCGATGAACAGAAGGCGCTGCAGCACCTGCTGCGGGCCGAGGCCACCTTCCGCCAGATCCAGGTCGCCTTCGGCAGCGCAGGGGGTGGCGGTGGCGGCGGCAGCATGGGCCGGGATCTCGCGAGCCTCTCGGACCTGGAGCTCGATACCCAGAAGAACCAGTACGAAACGGCACAGTCGGCTTCGCCCTCCCAGCAGCGCGACCAGCAGATCGACGCCGCCCTGCGCAAGCTCGACGAACTGGCGCGCAAGCAGGAGGAACTCTCGCAGCAGCGCCCCGATGCAGCCGATGCCGCCGGCGAGCGCTGGCAGCAGGAAATGCTGCGCCGGCAGGCGCAGGAGCTGCAGCAACAGCTCGAACAGCTCGGCCGCAATGGACAGTCTGGTTCACAGTCCGGTGCCCAGTCCGGTCAGTCGGGCCAGTCAGGCAAAGCCGGCCAGTCCGGCAAACCAGGCCAGTCGGACGGCGCAGGCAACGCGTCCGGCCCGGTCCGCGAAGCCCTGAACCGGCTGCGTGAGGCGCAGGAGTCGATGCGCCGCGCGGTGGATCAGCGGGATACGGCCGGCGCGCGTCGCGCGGCCGAAAGCCTGCGCGATGCCATGGCCTCTCTGGGCGGCCTGCAGCGCAGTCAATCGAGTGGTCACCTGGATGAACTGGCCCGCAAGGCACAGCAGCTGGCCGCGCGCGCGCGGCAGCAGCAGGATCAGTTGAAGGACATGATCAGCCACCCGGCCGGAACGAGCGGTTACAGCCGCTCGCTGCCCGATCCGCAAAGCCTGATCGACGCGCGACAGCGGCTGTCGGACGATGTCGGAAGCCTGGAGCAGTCACTGCGTGACGCGGAGCGTGAGGCATTGAAAGGCAACCGCGATGCGGCCGCCAGACTGCGCGATTCGTTGACTGATCTGGACGACTCCGATGTGCAGACCCGGCTGCAACGCAGCGCCGATCTCATGCGGCGCGGCTACAACCCGGCGGGCGATTCCTCGGAGGCCGACATTCCCGACGCCCTGGCGAGGCTCGGTGAAGCCGTGCGGCAGGCGAGTCAGGCGAACGGCAACGGGCCGGGGTCCGACGAGGCGCTGAGCGCCGTGCAGCGCTTCCGCGCTCGCCTCGCCCAGCTGGACAACACGGGTCAACCTGCGTCGGGCCGGCAGGGCCAGGGCCAGGGACAGAGCCAGGGACAGGAGCAAGGTCAGGGGCAGGGGCAGGGTCAGGGACAAGGCCAACGCCAGGCGCAGGGTCAGGGTCGCAACGGCGCCGTCGGTGAGGGCGTGCGCAGCGGCGGCGTGACGGCGGCCGGCGGCGGCACCGGCGGCTTCATCGACGGGGGCTGGAACACCGGCAACAACCCGCAAAGCGGGCGCCGCGCGGCCGCGCCGGACACCGGTCCCACGCCCGCGGACCGGGAGCGCAATTTCGACCAGGGGCTGGCGGACCTGCAGAACGTACGGCGGGCCGTGGCGGATGATCCCATCGCCAAGCGCCAGGTCGATGATCTGATCCGGTCGATGCAGCAGCTGGATCCGCGCCGCTTTCCGGGCAACCCGGAAGTCGTGGACCGGTTGTTTGCCGAAGTGCGCAGCGGCGTCGATCGCCTGGAGCTGCAACTGGGTCATGATCCGGATGCGGACAGCCGCGCCGTCGTGCGCAACGCCGAATCGCTGCCGGTGCCCGAGGGCTACCAGGACGCGGTGGCCGAGTACTACCGTCGCCTGAGCAAGGCGCAGTAACAGGGCCGGCGGGCCCGTCAGCCGAAGCGAAAGCCGGAGATGCGCCAGCCCATCATCACGTCGTTGAACGTCCGTATACCCGGATCCTCGCCGGCGGCACCCGCGGCGACCATCAGCGGCAGCAGGTGTTCTTCGCGCGGATGCGCGTAGCGGGCGGCGGGCGCCTGCGCCCACTCGGTCAGGCCCGCATTGCGCGCCTGGATATCGCTGTGGCAGACGGTCTTTCCCAGCCAGTCATCGAACAGCTGCGATCCCGGTATCAGCGCGTTGTCCATGGAGCGCACGCGCAGGTTGTGAAAGCTCATGCCGCTGCCCACGATGAGCACACCCTGCTCGCGAAGGGGTGCCAGCGCCGCTCCGAGTTTGAGATGCTCGGCGGCCGACAGCCCCTGCTTGAGTGACAGCTGCACCACCGGCATGGTCGCCTCGGGGTAGATCAACAGGAAGGGCACGAACACACCGTGGTCCAGTCCCCGCTGATGTTCCTCGGTCGAGTCGATGCCGGACGCCGCGAGCAGCGAACGCACCTCGCCTGCGAGCTGCGGGTCCCCGGGGGCCGGGTATTTGAGCCGGTAGGTGTGCTCGGGGAAGCCGTAATAGTCGAAGAGCAGGGGCGGGTGGGTCTGCGCATTTACCGCCACCGGAGCGGATTCCCAATGCCCCGAAATCACCAGCACCGCCCGGGGCGCTTGCGGCAGCGTTGCCGGCAAGTTCCGCAGCCACTCGGCGAGGCTCGTCCAGGGATTGGGCGGCGGGCCGGGCCAATCCATGAAAAAACACGGGCCACCGCCGTGGGGAATGTAGAAAGTGGGCTGTCTGTTCATGGACGTTGGGCGGGAGCCGATGCTGGCGCTGAACTTCCCGTTGCCGGGCTGTTGGTCTGATCGTCACCGGCGCTGGTGAAGTACAACTTGTTGTCATGCGTGGCGAAATACAGGTGCAACTTCTTGATGACGGGCAGGCCCAGCTGCAGCGGCGCCTCCCCGCCATAGCAGGCCTCGTGGATGGCTGCGCCCTCCGCAGATTTCCCCAGAAGGCAATCGACCGACGAGTGCATCAGCAGGATGTCGGTGTTGCTGACGTGCAGGCTGTCGGTGCTGATCGACATGGAGCGGTAATGGGAGAGTGTACCGCCTCGAGTCCGACGATGTTCGATGCCTGCTGAGGTCTCATCAAAGTCGTACAGCTTCCTGGAGACGTCCGTCGTCAGTGTGGAAAATTGGGACGTCGTGGTCAGTGTAGCCTCGACCCTGCGCCCGTCCAGCTCCATCGGAAAGTAATACGTGCCGAGCGCGCCCTTCTTCAGAGGAATCTCGGAGTAGTGGTTCGTCCAGTAGACGACGGCACCATCCGGGCAGTGTGTGGCCTCGTAGAGATTGATCTTGTGGCGGGCGAGGTCGATCTCGACGTCGCTGTTGGCGAAGAAGGTCAGGGACATCCGGCCGATAATCGGTTTCCCATCCACCTCCGGCAGCTCGGAACGTTCGGTGGCTTCTTCTTCGTATATGGCGAACTCGCCTTTCCTGAATCTGGCGGTACCGAGCCGCAGATCGTCGATGATGCCCAGCTCACGCACGTTGAATCTGCCGATGTGGATTCCGGGAGAATCCGACGCCAGCTTCCGCGTGCTGCTGGTGTAGTCATGTACATATCGTTCATAGATCAATGGGACCACCGCCGTCGTGTCGAACACGATCCAGGCGTCCCGTTGTTGCGCGGTGACGGGGATGAGCGGATAGCCGTGATCCAGATTGACGTCGAGCGATGAGTATCGCCGCAATTGGCATGCGGGGTCGGAAGCCGAGGCGCTTTCAATGGTGACCGCCAATGCCAGCAATGTGACGAGCGCCATGGCCGCAGATTTCATGGTGACCCCTGCCGCTGCGGCAGTCCGCCGGCCTTGATGATGAACTGCGCGATCTCGGTCACGCCGAGGTCCTTCTTGAGGTTCGTGAAGATGAAAGGCCGGGTACCCCGCATCTTGCGCGCATCGCGGTCCATCACTTCGAGCGAAGCTTCCACCAGCGGCGCGAGATCGATTTTGTTGATGACCAGGAGGTCCGAGCGGGTGATGCCGGGGCCGCCTTTGCGCGGGATCTTGTCTCCGGCCGAGACATCGATGACATAGAGCGTCAGGTCCGCGAGCTCCGGGCTGAAGGTGGCCGCGAGGTTGTCGCCGCCGCTTTCGATGAAGATGAGTTCGAGGCCGGGGAAGCGGGCCTGCATCTGCGCCACCGCCGCGAGGTTGATGCTGGCGTCCTCGCGGATCGCGGTGTGAGGACAGCCACCGGTTTCCACACCCATGATGCGCTCGGCCGGCAGTGCGCCGGAGCGGGTCAGGAACTGCGCGTCTTCCTTCGTATAGATGTCGTTGGTGATGGCGGCGGTATCGTAGAGGCGGCACAGATGGCGACACAGTCGTTCGGTGAGCGCGGTCTTGCCCGAGCCCACCGGGCCGCCGATGCCGACCCGCAGGGGACCGGTGGAGTTCACGGGAGCGGCGATGTTGGCGTTCATGACCTGAAAAGCCTCGTGTATTGGGTTTCATGGCGCATCGAGCACAGATCGAGCGCCGGGGCGCCGGTGCCCAGATCATCCAGACTGGTCTCGAGTGCGCGCGCCACTGTGGCGCTGACCACGCTCGCCAGGCGCGCCATGGCGATTTGCGCCGCGGTTTGCCCGAGCGGAATCAGCCGGGCTCCCGCCGATACCAGATTTGCGGCGATGGCCTGGACGAAGCCATGGCTGGCGGCGGCAAGCTCGATGCCGTGGGCCGCACAGGCGACGGCGACCGCGATGGATTGCGCAACCGGCAGATCCTTGAGGTCGCTCGCAAACTCCTCGAGCCTCGGGTGCGGCCAGGCTTTGCGGGTGACCTCGAGGAATGCCCGGCCCTGCTGGTGGCTCTCGAGCGCAGTCTCCGCGCTGCCCCGAAAGGCGGCTGCGAGCTCGGCCAATTCCTGCAGCTGGGCACGGGCGCTGCGCTGCCAGAGGGCCTCAGGCTGCCGGGTGGCCCGCCAGGCATGGGCGAAGAGCACGGCATCGACCCAGCCGCCGCCGCGCGTCAGCACTGCCGTGATGTAATCCACCAGGTCCTCGGGCGTCGCGACCGTGCCGCGCTCGACCGCCCATTCGATGCCATGGCTGTAGCTGAACGCTCCGGTGGGATAGGCCGGCGAGCACCAGGCGAGCAGCTGGAACTGCGCCAGGAACGGATGCGACCGCGACTCATCCATGACCATGTCCCGGTGTGAGCAGCAGGGAATGGCCGCTGTCGTAGGCGCCCGGTTCGGGGGTGAAGGGTTCGGCCACGTGCCGCACCGTTGCGCCGAGGCCGGTGAGCATGTCCTCGATGACCGCATCCTCGCGGATCAGTATGCGGCCGGAGGCGATCTGCGCGGGCAGGTGGCGGTTGCCGATGTGCCAGGCCAGGCGCGCCAGCTGCTGCGCATCCGCCGCGGTGATCGCCAGCAGGGGCTCGGCCGCGGCGATCACCAGCACGATGCGGCCGTCCTCGAGTTTCAGGCCATCACCGCCGCGCAACACCGTGGCCCGGGGCAGGTCCAGCAGGAACAGCGTGCCGGCCTCGGCTTCGAAACGCAGCCGTCGCCGGTGCCGCTCGTCGTACGCGAGTGTGATGCGATCAGCGGGCGCTGAGTGCCAGCTGCCCGCCTTGAGAACCTGTGTCGCCCTTGGAATCGTGTCGGTCATGTTGTGATTCAGTACAGGAAGTAGCGCTGCGCCAGCGGCAGCACCTGGGCGGGCTCGCAGGTGAGGAGCACGCCGTCGGCGCGCACCTCGTAGGTCTCGGCATCCACCTCGATGCGCGGTGTCGCATCGTTCAACACCATGTCCGACTTGCCGATGCCGCGGGTGTCACTGACCGCGACCGCGGTGCGCGCCAGCCCCAGTCTTTGCGGACCGGCCGCATCGACGAAGGCGCGGCTGACGAAGGTCAGGGCGCTGTTGGCGGCGCCGCGGCCGATGCCGCCGAACATGGGCCGATAGTGCACCGGCTGCGGCGTCGGGATGCTCGCGTTCGGATCGCCCATGGGTGCGGCGGCGATCATCCCGCCCTTGAGGACCAGGTCGGGCTTGGCGGCAAAGAATGCCGGGGACCACAGCACCAGGTCCGCGAGCTTCCCGGCCTCGACCGAACCGACGTGCCGGGAAATGCCGTGGGCGATGGCCGGATTGATGGTGTACTTGGCGATGTAGCGGCGCGCGCGGTGGTTGTCGCTGGTCGCGCTGTCGCCGGCGAGGGCGCCGCGCTGGCGCTTCATCTTGTCGGCCGTCTGCCAGCAGCGGATGAGGGTCTCGCCGATGCGACCCATCGCCTGGCTGTCCGAGCTCATCATGGAGAAGGCGCCGAGGTCCTGCAGGATGTCCTCGGCCGCGATCGTCTCCTTGCGGATGCGGCTCTCGGCGAAGGCCACGTCCTCGGCGATGCGCGGGTCCAGGTGATGGCACACCATGAGCATGTCCAGATGCTCATCGAGGGTGTTTACCGTGTAGGGCCGCGTGGGATTCGTGCTCGACGGCAGCACGTTCGCAAGCCCGCAGACCTTGATGATGTCCGGCGCATGGCCGCCACCGGCGCCCTCGGTATGGAAGGCGTGGATGGTTCGGCCCTTGAAGGCCGCGATCGTGCTCTCGACGAACCCGGATTCGTTGAGCGTGTCGGTGTGCAGCGTGACCTGCACGTCCAGCGCATCGGCCACCGACAGGCAGCAGTCGATCGCGGCCGGTGTCGTGCCCCAGTCCTCGTGCAGTTTCAGGCCGCAGGCGCCGGCGCGGATCATTTCCACGAGGGCCTGCGGCTGGCTCGCATTGCCCTTGCCGTACAGGCCGATGTTCATCGGCAGGTGATCCGTGGCCTGCAGCATCTGCGCGAGGTGCCAGGGCCCGGGCGTGCAGGTGGTCGCGAGGGTGCCGTGCGCCGGACCCGTACCGCCTCCGAGCATCGTGGTGACGCCCGAGAACAAGGCGTGCTCGACCTGCTGGGGGCAGATGAAGTGGATGTGGGCGTCGATCCCGCCGGCCGTCACGATCCGGCCTTCGGCGGCGATGACTTCGGTGCCGGGGCCCACGACGATGTCGACACCCGGCTGCACCTGCGGGTTGCCGGCCTTGCCGATCCGCAGGATACGGCCGTCGCGGATGCCGATGTCGGCCTTGATGACGCCCCAGTGATCGAGGATCACGGCATTGGTGATCACGGTATCCACGGCGCCGGCCGCGCGACTGACCTGCGACTGCCCCATGCCATCGCGGATGACCTTGCCGCCGCCGAACTTCACCTCTTCCCCGTAGAGGGTGCGATCGGCCTCGACGGTGATGAAGAGTTCGGTGTCGGCGAGGCGGATGCGATCCCCGACGGTCGGGCCATACATGGAGGCATAGGCGCGGCGGGTGATGGTGTAGGGCATGGCTAGACCTTCCCGGAGGTGGGGCCGCCCGGGTCCAGGGGCCCCATGACCTCGCCGCGAAAGCCGATGACCTCACGGGCGCCGGCGTAATCGACCAGTTGCACCTCGCGCTGCTGGCCCGGCTCGAAGCGCATGGCCGTGCCGGAGGGAATGTCCAGGCGCATGCCGCGCGCCAGCGCCCGGTCGAACACCAGCGCCGGATTCACTTCCGCAAAATGGTAGTGGCTGCCCACCTGCACGGGGCGATCGCCGCTGTTGGCGACCACGAGCCTCACGCTGCGTCGATCCGCGTTGAGGAGGAGATCGCCGTCCACGGTGATGACTTCGCCTGGAATCATGGTCCTCACCGGATCGGCTGGTGGACCGTGACGAGTTTCGTGCCGTCCGGAAAGGTGGCCTCGACCTGGATTTCGTGAATCATCTCCGGCACGCCCTCCATCACCTGGCTGCGCGTGAGCACGTGCGCGCCGGACTGCATCAGCTGCGCGACGGTGAGTCCATCGCGGGCACCCTCGACGACCATGTCGGCGATCAGTGCCACGGCTTCGGGATGATTCAGCTTGACCCCGCGCTCCAGACGCCGTCGCGCCACCATCGCCGCCATGGCGACGAGCAGCTTGTCCTTCTCCCTGGGTGTCAGATTCATGATGTCCTCGTGGCTCTCTTCAGCAATGCCAGACTCTGGGCAGCGCAAACGAAAATCCGCCGGCGACCCGGCGGATCAGGCCCGCGACGGTCACGAGGCGCGAGCGCAAGCGCGCTGAATCACCGTCCAGCAGGCGGACGATCAGCAGTCCGTCCATCAGCGTCACGCCGCTCTCGTCCACGGCGTCCTCGAGCACGGCGCGCACCGGCTCGAGCAGTTCACCCGCATCCGGCGCGGCGTACAGCACGGTGGCACACGCATTCGCGCCACCAAAGGCGAACGGCGCGCGGCGCTGCGCCGCGATGTCACCCTCGAGCCGGACGGCATCCGCCCACACGAGCCGGCCACCGCGACGAATCCGCCAGGCGTCGTGCAGCGCTCCCGAGCGCAGGTCCTCGCCCATGGCCTGCCGCCCGAACACGACGCTTTCCACCGCGAGCATCCGCGCGCCGGGCGCCAGATCGGCCGCGAACGAGCGCTGCAGACGTGCACCCTCGAAAAGGATCGCTTCCTGGCCCAACCATTCGGACCATGAGTTCGCGCCGGCGTTGAGCACCACGGTGCATTCCACCGCCGCAAGGCCGGGCAGCGCCCGATAGAGCTTTTCGGCGGCCTGTGTGGTGAGTGTGGCGCACGCGTCCGCTCCGACGTTGAACTCGATCCGGGTGCGATCACCCGCGGTGAGTCCGCCGGTGGTGGTCAGCAGCACCGCCTGCAGCGGCTCGCCGGGTTCGACATCCGGAAACAGGATGCGGCATGGCGCGCGCTGGTACAGGTCGAGCACGCGACTGCTGCCGGCGCCATCGCAACCGATGCTCAGGATGGCGGCGCCATCGGCGCGCTGATGCCGCAATGCTGGCTTCACATGGCATTCTAACTCCAGTCGGGTGCCCGCAGTCCGCACCAAAGCTGGCGCGGGATTGAGGCTGTCGCACCACAGCAGTGCGCCGTGTCACTTCACTCAAGGGCCGGCCGGCGTCGGCCGGCATGGCGGTCAGCACGTCCGCGCTCAGGCTCCGCTGCTGCCCCGACGCGACACGAACTGGCCGGAGACACCGAGCCCGCGATCTCTCAGCCAGGCATCCAGGCGCCCCTCACTGCCCTGCGGCAGGTGCAGCCCCAGCTTGCTGCGCCGCCAGAGGATGTCGCGCGCGGTGCGCGCCCACTCCTGGTCGCACAGGTAATCGATCTCGCGTTCGTAGAGCCCGGGCAGGACTTCCTCGCCCATCATCGCCAAGTTGCGTGCCGCGCCGACGAGCCTGTCGATGCGCGTGCCATAGGCGCGTGCGTAGCGCTCACGCACGGCCACGGGCAGCCACGGAAAACGCCGCGCCAGGGCGCGCAGGAACACCGCGAGGCTCGCGCCGGGAAGATCGCCGCCCGGCAGCACGGCAATCCGGGTCCACGGCGGCGTCGCGATCCGCAGCGTCTCGCACAGCCGGTCCACGGCCTCTTCGGCGAGACGGCGAAAGGTGGTGATCTTGCCGCCGAAGACACTGAGGATGGGTGCGCCGTGGGTGTCGAGCTCGAGCGCGTAGTCGCGGGTGACCTGCGCCGCATCCGCCGCCGCGTCCTCCAGCAGCGGGCGGACCCCGGCGTAGGCGTGGACCACGTCGTCGCGGCCGATCTGCCGCGTGAAGTAACGATTCACCGTGGTGCACAGGTAGTCGACTTCGGCGGCGCTGATGACGGGGTCCTGCGGTGGCCCGTGATGCTCGACGTCGGTGGTGCCGATGAGCGTGAAATCACGTTCATAGGGGATGGCGAACACGATGCGGCGATCGACGTTCTGGAAGATGTAGGCGAAACGGTGCCGGAACAGCTGCGGGACGATGATGTGGCTGCCCTTGATCAGCCGCACGGTGCGGCGCGTGCTCACCGCCGTGCGCTCGCGCAGGAAGTCCGCGACCCAGGGGCCGGCCGCGTTCACCACGGCGCGCGCATACACCGTCTCGGGTCCCGCGCCGCCGGCGGTCGGCGTAAGCCGCACGCACCAGTCATCGGCGCGGCGTTGCGCATGTTCACAGCGCATGCGGGTCAGGACGGTCGCGCCGTGCTCGGCCGCGTCGCGGGCGTTGAGCGCCACCAGCCGGGCATCGTCCGCCCAGGCGTCCGAGTAGATGAAGCCCTTGCCGAAGCGCGGATCGAGCCCCGCTCCGGCGGGATGCCGGCGCAGATCCAGCGTCCTCGAGGCCGCCAGCCGCTTGCGCCGGGCCAGGTGGTCATACAGGAAAAGTCCGATGCGGATCTCGAACATCGGTCGCAGGTGCGCGTCGTGAGGCATGACGAAGCGCAATGGACGGATCAGATGCGGCGCACTGGCGAGCAGCACTTCGCGCTCCTGCAGCGCCTTGCGCACGAGCCCGAAATGCCACTGCTCGAGGTAGCGCAGGCCGCCGTGGATGAGCTTCGTGCTGGCCGAGGAGGTGTGCGCGGCCAGGTCGTCCTGCTCGCACAACAGCACCGAGAGTCCCCGGCCGGCGGCATCGCGCGCGATGCCGCAGCCGTTGATGCCCCCGCCGACCACGAGCAGGTCGCAGGACGTCTGCGCGGCGGTAGAGGGTGGCATGTGCGGCATCTTGCCACGTAGGCCGGTTCGGTCCAATGTGCGCGCCGTGAAAGCCTATCTCGAAGTGCGGCTGCGGCACATTTTCCTGACCCGCGACGATCATCCGGTGCTGCGTGGCATCGACTGGCACATCCGTCCCGGTCAGCGCTGGGTGCTGGTCGGCGCGAACGGCGCGGGCAAGACGCAGCTGCTGAAGCTCATCGCCGGGGCCGTGTGGCCTGATCCGGATCGCAAGCCGGTGCGTCACTACCGATGGGGCCGGCAGCGGCGTACCACGCCCTTCGAGGCGCAGGACGAAATCGCCTACGTGGGTCCGGAACGCCAGGATCGCTACGAGCGCTACGGCTGGAATCACACGGTCGAGGAGGTCATCGGCACGGGCCTGCACCGCACGGACATTCCACTGCAGGCGCTTGGCACCGCGGACCGGCGCTCGATCGCCGCCACGGCGCGACGCCTGGATCTCGACGCGCTGTTGCCGCGGCGCTTTCTGACCCTCTCCCACGGCGAGCGGCGCCTGGTGCTGCTGGCGCGCGCCCTGGCCAGCCGACCGCGGCTGCTGCTGATGGACGAGTTGCTCAACGGCCTGGACGCGGCGCGGCACGCCGTCGCCCTGCGGTTCCTGGCCGCGACCGGCCGATCGCAACTGCCCTGGGTCCTGTCCGTGCATCGCCCGCAGGACGTCCCGGCAAGCGCCACCCACGGGCTGCTCCTGGCCGCGGGACGGATCGCCTGGCGGGGCAGTCTTGCCCGGGCACCGCTGCGCGACTGGTTCGGCGATGCCACGTCGGGCGCAGCGGCACCGGCGCGGCGTTCCGGCGCACGCGCCCGGGTGCTCGTGAGGCTGACCGATGCGGACGTGTACCTGGATGAGCATCGGGTGCTCGACGGCATCACGCTGACCATCCGCCGCGGCGAGTGCTGGGTGATCCACGGTCCCAACGGGTCCGGCAAGACCTCGCTGATCCGTACCCTGTACGGTGACCATGGCGTCGCCGCCGGTGGCCGGATCGAACGCGCCGGCATCACCCCCGGAGTACCGCTCGAGAACTTCAAGCGCCTCGTCGGCCTGGTGGCGCCGCACCTGCAGGCCGACCATCCGCGTGATCTCACGGTCGCCGAGGTGGTGCAGTCCGGGCGCCACGCGAGCATCGGGCTGGTGGATGCGCCCAGCGCGGCCGATCGGGCGGCGGCGCGCGCCGCGCTGGCATTCTTCGGCATGAGCGGTTACGCGGGCCGGTCGCTGGCGCAGTTGTCCTACGGCCAGATGCGCCGCGTGCTCTTCGCGCGGGCCCGGGTGGGCAAGCCGCCGCTGCTGCTGCTCGATGAGCCCTACGCCGGACTCGATGCGCCGACCCGTCATGTCCTGATGCGGCACCTCGATGAGCTGATCGCCGCCGGCACGACGGTCGTCATGGCCACCCACAACCGCGAGGAGTGGCCGGCCGCGGTCACCCACGAGCTGGCGCTCTCTCGGGGCCGACCGGTATGGTGCGGGCCGGTGCGCACCCCCGCCACGACCTCCGCTCGGGCCCGATGACATCCACTTCGCTCACCTCCGCATCGGGCCGGACGCCCTCGCTCAGGGCATTGTTCGTGGTATCGATGATCGATGTCCTGGGCTTCGGGGTGCTGATTCCGCTGGTGCCCTACATGGCGCAGCGCTTCGGCGCGGGACCGAGCGTGACCACCGCCATCGTGGGCAGCTACTCGCTGTGCCAGCTGCTGGCCGCACCGGTGTGGGGCCGATTGAGCGATCGGTATGGCCGACGGCCGATTCTGATGAGCAGTCTGGTCGGGTCGTGCCTGTCGTATGTGATCCTGGGGCTGGCGGACAGTGTGTGGATGCTGCTCGCGGCGCGCATGCTCGCCGGATTCATGGCCGGCAACCTCGCGGCGGCGTTCGCCTATGCCTCGGATATCAGCACTCCGGCGACCCGCGCCAGGTCACTGGGCATGGTGGGCGCCGCCATCGGCATCGGCTTCATGCTCGGCATCCCCGTCGGCGGGCTCCTGGCCGGCGACCAGGTTCATGGCGCGAGCTTTGCGCGGCCGGCGGTGGCCTCCGCGCTCCTGAGCCTCGTGGCGCTGGCGTTGGTGAAGTTCCGGCTCCCGGAGAGCCGGGTGCGGCATGCCGATGCTCCCCGGGCCCCGCCCGCAGGTCCGCTCGGGCTGCTGCGGCAGCGTCCGCGGCTACTGTTCATCGCCTCCGCAGCGCTGCTCATCACCACGGCGCAGGGGGTCCTCGAAGCCATCTTCGCGCTGTGGGCGCTGAACCGTTTCGGCGCGGGTCCGCGCTCGGTCAGCCTCGCGCTGTTCGGCGCGGCGATCGTGGCGGTCGTGATGCAGGGCGGGCTGGTTCGCGTTCTCGTGCCGCGGGTGGGCGAGCGCCTCCTGGCCCAGGGCGGCGTGTACAGCTATGTCGCGGGCCTGCTGATCGTCGGCCTGGCCGGTCACACGCTGCCGATGGCGGCGCTCGGGCTGCTGTTCTGCGGCGCCGGCATGGGTGCATTCAGTCCGAGCGCCTCGGCGCTCGCCTCGCGCCAGTCCCATGGCGGCAATCGCGGCGCCGTGATGGGCACCTATCAGGCGGCGACCAGTCTGGCGCGCGTGATCGGTCCATTCATCGCGGGCCCCGTATACGAGCTGTGGGGCGCCAACTCGCCGTTCCTGGCCGCCGCGTGCATCACGGCGCCGGCCGCCGTGCTGCTGTGGCGCTCGCAGAGCGTCGGCGGTGAGGATGCGGAAGCTGCGGCGTCGTGAGGGGGGCCGACCCTAGAGGTCGATCCGGGTCTCGAAGATTTCGGTGGCCTGGCCGACGATCCACACGCCCGTCACCGCTCCTTGCTCATAGTCGAGTTCGACTTCGACGCGGCCGGGTCGATTGACGTGGTGCCCTTGCGCACCGGCGAAGACCACCTGCGCGGCTGCCGGTCCCAGCAGCCCATGCCGCGCGAGGTAAACCCCGAGCATGCCATGCGCATTGCCGCTCACCGGATCCTCCGCGATGCCGAGCGCCGGACAGAACATGCGCGACTCGGTGAGCACCTCGGGCAGCTCCGGCGCCAGGGTGAAGACGAAGAAGCCCTGCGCTCCGAGCTGCGCCGAGAGCGTCGTGAGCCGCGAGACGTCCGGCTTCAGGTGGCGCAGCTGCTCGGCGCCGCGCACACCGACCATCAGCCGGGTACTGCTCGTGCCCACGACCTGCACGGGGCAGTGCAGGTCCAGGTCGGCGGAGGCCAGCGCCAGGGCGTCCATCACGGCCAGGCGTTCGCGGTCGTTGATCTCGCGGCCCAGCGGCGGCGCGCTCTGCCGGATGGCAATACGGCGCTGGGCGTCGCTCCCGCGCACTTCGACGTCGACCACGCCGGCGCGGGATTTCTGGCGGATGCGACGCGTGCCGGTGGCGGTGCCGGAGAGCACGTAGTGGGCCGCGACGCTGGCATGACCGACGAACGCGGCCTCGGTGCGCGGCGTGAAGAACCGCACCCGCAGCTCGTGATCGGCTCCATCGGGCTTCAGGACGAAGGCGGTATCGGCATTGTTCAGTTCGCGCGCGATCGCCAGCATCTCCGCATCGGTCAGGGAATCGGCGTCCAGCACGACCCCCGCCGGATTGCCGGTGAATTTCACGCGGGTGAACGCGTCGACCTGGTGAACCTGGATGGTGCGCGGCATATGCCTATTGTATGCCGCGCCGGGGCATCGGGCTTGCAAACAGCCATGCAGCCACTAACATATCGCGTCTGACCTTGGGGTGGCTTGAGCCTGAGACGCAGGTTGGTCCTGCGAACCCGTTGAACCTGATCCGGGTAATGCCGGCGTAGGGAGCAGGTGTGAAGACGCGCGCGATATCCGCATTGGTGTCCCTATTCATTGCCGCCGTGCCCGGCCCGAAGCTCCTCCATGCGCAGGCGCCTCCCGATACCTCCGGCAACAGTTTGCAGGAAGTGGTCGTTTCGGCGACGCTGCTGCGGGACAAGCCCGCCGCGGCCGTTCCGGCCAGCGTGAGCGTACTGGATTCGACCACGCTCCAGGCCGCCGGGTTGCAGCACTTCGAAGGCGTCCTGAACCTGGTGCCGAACCTGAACTGGTCGGGTGACACCAACAGGCCCAGATACTTCCAGATCCGCGGCATCGGCGAGCTCGATGAATACCAGGGCGCGCCGAATCCCTCGGTGGGGTTCCTGATCGATGACGTCGACTTCAGCGGCATCGGTACGGTCGGCACGCTGTTCGACATGGACCAGGTCGAAGTGCTGCGGGGTCCGCAGGGCACCCGCTATGGCGCCAATGCGCTGGCCGGACTGATCGCGATGCGCAGTGCCGCGCCCGCCGACCAGTTCGGCGCCCGCGTGGAGCTGAGCGGCGGGGACTATGACACCCGCTCCTACGGCGCGATGGTCACCGGGCCGGTCGCGTCCCTGGATTCGGCCTTCAGGATCGCCGTACAGCAGTACACCAGCAACGGTTTCTATCACAACGCCTATCTGGGGCGCGACAATACCGACGGCGACCACGAGCTGACGGCCCGGCTGCGCTGGCGATTCGAGCCGGCGAACGACCTGCGCCTGGACCTCGCACTGTTCGAGATCCGCATCAACGATGGCTACGACGCCTGGGATATCGCCGACAACCGCACCACCGAATCCGATCAGCCCGGCCAGGACCGTCAGGATTCGGCTGCGGGATCCCTCAAGGCCGCCTACGCCGCGCTCGGCCCGGCCACCCTGACGTTCATCGGCACCTTCGCCAATTCGCACATCCGCTATGCCTATGATTCGGACTTCGGCAATCCGGACCTGTGGACGGCCATCATCCAGAGCCAGGACCCGACCCTGTGCCAGAGTGACAGCCCCTGTCAGTACCGGTACACCGACTCGCAGCTGCGCGAGCGGCGCACGCACACGCTGGAGGCGCGCCTGGCCAACACCGTTCCGGCGGGCGTGAACTGGCTGGTGGGTGTCTACCAGCTGGACCTGCGTGAGAGCCTCGCGGATACCTCGCAGGGAATCTACGCGCCGGATCCGAACGACGTGTACCCGACCCAGGTCACCACCTACAGTCGTTTTCATTCCGTCAATACCGCCGTGTTCGGGGCACTGGACGGGCAATGGGCTGGCCGCTGGTTCTGGAGCCTGGGCGCGCGGGCCGAACGTCGCTCGGCCACCTACCACGACCACAGCATCGATCTGTACAACCCGGACCCGCCGCCGCATGACTTCGCGCCCGTCAACCAGATGTGGGGCGGTAATGCGGCGCTGGAGTTCCAGTCCGCGCCGGGGCAGCGCCTGTATGTGAGCGTGGGACGCGGGTACAAGGCCGGCGGCTTCAATCTCGGGGTCGGATTGCCCCCGGGCCAGCTGCAGTTCGAGCCCGAATCGGATGTGAACGTCGAGACCGGCTACAAGGTCGATCTGCCCGCGCAGCGCCTGCGTGTCAACGCGGATGTGTTCTACACCCATCGCAGCGGGCTGCAGCTGCAGACCGGAGAGCAGCTGCAGCCGGATGATCCCACGACCTTCGTGCTCTACAACGTCAACGCACCGGGCGGCCGCAACTATGGTCTGGAGTCGGATCTTGCCTGGAGGCCGGCCGACCTCATCGAGCTCGGCGCGACCGTCGGCCTGCTCAACTCGCGTTATCATGGTCTGACGCTCGATGGCGCGGTCCTGCCGGATCGGGCGCTGCCGCACGCGCCGAGCTGGCAGGGGTCGGTATCGGCGACGCTGCATGGGCAGGGCGGGCTGTTCCTGCGCGCTGATGTGACGGGCCGCGGCAGCTTCTATTTTGACCTGCCTGCCCTCGACCCCTACGCGAGCGAGGCCAGCGTGCTGCTGAACCTGAAGGCCGGCGTGAACCGCGAGCACTGGTCGGCGGACCTCTGGGTGCGCAATGTCATGAATCGCAGCTACGCCGTGCGAGGCTTCTACTTCGGCGACGTGCCGCTTCAGTTCAACGCTCAGCAGTTCGTCCAGCTCGGGGCGCCGCGGCAGGCCGGCGCCACCGTGTCGTACTCGTTCAATTGAGCAGCCAGGGGGTCGCCATGGACATCGTCGTCGAGCTGAGCCTTTATCCGCTGCAGGCCGATCGGGTTCCGAGGATCAAGGAGTTCATCGGGCGCCTGAACGCGGTGGCGGGTGTGCGGGTGATCACCAACAGCCTGAGCACCCAGGTCGTCGGTCCGTTCGACCTGGTGTTTGCGGCCCTGACCCGGGAAATCGGCAGGACCTTCGGCGAGGTCGAGAAGTCCGTGGTGGTGATGAAGATCATCGGACCCCTGACCGATTCGGGACTGATCAGGTGATGAGCCTGCTCATCGCCGCGCTCAAGGCGCTGTCCATCGCCGAGGTGATCTCCGTGCTGCTCGGCGTGCTGTACCTGGTGCTGGCCGTCAGGCGCAGCCGCTGGTGCTGGGTGGCCGGCGGCATCAGCTCGGCCATCATGATCTGGCTGTCGGCACAGAAGGCCCTGCCGATGCAGGCCTGTCTGAACGTCTACTACGTCGTCGTGTCCGTGTATGGCTACTGGCGCTGGACCGATGCGCAGCGGCCGCGCCCGGCCGTGACGCTGCTGCCGTGGCGCTGGCATGTGACGGGCACCCTGGCCGTGGTCGCGGTGAGCCTGCTCACGGCCCAATACCTCGTGCGCGAAACCCAGGCCGCGTGGCCCTACCTCGACTCGCTCACGACCTGGGGGAGCCTCTTCACGACCTGGCTGGTGGCGCGGGCGAAACTCGAAAACTGGGCGTACTGGTTCGTGATCGACGCCGTCGAGGCGTTCCTGTTCTTCGAACAGAAACTGTACCTGGTGGGCCTGATGACCACGGCGACGCTGCTCGTCATCATCGTGGGGCATCGGGCCTGGTGGCGCATCTGGCGTGCACAGGGCTGCGCGGCGGCCCCCGTGGCCGCGTGAACGTCCGCGATCCCCTGGCCTGGCAGGACGCCCTCGCGCAGGTACCGGGTGCGGCAGCGGCCGCCGATCTTTCGGTGCAGCCGCTCTCGGGCGGTACGAGCAATGCGACGTTCCGGGTCCGCACCCGCGAGGGTGTGTTCGTGGTGCGTCTGCACGCGCCGCACGCGCTCGATCTCGGCGTGGATCGCGCGCGCGAGGTGGCGCTGCACGAGGCAGCCGCGGGCGCCGGTCTCGCCAGCCGCATCCTGGCGGCGGATCCCGGGGGTCGTTTCCTGGTCACCGAGTTCCTGGAGGGTGCGCCGTGGCAGGCGCGTGATCTGGAGGATGACACCCGCCTGGGGGCCCTGGCGCAGACCCTGTGTGAGCTGCACGCCCTGGCCGCACCGGTGGTACCGGCGCTCGATCTGCCGCGGCTGCTGGAGGGCCACGTCGCACATCTGGCGGCGCGGGATGCGGCCCTCGGCCAGGGGCTGCGCCTGAAACTGGCGCGCGCGCAGGACATCCTGTCCCGACAGGCGGACGCGGGCCGCCGGACGTGCATCGTCCACGGCGACCTGAGCCACGGCAACATGATCGGCACGGGTGCGCCGCGGCTCATCGACTGGGAGTACGCGGCGGTGGGCGACCCGCTCACCGATCTGGCCTGCCTCGCCGCCTACTATCCGCGGGTGCTCGCGCACGGCGCGGCGCTACTCGAGCTCTCCGGAGTGTCCCCGGCGGCCAGCGTCTCGGATCTGGCGCAACTCGCCTGGGTCTACCGGTGGCTGTCGGACCTGTGGTCGCAGCGGCTGGCGCTTGCCCGCTGCCACCCGTCCCCGGCACACTAGCTCTTCTTTTTGACGCGATTTCCCGGAGCGGATTCATGCCTTTGCTGCGAGTGATTGATCGGAACGGAGTTGAACATCAGGTCGAGGCGAAAACCGGCCTGAAGGTGATGGAGACCCTGCGCGACCTCGAATACGGTGTCGCGGCGATCTGCGGGGGCATGTGCTCGTGCGCGACCTGTCACGTCTACGTGGATCCGGAGTGGGTCGCGAAGCTGCCGGCGGCGATGTCCGATGAACGCGAATTGCTGGCCGATCTCGCGCACCGGGAACCGAATTCGCGCCTGTCCTGCCAGATCGACTTCACCCCTGCGCTTGCCGGAATGCGGGTGACGATCGCGCCCGACGAATGAGCTGGCTGCTGACATTGCTGGTCGTCGCCGGTGCCGTCGCCCTCGGGCGCATCTACTACGGCATCCGCAAGATGAAGGAAAAGACCGAAAAGGACTGGGATGCCCGGCTGATCGAAAAGCTGCGCGCCTCGGGGTCGGATCCCTTCCAGCCCCACGAGGTGGATTTCTTCATGGCCATGCCCTCGGAGGCGGCCGGCCACGCCGTGGCGGCGATCCTCGAAGCCGAGGGCTACCGGGTCGATGTGAAGCCGGCGCCGGAGAATCCCGGTGCCCATCCGTTCAGCCTGCACGCCACCCGGTCGCTGCGGCTGTCGGTGCCGGGGATGCGGGAGCTTACGTCCCGTTTCCAGAAGCTGGCCAAGGCTCACGGCGGGCACTACGACGGCTGGTCGGCCGCGGTGGTGCCCCACGGCGGCGGGCAGCAGTCCTAGCGCTTCTCGGTCTGGCGGCGCACGGCCTCGGCGGCGGCCGCGATGGCTGCGGGGTCTCCGAGGTAGCGGCTGGAGCGCGGCGTGAGCTTCGCGTCCAGTTCGTACAGCAGGGGCACGCCGGTCGGGATATTCAACTCGACGATGTCGGCCTCGGACCGGTTGTCGAGCATCTTGACCATGGCACGCAGGCTGTTGCCATGCGCCGTGACGAGCACATTGCGGCCGGCCAGCAGCTGCGGGGCGATGCGCTGGTTCCAGCACGGCAGTACCCGTGCCAGAGTCTCTTTCAGCGACTCCGTGGCCGGCAGCAATGCGGGATCCACGTCGCGGTAGCGGGGGTCGTGCCGGGGATGGCGCGGATCCTCCGGCGCCAGGGGCGGCGGCGGCACGTCGTAGCTGCGCCGCCAGATCTTCACCTGCGCCTCTCCGTGCTGCTCGACGGTCTGGGCCTTGTTCAGGCCCTGCAGGGCCCCGTAATGCCGTTCATTCAGACGCCAGCTGCGCTCCACCGGTACCCACATCCGGTCGGTCTCATCGAGGATCAACCACAGCGTGCGGATGGCGCGCTTCAGCACCGAGGTGAAGGCGACATCGATATCGAGCTTCTCCGCCAGGATCTGCTGGCCGGCGGCGCGCGCTTCCGTGCGTCCGGCTTCCGCGAGGTCCACGTCGTGCCACCCGGTGAACAGGTTCTCGACGTTCCAGATGCTCTGGCCGTGGCGGACCAGAATGAGTTTTCCAGGCACTTGAGCGGCTCTCCGGGGCGTTTTGCCGCTACTGTACCGCAGCGTGACCGCGGCCGTCAGCCGATCACCCCGTCAGGCGCCGCAAGGTTTCCGCGCCGACCGAGAGCGAGGCGAAATCCGCCGCGCCCGCCGCGCGCATTTCCGCCTGCATGCGTTCCCACGGCGCGAGGGCCCGGGCCTGGGCGCCGATCCAGCTCTCGATGCGGCTCGCCATGCTGCCGCGGCCGGTGGCCGCCAGCACCTTCTGCGCGAGCAGCCGGTGCGAGTGATACAGGCTGTCGCGCAGTCCCGTGCGGGCCGCCGCCTGCCAGGTACCCTCGCTATGCAGCGAGTCCACCTGAATATGCAGCCAGTCCAGGCCCAGACGCGCGCCGAGCTGGAAATACAGCTGCGCCGCATCCCCGACGGACACGTCGGCGGCCCTCGCGATGTCGACCAGGTCGAGCGCGCAGTTGTGCGCATCGAGCAGCGCCAGCCGCCTGCCCAGCGGCAGCGGCACGCCGGCGCCAGCGTATCCGGCCAGCACGGACTCGTAGTTGCCGCGCCAAAGACCGGCGAGCGCTCCGGACAGCTGCGAGGTGAGCGTGCGGACCGGGCCGCGCAGCTCCCGGACCGCGGCATCGATGGACAGGCCCGGACGGTGCAGCAGCATCCAGTAGGTCAGGTGGCGCAGCAGCCGCGAAGTCTCGTGCAGCATGGCGTACTGCGTCGGCGCCGGTATCCGATTGTCGAGCGCCTCGATCTGCGACCACAGCTCGCGCATTTCGAGGACTTCGCGCACCGCGGTGTAGGCGCGGGCGATGCGGGCCGGGGTGGCGCCGGTGTCCTCCTGGGCGCGGTTCACGAAACTCGGCCCCATCCGGTTCACGAGGCTGTTGGTGGTGGCGGTCGCGATGATTTCCCGGCGCAGGCGGTGACGGCCGATGGCGCGCGCGAATCGCTTGCGCACCGCCTGTGGGAAGTAGCGTTCGAGCTCGCCGGACAGGTACGGATCCTCCGGCACATCGGACTGCACCAGGTGATGACTGAGCCAGATCTTGCCGTAGGACAGCAGCACGGCCAGTTCCGGACGCGTCAGGCCGCGCGACTGCCGATGACGCTCGGCCAGCGCCTCGTCATCGGGCAGGAATTCGACGCCGCGGTTCAGGTCGCCGCTGCGCTCCAGCTGCCGGATCAGATGGCGGTACTCGGGCAGGCGCGCGACCGCCTGCAGTTCGAGCGTGCTCAGGGCCTGGCTCTGCAGGTAGTTGTTGCGCAGCACGAGGCTCGCCACGTCGCCGGTCATGCGCGCCAGCACCCGGTCGCGGTCCGTGCGGCGCAGCGTGCCGGCGAGCACCCGGGGATTGAGCAGGATCTTCAGGTTCACTTCGACGTCGGAGGTGTTGACGCCGGCGGAGTTGTCGATGAAATCGGTGTTCAGCCGGCCGCCCTTCAGGGCGTACTCGACCCGGCCGAGTTGCGACATCCCGAGGTTGCCGCCCTCGCCGACCACCTTCGCGCGCAGCTCGGCGCCGTTGATGCGCAGCACATCGTTGGCGCGATCGCCGATCTGTGCATGACTTTCGCCCGTCGCCTTCACGTAGGTGCCGATGCCGCCGTTCCACAGCAGGTCCACCGGCATGGCGAGCACGGCGCGAATGACCTCGATCGGCGTCGCGCTCGCGGCATCGAGGCCCAGCAGTTCCCGCACCTGCGCGGACAAGGCGATCGACTTCGCGGTGCGCGGGAAGACGCCGCCGCCGCGGGATATGAGCCCGCGCGAGTAGTCGTCCCAGGATGAACGCGGCAGGGCGAAGAGGCGTTCCCGCTCGGCGAAGCTCAGCGCCGGATCCGGCGCCGGATCGAGGAAGACGTGGCGGTGATCGAACGCGGCGACCAGGCGGATATGCCGCGACAGCAGCATCCCGTTGCCGAATACGTCACCGGACATGTCGCCGATGCCGCAGACCGAGAAGTCCTCGGTCTGGATGTCGCGGCCCAGCTCGCGGAAGTGGCGCTTGACCGACTCCCAGGCGCCACGGGCGGTGATGCCCATCTTCTTGTGGTCGTAGCCGGCCGAGCCGCCGGAGGCGAACGCATCGCCCAGCCAGAAGGCGTACTCGGCGGACACCGCATTGGCGATGTCCGAAAAGCTCGCCGTGCCCTTGTCGGCCGCGACCACCAGGTAGGGATCGTCCCCGTCGCGCCGCGTCACCTGGGGCGGCGGCACGATGCGGTCATTGACGATGTTGTCCGTGATGTCGAGCAGTCCGCGCATGAAGATCTGGTAGCAGCGGATGCCTTCGCGCTGACGCTCCTCGGGGGTCGTCGCGCGCGGCCGCCTGACGACGAACCCGCCCTTGGCGCCCATGGGCACGATGACGGTGTTCTTCACGTTCTGCGCCTTCATCAACCCGAGAACTTCGGTGCGGAAATCGTAAGGCCGGTCGGACCAGCGGATGCCGCCGCGCGCCACCCGCGCCATGCGCAGGTGGATGGCCTCGACCTCGGGGCTGTAGAGGAACACCTCGAACAGCGGCCGCGGCAGCGGCAGCTCCGGAATCGCCTGCGAGTCGAGCTTCAGGGCCAGGCAGGGCCGGTTGGCGCCGCCGCGGGTCTGCCAGAAGTTCGTCCGCACGATGGCGCGGATGACGTGCAGGAAGGCGCGCAGGATGCGGTCGGCATCAAGGCTCGTGACCGCCTCGAGATTGCGGATGATCGCCTCTTCCAGCGGCTGCGTCCGGGCGCGCACTGCCGCGGAACGCGCCGGATCGAGGCGCCGCTCGAACAGCTCGAACAGCTGCCGCGCGATCGGCGCGTTGGTCTGCAGCACCTGTTCGAGGTAGGCCTGGCTGAAGGGCAGTCCGGCCTGCAACAGGTAGCGACCGCAGGCGCGCAACACCGCAAGTTCGCGCGCCGCAAGTCCCGTCAGCGGCAGCAGGCGGTTGAAGCCGTCATTTTCGGTGGTGCCGGCCCACACGCCGGCGATGGCCTCCGTGAGACGGGTCCCGAGCCTGCCGATGTCGAAGGCCGTCGCATGAGCCAGCTCGAAATCCTGGATCCGCGCCTGAGCGCCGTCGGGCCAGCGGATTTCGTAGGGCTGCTCGGCGATGACGCGCAGGCCGAAGTTCTCCATCACCGGCACCACGTCGGATATCGACAGGGGCGCGCCGCGCCGGTACAGGGTGAGGTGCAGTTGCGTGGCGGCCTCCCCGGGCAGGCGGTGCAGCCGCAGTCGCATGGCCTCGGCCTGCGGGCCCAGCGCCGCGAGCTCTGCGATGTCGGCCAGCGCGGCCGCCGGTGTCACCTGGTCGGTATAGGCCGCGGGGAACACGGCCGCGAAGCGTGTCCACAGCTCAAGGGCCACGGCTTCGTCCATGGCGGCCGTCAGCGCATCGCGCAGTCCGGCCTGCCAGGTCGAGGCGGCGCGCGCCAGCGCGCGCTCGATCTTCGGCACGTCGATGCGCCGCGGCGCCTGC
>DATJPN010000019.1:0-4092 GCA_035506335.1 Steroidobacteraceae bacterium | reverse complement strand
CGAGGTTGCGGAAACTCACCGCTCCGAGCTGCCGGTGCGCGACCAGCGGTATGCGCCGCAGCGCATCGAGCACGGCCATGGGATCGGCGAAGCCGTTGAGCGCATTGCGACGCAGGATCGCGTCATCGTCCACCAGCGGATAGACCTGGGCCCACCAGGCGTCGAGCCAGCCGGAGGCGACGCCGAGCAGGTCGATGAAGGCCGTAAGTCCGGAAGTGCGCAGCTCCGCGGCCGCGAGGTGTGCCAGCAACCGGATGTCCTTGCTCTGCTCCAGCGCCTCGATCGAGTGGCTGCGGATCTCGCGCCAATCCACGTCGGGTGACAGCGGCGTGGCCTGCCCGAACACGCGGAAGGCGTCGAAGGACGCGAGCAGCTGCGTATCTTCAAGATTCGCGCCGCAGGGCGGTTCCTGCGACAACGGCTGCACCAATTTGTCAGTATCCATTCCGGCGCGGCCCCTTTTGAACCCGTCTTTCCTGATTTCTGTGGATCAGGTTCCACATAGAATCGCCAAATCACTCATAATGTCAATTGTTACATGGCCCTCCCCTGCAAGGAGATCGCGCATGATCGGATCGCACGCACTTCATCGAGTATGCGGGAGCCTGATGCTTGCCGGCGCGATTCTCATCCTCCCGGGCTGCGCCGATATGACAGAAGTGGCGAACTCACCGCCGGGCATGATCAGCGTCGAGACGGTGCACAATCTTGAGGCGCCGACGATGACCCGGGATGACTGGGTCGCGCGCCTGGGAGCCCCCGACTACGCCAGCCACGACGGCCGCTTCATCGCCTACCAACGCGGCACTTCGTTCCGCAATGTCTGGCATACCACCTCGGCGTCCCCCTCCACGAGCCTGCCGATGGGGGCCGAGCGGGACACGATGCAGTTCTACCAGGTGGTGGGGGTATGGCTCGATGCCAGCGGACATGTGCGCAAGACACGCCAGTTCATGGCCCCCTGCGGCGCCTGCGCCCAGGGCGAGCACCTGATGTCCGACGCCGAGATCGATCAGTGGCGTCTGGCCGAGAGCCCGCACCGCTCGTAAGCGTCGGGCGCTACTTGCGATCGCTCCCGCGCTGGCCCGCCGGGCGCACTTCCGCGGGGGCCGCAAGGCCGGCATCCTCGGCCGTCCAGGGCCTGCCCAGCCTTTCACTCAGATAAGCGCGGATCAGCTGCCGCACGACCTGTGAAGGCGTCCGGTCCTCGGCCGCGCACACCCGCTCGAAGACCGCCTTCTTGCGCGGATCGATCAATATGGTCAGGCGCGCGGTGCGCTCTTCTTTCACCTTGGGAAAAGCCTCTCGGGGACCCGCCACTGGCAGTGCATTCTATTATAATGCAGTTTGACGTGGCGTAGAATCCTCTACGATGCTAATGCTCATATCTCCCCTGTCTGCGTGCAAGCTGCTGCTGGCCGGATGGGGCGTGCTGGGCCTGCTCGGGTTGCTGCGGCCGACCGACACCCGCTTCGTCTCCCAGGTGTTGTTCCCGCTCGGTGCCCTGTGCGGTGTCGCCCTCGCCTGCGTCGCCGCCGCGGCGTTGCCACTGCCGACCGAGCAGCAGGTGCTGGTGATCGGCCTGCCCGACCTGCCGGTACACCTGCGGCGCGACGCGCTCGCGAGCGTGTTCCTGTTCCTGCTCGGCGCGGCCTCCGCCGGCATTTCGATATTCGCCGCCGGTTACTTCCGGGCTGAAGAGGGCACCCCGCCGGGACTGCTCGGACTGCAATACCACGTGTTCCTGGCCGGCATGGGTTTCGTGATCCTCGCCGATGACGCCTACAGCTTCATGGTGGCCTGGGAAACCATGGCCCTGTCGTCCTACTTCCTGGTGACGACCCAGCACCGCATGGCGCAGATCCGGCGCGCGGGTTTCGTGTACCTGCTCATCGCACACGTGGGTGCTCTCGCGATCCTGCTGGGCTTCGGCGTCATGCAGGGCGGCAGCTGGCAGTTCACCTTCGATGCGATGCGCGCGGCGCACCTCTCGGGAGCCTGGGCCAGCGTCGCCTTCGGGCTCGCCCTGCTCGGCTTCGGCGCCAAGGCGGGCCTCGTGCCGCTGCACGTGTGGCTGCCCGAAGCGCATCCGGCGGCCCCCTCGCCCGTGTCGGCATTGCTGAGCGGCGTCATGCTCAAGATGGCCGTCTACGGCACGCTGCGCGTCACCTTCGACCTGCTGGGTGCGCCGCTGTGGTGGTGGGGCCTGTTTCCGCTCGCGCTCGGGCTGTTCACGGCGCTGTTCGGCGTGGTGTTCGCCGCGGCGCAGACCGACATGAAGCGCCTGCTCGCCTACTCCTCGATCGAGAACATCGGCATCATCTTCGCCGCCATCGGGCTCGCCATAGCGTTCGAGGGGGTCGGCATGAAGCTGCTGGCCACGCTGGCGCTGATCGCGGCCCTCTATCACACCATCAATCACGGCTTCATGAAGAGCCTGCTGTTTCTCGGCACCGGCGCGGTGCTGCACGCGACGGGTGAGCGCAACCTCGGCCGGCTCGGCGGCCTCATCCATCGCATGCCCTGGGTGGCGTGGCTGACGCTGGTGGGGGTGATGGCCATCGCCGGCCTGCCGCCGTTGAACGGCTTCGTATCCGAGTGGCTGCTGCTGCAGGCCTTCCTCTTCTCTCCCGAGGTGCCCCGCCCGTTCGTCAACATGCTGCTGCCCCTCGGCGCCGCCGTGGTCGCGCTCGCCGCAGCGCTCGCCGGTTACGTCATGGTCAAGTTCTTCGGCGTGATCTTCCTGGGCCAGCCGCGCGAGGCTGCGCTCGCGCAGGCCCGCGATGCGGGCACCCTGAAGAAGGCGGGGCTCGCGTGGCTGGCAGTCGGCTGCGTGCTGCTCGGCCTGTTTCCGACGCACGTGATCGCGGCGCTCGAGCGCGTCACGGCGCAATTGCATGCCGGGACCCTGCCCACGACCGCGCGCTCGTGGTGGGTCTCGGTGCCGCTGCCGGATCGTCAGGTCGCCTACTCGCCGCTGCTGCTGCTGCTCGTCGTAACCGCGGTGGTGGTGGCCACCTGGGTCCTCGTCAGGCTGCGCTACCGGCGTGCCGCGCGCCGCGCGCCGGCCTGGGACTGCGGTTCCGGCCGCCTCGATGCCCGCATGCAGGACAGCGCCGAGGGCTTCGGCCAACCCATCCGCCACATCTTCGAGCCCTTCTTTTCGATGCAGCGGGAACTGCCCACGCCCTTTGACGCCGCTCCGTTCTACCGGGTCGTCGTCGGCGACCGGTTCTGGGAGACGCTGTACGCACCCCTCGGCGGGATCGTGCAGCGCGCCGCCAACGCCGTCGCCTGGCTGCAGCAGGGCCGGATCTCGACCTACCTGCTCTACAGCTTCGCGACCCTCGTGGTGCTGCTGGCGGTGGTGCTGTGAACCCGGTCGCCTGGCTGACGCAGTTCCTGCAGGTGCTGGTGGCGCTCGCCGCGGCGCCGTTGTTCCTGGGCTGGATCAACCAGTGCCGCGCGCGGTTGCAGAACCGCCGGCCGCCGCCTTTGTGGCTGCCCTATAACCTGCTCGCCAAGCTGTTCCACAAGGAGGCCGTGATCGCCGGCACCGCTTCCCCGTTGTTCCGCACCGCGCCCTACATCGTGTTCGGCCTGATGGTGACGGTTGCGGCGATCATCCCCTCCATGGGTTCGCGCCTGCCGTTCACCTCGGTCGCCGACGCGATCGCGCTGGTCGGTCTGCTGGCCGCGGCGCGGTTCTTCATTTCCCTCGCCGCCATGGACATCGGCACGGCCTTCGGTACCCTCGGCGCGCGGCGCGAAATGCTGGTCGGGTTCCTGGCGGAGCCCGCCCTGCTGATGGTGATCTTCGTCGCCTCGATGATCTCGGCCACGACCGCCCTGCCGGTCATCTCGGAGCGGCTGGCGAGCCAGAGCTTCGCACTGTATCCGAGCCTCGCCTTCACGGCAGTCGCGTTCACGATGGTGCTGCTGGCCGAGAATGCACGCATCCCGGTCGACAATCCCTCGACCCACCTCGAACTGACGATGATCCATGAGGCCATGCTGCTCGAGTACTCGGCGCGGCATCTCGCACTGATGGAATGGGCGACGGCGCTGAAGCTGTTCAACTACGCCTGCATC
>DATJPN010000018.1:0-7979 GCA_035506335.1 Steroidobacteraceae bacterium | reverse complement strand
GGCGACGCGAAGGTCCACTACCTGCGGAGCATCCACGGAGCAGAAGTCACGGACGTTCTCAAGACCACGAAGTTTCAGGTCCTGCAGCGCGAGGGCTTCCTCGAACAGTCGGCATTGAACGGCCAGTTGACGGCGGCGCTCCAGTCGCCCGGATTGCAGGTTGGGGACGAACTGGAGTTCGCGGCGACGGTTCGCAGCAAGGACCCGACGCTGGGCGATCATCTGTTCGGATTTGCACAACTTCCCGCAACCGGCCTCCCGGGGGTGTTCCGGATGCGCATGATCTGGCCGAAGGCCAGCAGACTGCAGTGGCGTGCCTCGCCTGACGTGACCGGCGTCGCGCCGAAGACGGTCAACGGGCAGGTGGAGCTGCTGTACGAGTTGCGGGATCCTCATTCGGCCATCGTTGCGGATGGGGCGCCCGCGCGGGTCAATGTCCGCAGATTCTTCGAGGTTTCGGACTTCGACAGCTGGAGCGATGTGTCGCGACGCATCTGGCCGTTGTTCGACAAGGCCGCCGTCCTCGCGCGCAATTCTCCGGTCCGAGCGGAAATCACGCAGATCGCCGCGGCACAGACTGATCCGGTGAAGCGGATGGCCGCGGCGCTGAAGCTCGTTCAGGATCGAATCCGCTATGTCTACATCGGGCTCAACGGTGGCAACATGACGCCGGCCACCGCTGATCAGACCTGGGAGCGCAAGTTCGGCGACTGCAAGGCGAAAACGGTATTGCTGCTCGCGGTTCTCCGGGAACTGGGCATTCGTGGGGAACCGGTTCTCGTGGATCTCGGAGGTGGCGACGGCATCAATGAGCGGTTGCCGACGCCAGGTTTCTTCGACCATGTCGTCGTCCGGGTCAATCTGGACAACAAGTCCTACTGGCTGGACGGAACCCGCCTCGGAGACAGCACGCTCGAGCCGCCCCTGAATCTGAGATGGTTGCTGCCTCTGCGTGCCGCCGGCAGCGATCTCGAAAAGGTGGCGAGCAGGCCGCCGCGCTCTCCGGATGAGATCCTCGTGCTGGATGTCGATTCCAGCAAGGGCTTCGATCAGAAGGCGCGGTTCAAGGTCCAGCAGATTTTGCGTGGCGATGGCGCCCGCAACGCGGCCTTCCGGATCCAGTCGATGTCGGCCGAGGACGCCGACAAGGCTGTCAGGTCGTATTTTCGGCAGAACGACGGGTGGATCGAGCAGGATTCGGCCGGATGGAAGTACGACGAACAACAGGGAGTCCTGGTCCTGACGCTCACCGGACTCGGAAAGGTCGACTGGACGGGGGATGATTCCGATGGTCGGAGCCTGAACATCTACGGAGCGGGATTCACGCCGCCCAATGAGTACCACCGCCCCAAGGAACAGGATCAATCGGCTCCCTGGGCCACTCACTACCCGAACTATCATTGCTGGGTGACCGCGATCCACCTGCCGGCGACGAGTACCGGGTGGAAGTGGGACTACGACTCAGACCCCGTCGATACGGAATTGGGCGGCGTTCACTACTGGCGCGTGGCAGACCTCCGGCAAGGCATGATGCGGACGGTCATGAGCACTCGCGTCGAAGTCCCCGAGATCACGGCCGCGCAGGCGGAAGAACTCAACCAGAAACTGCCGACCTTCAACAACAACATGTCCAGGGTCTACCAGATCCGCCTGACCGCCGAGGGGTCCGCGCACGGCTCGATCGCAAAGGCGCCCTTCGACGAGGGCACCGACTGGACGCGGCCGGACACGGCTTGCGGATCGAATTGATTCAGGGCCAGTACTTCGACAGTTGCTGATAGCGCCAGAGGTGATGCTCCCAGAGAAAATCATCCTTGGGGTTCGCCACCTTCCGGTAGTCCTGCGTATCGGTGCTCAGCGCTCGAACCGAGATGACGTGTCCCGCCGGAACGTAATTGAGTGAGGAGCTTCCGGTCGCGACGCGAGCCTTGGCAGTACCATCGACATAGGCCGGATCGAGCTGGTCGGCATAACTGCCGCCGCCCTTGTTCCGCAGGAAGTCATCATCCAGCACCGCCTCGTTCACGGCCACGGAGACATGCGTGCGGACTGCATGCGCGAATTCGGTAACGAACGCCAGGAAACGGTGGTGAGGCAGCGCGTCGATCTCCTGGCTCGTGAGTGAGTCGCTGGCCAGCTGAAACGCCAGCGGCACCTGCACCACCGGGTCATCGAAATTGTTGATGGCGAAGAACAGTCCGCTGTTGGCTCCGGCGAGACCCAGGTCCATCGCGTATCGCCAGTTGCCGGGCTTTGGTTGGGCAAACACATACGCCTTGAGCGAAAGATTCTTGTCCGAAAGCCCGAAGCGTTCGGAATTGGCGTAGTCGGCGCGTTCCTCCTGCGGCAACTCTCCGGGGACTCCCTTGGCGCAGGCATAGTGCATGAAAGAGTAGAGCAGTGTCGCGATGGCGGCGCCCTGACTGTGCCCGGTGATGTAGAGCCGGCTGCCGGGAGGCACCGATTTCTTCAGCGCATCAAGCAGACCGTAGGTTCGATCGAACAGCACGGCGGCGAGTCCGTAGGCAAATCCGGCGTGCACTTCGGCGACGGGTGCATCCTCGATCTCGGCGCTGCGGTATGAAGTCGATGCGAGACGAAAGCTGATGGACTTGTCGTTTCCCGCCGGAATGACGACCTTCTCGGCGCGCAGTGTGGTGGCGATGAAGTCCTCGACGATGCTTTCCTTGTTGTAGACGGTGCCCCGGATCACTACCGCGAAGGTCGATCCGTCCTGTCTTGATCGCCAGAGTTTCCACTCATTGTCAAAGGGGCCGTATCCACCATCGCCCCCGGCATCGGGCTTGAGCCCCGCGCTCACCAGTTCCCATCGGCTGGTATCCGGTGGAGGGACCGTTGCGCCGTCCACCCCGAAGCCGTCCAGATCGGCGCTCAGCAGCAGCATCTGAGTCGCCTCCTCCCGATTGAATCCGCTGATCATGGCTTCGCCTCCTGAGCGGATTGTCGCATTGCGACAGTCGCTCCGGCCACCGGAACACCGGGATTGCCCATGGCGTCCAGCAGCGCCGCGGAGTCCGAGAGCCGCGCGGCGCGCGCCGCGACATAGGTGACATAGGCGGCCTGGTACTGGGACTGCGCGCCCAAGACGGTGTAGGCATCGGCTGAGCCGGCTTCATAGCGCCCTTGCACCTCATCCTGGATGGTCTTGAGCGCATCGGCCGAACGCTGCGTCTGCTCGATCTCCCGTGCGTCATCCTCCAGGGCCACGAGGGTGTCGGCCACCGACTGGAAGGCCGTGAGCACGGTCTGCCGATACTGGGCAAGCGACGCCTCGTAGGTATCCTGATACTGCCGCGCGCGCGCATGCAGGGCACCGCCATGGAACAGCGGCTGGGTGAGCGAAGCCCCGACACTCCAGACCGCGCCGGCCGGAGAGGCGAAGGTGGACCAGTCAAATCCGCCGCGCCCATAGGCGGCCGACAGGGTGAGCGAGGGAAAGAGCGAGGCGCTGGCGGCCCCGGCGGCATCGGCACTGGCCCGAACGGTCTCCTCGGCGGCGAGGATGTCGGGCCGCTGATGCAGCAACTCGGAGGGCACCGCCACGGGCAGGGTCTCAGGCAGATGCAGGTCTTCCAGGCGTAAGGGCGCCGGCGCCTGATCCGGCGTACGCCCGAGCAGCACGGCTTCCGCATGACGTACGCCGAGCAGCTGGCGGTGCAGGGGCGGCAGCAGGCGCTGCGCCTCGGCGGCGGCTTCGTCGGCTTCCAGCACCTCCACGTGCGAGGCGCTGCCTGATTCAAAGCGATCGCGCATCTGGCGCGAGCGTCGTTCGGCCGCATCGGCGTAGCGGGTCAGGGCATCGAGCTGCGCCTGCAGGGAGGCTGCATTGATGGTGGCGAGCACTACATTGAAGGCCACCGACCGGCGGGCGGCCTCGAGACCATAGGCCTGCGCGCGCACCTGGCTTAAGAGCGCCCGGTCGGCCATCACCGAGGCGCCGAAGAAATCGAGCGTCCAGCTGCCCTGCACTTCGGCCGCGAACACATTGTATAGAAAGGTCTGCTGCGGCAGCACCGGGATGCCGAGGGCGCGCTGGCGGGTGGGCGAGAACCCCACGTCGACATGGGGCACGAGGTTCTCACCCACCTGCTCCCGCACCTGCTCATGGGCCGCCTTCAAGTTGGCCGTGGCGGCGGCGAGGGACTGGTTGTGCTCCAGCGCCTCGTTGACGAGGTCATCCAACTGCGGGCTCGAGTAGGCCTGCCACCACCGGGCGACGGGTGATGCGCCCATCGCGAGCCGCGGTGCCGAGCTCGGCGCGACCGAATACTGCGCCGGGGCATTCATCGCCGGTGGCGTGCGGGACGGACCGAACACGGCGCAGGATGCCAGCAGCGCACTTGCGAGCGCCGCGGGAATGGCCTTCAGGATCGAGTGGATCTTGTTCATGACTGACCCTCCAGGGCCGGCAGACTCTGCGGCGGGATGTCCCGTGCCGGCTCCTCGTGGCGGACGCGGAACCAGGCGGCGTAGAGCGCCGGCAGGAAGAAGAGCGTGAGCACCGTGGCCACGGTGATGCCGCCCATGAGCGCCGTGGCCATGGGACCGAAGAAATTACTGCTGAGCAGCGGGATGAGGGCAAGCACCGCCGCCGCGGCGGTCACCGTGATGGGGCGGAAGCGTCGCACCGTGGCGCCGACGATGGCCTGCAGGTGCGAGTGGCCGATCCTCACGTCCTGCTCGATCTGGTCGACGAGGATCACGGAGTTCCTCATGATGATGCCGAACATCGCGATCGTGCCCAGCATGGCCACGAAGCCGAAGGGCTTGCCGAAGAGCAGCAGGGCCAGAACCACCCCGATGAGGCCGAGCGGGGCGGTCAGCACCACCATGAACACCCGGCTGAAGCTCTGCAGCTGGATCATGAGGATGACGAGCACCACGATGGCGAGCAGCGGCAGCTGCTCGACGATGGAGTTCTGGGCCTTCGCGTTCTCCTCGACCGAACCACCGATGTCGATGTGGTAGCCCGCCGGGAGCCCCGCACGCATCTGTTTCAAGCTCGCATCGATGCGCTGCGTGACATCCAGGCCCTGCGCATTGCCGCGTACATCCGACTCCACGGTGATCGTGGGTTCGCGATCCCTCTCCCAGATGACCCCGTACTCGAGGTCGTAGCGGAAATGCCCGAGCGCGGAGAGGGGAATGGCCCGGCCGTCCCCGGCCGGCAGCGCGTAGTGCTCGAGCGCGGCCGGGTCGGCGCGATCGGCCGGCGGGGAGCGCAGCTCGATGGGGATGAGAAGATCCTGCCGGCGCAGGTTCGCGAGGGTATACCCCGAGAGCGTGGTCTGCAGGAAGTTCTGGACATCCTCCGAGGTGACCCCCATGCGCCGCGCCTGGGCCTGATCCACCTCGAAATGCACGGAGCGCTCGGCCGGTTCGTCCCAGTCGAGCTGCACGTTCGTGGTATCGACGTCCCCGCGCATGCGGCTCGCGAGCTCATCGGCGATCTGCCGCACGGTCGCGATCCGGGGGCCCGACACCCGGAACTGCACCGGGAAGCCCACCGGAGGTCCGTTCTCGAGCCGGCTGATCCGCGTGCGCAGGTTCGCATAGCGGGTGCGCATCAGCTGATCGAGCGAGCTCGCGAGGGCCTCACGCTCCCGGACCCCCTTCGCCGTCACGATGAACTGGGCGAAGTTCGGCGCCGCCAGCTGCTCATCGAGCGGCAGGAAGAAGCGTGGCGCGCCGGCCCCCACGAAGTCCACGTAGTGATCGATCTCGCGGCGGCCGTCGAGGTCGTGCTCGAGGCGCTGCGCCTCGCGCAAGGTGGCCGCGAAGGAGGCGTTCTGCGGCAGCCGCAGGTCCACGATCAGCTCGGGCCGGTCCGAACTGGGGAAGAACTGTCGCGGCACGAGTGAAAAGGCAGCCAGCGCCAGCACGAAGGCGCTCACCGTGCCCCCGATCACCGTCCAGCGATGATCCACGCACCACGTCACCAGAGCCCGGAAGCGCCGGTAGAAAGCCGTGCCGTAGACGTCGTGCCCCGTGTGCTGCCGGGGCGCGGGCAAGAGCTTGTACCCCAGCATCGGGATGACCGCGACGGCCGTGAGCCACGACAGCAGCAGCGCGATCGCGGAGACCTGGAAGATCGAACGGGTGTACTCACCCGTCGAGGAACGGGCGAGCGCCGTGGGCAGGAAGCCCGCGACCGTCACGAGGGTGCCGCTCAGCATCGGGAAGGCCGTATGGGCGTAGGCGAAGGCGGCCGCCTTGAGCCTGTCGAAGCCCTGTTCGAGCTTCACCGCCATGGACTCCACCGCGATGATCGCGTCATCGACGAGCAGCCCCAAGGCCAGGATGAGGGTGCCCAAGGACACCTTGTGCAGGCCGATGTGGGCCAGGTTCATCGCCAGTGCCGTTCCCGCCAGCACCAGCGGGATCGAGATCACGACCACCATGCCGGTGCGAAAGCCCAGGCTCACGAGGCTCACGAGCAGCACGATGCCGATGGCCTCCGCGACCGCCTCCACGAAGTCATCCACGGAGCGCGCTACCGCCTTCGGCATGCTCGACACCTGCTTGATCGCGAGGCCCGCGGGGAGCGCACGCTGGAGTTCCTTCACCCGCGCATCGAGCGCCTTGCCGAGCTCGATCACGTCCCCGTCGGAGGCCATCGTGACGCCCAGACCGAGCGCGTTGGCGTGATCGAACCGCATGTACTCGGCCGGCGGATCGACATAGCCGTGCGCGACATGGGCGATGTCCCCGAGGCGCAGGTCGCGGCCATTGACCCGCAGCAGCGTGTTCGCGATCTGCCCGACATCGTGGTACTGGCCGCTCGGGCGCACGAAGACCCGGTCATCGCCGGTCGTGAACACCCCCGAACCGGTCACGGCATTCTGGGTACCGAGGGCCGCGGCAATGGCCTGCGGGGTGAGACCCAGTTTCGACAGCGTCGCATTGGGGATTTCGACATAGATGCGCTGTTCCTGATCGGCGAAGAAATCTACCTTGTTGACCTGCGGCACCCGCAGCAGCTGGGAGCGCAGCCACTCGCCCCAGTCGTGCAGCTGCGCCGGCGTGAACCCGTCGCCTTCCAGCGCATAGATGTTGGTGTAGACATCCCCGAACTCATCGTCGAAGTACGGTCCCTGGATGCCGGCGGGAAGGGTGTAGGCGATGTCGCCGACGCGCTTGCGCACCTGGTACCAGGTCTCCGGGACCTCGGCCGCCGGCGCCGAGTCCTGGATGGTGAAGAAGATCGTCGACTCACCGGGCCGCGAGTAGCTGTTCAGGAAATCCACATGCGGCGTCGCCTGGAGCGTGCGGGCGATACGGTCGGTCAGTTCCTCCTGCACCTGCGGCGCCGTCGCACCGGGCCAGAAGGTCCGGATGACCATGACCTTGAACGTGAACGGCGGATCCTCCGACTGTGCCAGGTGCCCGTAGGCGAAGATGCCGAAGACACTGACGAGAATCAGCAGCAGTACCACGAAGGAGCGATGCCCCAAGGCCCATGTGGAGAGATTGAACCCCTCCGGCGGCTCGTGATGGAGGTCGCTCATGGCGCGGACTCCCCGAAGGAGGCCACGAAGGGCGTCACCCGTTCACCCGCGAACACCGTGTGCACGCCCGCCGCGACGATCCGCTCACCGGGATTGAGGCCCGCGCTCAAGCGCACGGTCTCATCGCGGTAGCCCTGCACCGTCACCGGTCGCAATGCCAGGACCGGTGATGTTCCCTGCAGCACCCACACCGCCGGCACCGTGCCGTGGTGAAACAGCGCGGTGGCCGGGATGTCGATGCCCGCCGGCGCCGCAGTGGTGGGAAGGAGCGTCACTTCCCCGAGGGTCCCGAGCTTCAGGCCCGGTGGCGGGGCGTCAAGCTGGAGGCGGATGCGCAAGGTGCGGGTCTGCGGATCCGCGGCGGGGGCGATTTCCCGCACGCGCGCGGTGAGCGGGTCGGGAGACGATGGCAGCGACACCTGCGCCAGCTCACCGATTTTCGCGCGGCTG
>DATJPN010000017.1:0-9437 GCA_035506335.1 Steroidobacteraceae bacterium | reverse complement strand
GCAAGGAGCCGGACGCGCTCGAGCGCTTCAAGCAGCTGCAGGAGGCCTACGAGGTCCTGAAGGACCCGAAGAAGCGCACGGCCTATGACGAGCTCGGTGCCAACTGGAAGCAGGGGGAACAGTTCCGGCCGCCGCCGGACTTCGGGGCGGGCTTCGACTTCGGCGCCGGCAGGCGCGGACGGGCACATGCCGGCGCCGCCGGCGGCCATGGGTTCGAAGGCAGCGAGCAGTTCAGCGACTTCTTCTCCTCGCTGTTCGGCGGGGGCGAGAACCCCTTCGCCGGCGCCGGCCCCGGTGCTCCGCGCCGCCGCAACGGCCGTGACCAGCACGCCGACATCGAGCTCGATCTTGAGGAGGCGCACCGGGGCGTGGTGCGCAACGTGACGCTGCAGCAGCGCCCCGCGCCGGGTCAGACCCAACCCACCGAGCGCACCCTGCGCGTGACGCTGCCGGCGGGCGTGACCGAAGGCCAGTCCCTGCGTCTGGCCGGGCAGGGGGAGCCTGCCGTGGGCAAGGGCCGCCCCGGGGATCTGTATCTGGCGGTGCATATCAGGCCGCACCGTAATCTCGAACTGGCGGGCCGGGATGTGACGCTGACTCTTCCGGTCGCGCCCTGGGAGGCCGCGCTCGGGGCGACTCTGACGGTGCCGACCCTCGGCGGACCGGTGGATCTGCGCATCCCCGCGCAGTCCCAGTCCGGCAGCCGGTTGCGGCTGCGGGGGCGGGGACTCGCGGGCGACCCGCCGGGCGATCAGTACGTAGTGCTGAAGGTGGTGCTGCCACCGGCCGACACGCCGGCGGCGCGCGAGCTGTACGAGCGGATGCGCACGGAACTGGCGTTCGATCCGCGCGCGACCCTCTAGTCAACGCCTTCAGGCTATTCGCACAGGCTTTCCAGGTAGCCCTGCGCGACCGGCGAGAGTCGCTTGCGGGCGAGTTCCCGGGCCTTCGGCGCATCCACGATGTACTCGAGGGGTCCGGTGACCAGGATCTGGCGGATCAGTGGATTTCTGGCCGAGGCGCGGGCCATCTTGTTGAGGACGGTGAAGCCGCGGGCGATCTTGCCGGGGGAGGCCCGGTTGGTCTCGATCACGCGGGCGAGGTACTGCCCGAAACGGGAGTACAGGAAGAAATCATCATCCCCGACCTGGAAGCGTGCTTCCGCAAAAAAATCGGGAAAATTCTTCTCTAGATATTGAGAAACTCGTGAAAGACGGGGCCCAGGGTCGCTATCAGTCGACGCTTTGCGGTTCTTCATCACTGTTCTCGCCACACCTCCAAGGGTCCAAACAACCATTTCTGGGCGTCACGAGCGGTACCACACCTCGCAACGCGGCGCGAAAGTTACGGCAGTTGGCACGGTGATGCAATAGTTTTGATCGAGAACCCCGCCACGATTTGGCGAGGCCCGCATCACGCGCGATGGCCACCGGCTGCCGCTCGCGAGCTGCGGCGGGCGGCAAAGTGCCATAATGCCCGCATATTTCCCGCCAGACCGACGTGCCGACTCCCAGCTTCCATCCCTGCGTCATCGTGCCGGTGTTCGACCACGAGCACGCGGTGGCGCGGGTCGTCGAGGCCGTGCACCGCGCGCGGCTTCCCTGCCTGCTCGTGGACGACGGCTCAGGCCCGGCCTGCGCCGGCGAACTCGACCGGCTGGCCGCCACGGTGCCGCACACCCGCGTGCTGCGCCTGCCGGTCAACAGCGGCAAGGGTGCGGCGATGCTCGCGGGCTTCGCCACGGCGTGGCAGGACGGCTACAGCCATGCCTTGCAGGTGGACGCCGACGGCCAGCACGCGCTCGGGGACATCCCGGCCTTCATCGCGGCGGCGGGCCGCGAGCCGCAGGCGCTGATCTGCGGACGCCCGCTGTTCGACCGGAGCATGCCGGCGGTCAGGCGCTACGGGCGGTATCTGACGCACGCCCTCGTTTGGCTCGCGACCCTGTCGTTCTCGATTCCGGATTCCCTGTGCGGCTTCCGGGTGTATCCGCTCGCCCCCGTCATCGGCCTGATGGCGCAGGAGTACATTGGCCGCCGCATGGATTTCGATACCGAGATCATCGTGCGCCTGTACTGGCGTCGGGTGCCGCTGCGCTGGATCCCGACGTCGGTGACCTACCCGGTGGACGGGGTCAGCCATTACCGGCTGCTCAGGGACAATGCCGGCATGGTGGCGCTGCAGGCGCGGCTGCTCGGCGGCATGCTGCGCCGCCTGCCGCGCCTGCTGGCGCGAAGAGCCGCTTGAACGGCTCCCCGAAGGCGCCGCGCCGCGGTGTCCAGGCGGACTGGGCGGCCCGGCCGGAACGCGGCGCGCCGTACATGATGCGGCTGATGTTCCACGCCGTGCGGCTGCTGTCGCGACCGCTGGTGCTGCCGCTGGTGTACCTGGCGACGGCCTATTTCTTCCTCTTCAGCCGCGGCGCCCGGGCCGCCTCGCGGGACTATCTGGCCCGAGTGGCGGCAGCGGCGCCCGCGCGCGGCGTGCACGCCGGGTCCCTGACGGTCTACCGGCATTTCCTGAGCTTCGCCCGCGCCATCGTGGACAAGCAGGATGCATGGCTCGGGCGGATCGACTTCGGCCAGGTGAGCATCGAGAACGACGCGGCGCTGCGCACGGCGGCCGCGGGCGCGCGCGGCGTTCTGCTGCTGGGCTCCCACCTCGGAAACCTGGAACTGTGCCGTGCGCTCGCCACGTTGAACCGGCACGTCCGGCTCAACGTGCTGGTGCACAGCGGGCACTCCCGCGGCTTCAATCAGGTACTGCGCATGGCCGGCGCAAACGAGGTTCAATTGCTCCAGGTCACCGAGCTCTCGGCCGCCACGGCGCTCATGCTGAAGAGCCGCATCGATCGGGGCGAGTGGGTGGTCATCGCCGCCGACCGCGTGCCGGTGCACGGCGGTCGGACGGTCGCGGTGCGGCTGCTCGGCGCCGCGGCCCCGCTGCCGGTGGGGCCCTACGTGCTCGCCGCGCTGCTCGAATGCCCGGTCCACCTGCTGTTCTGCCTGCGGCACGGGGCAGGCTACCGGGTCTACTTCGAGCCCTTCAGCACGCAGGTGCGCTGGCAGCGCTCGCAACGGGATGCAATCATTGCCGACCTCGCGCAACGTTTCGCAACCCGCCTGGAGCACTACCTGCTGATGGAACCCCTGCAGTGGTTCAATTTCTACCCCTTCTGGTCCGTTGAGGCGCCGGCCCGTGCCGGCGAGCGCCGGTGACGGACACCGTCCTGGTCACCGGATCCAGCCGTGGCATCGGCCGTGCCATCGCGCTGCGACTGGCGCATGATGGCTTCGACGTGGTGGTGCATTGCCGCTCGCGCCGGGCGGAGGCCGAGCAGGTCGCCGACGGCATCCGGCACATGGGCCGGCGCGCGCGGGTGCTGCAGTTCGACGTGGCCGACCGCATGGCCTGCGCCAGCGCTCTCGTCGAGGACATCGAGACCAACGGCACCTACTACGGCGTGGTCTGCAATGCCGGGCACGCCCGCGATGACGCCTTTCCGGCGATGACGGGCGAAACCTGGGACAGCGTGGTCCACGGCAACCTGGACGGTTTCTACAACGTGCTGCACCCGCTCGTGATGGCCATGGTGCGGCGGCGCGGCGCCGGACGCATCGTCACGCTGTCGTCGGCGTCGGGCGTGATGGGGACCCGCGGCCAGACCAACTACAGCGCCGCGAAGGCCGGGATCATCGGCGCCACCAAGGCGCTGGCGCTGGAGCTCGCGCGGCGGCAGATCACGGTGAACTGCGTGGCGCCGGGCTTCATCAGCACCGACATGCTGCAGGCCCGGCCGCCCTCGGAGGAGGCCGTGAAGGCCATCCCCATGCAGCGCGCCGGAACCGTGGAGGAGGTGGCCGCCGTGGTGAGCTTCCTGGTCTCTCCGGAGGCGTCCTACATCACGCGCCAGGTGATCGACGTGAACGGCGGACTGTACTGAAGGGGTGGGGCATGCCGCTGCCGCTCATCGCCGGGTTCGCGGCGGAACGCCCGCTGTTGTGGCAGCGCGGCGGGGTGCTGAGCGCCGGGGAGTTCCTGCGCCGGGTGCTCGCCCTGGCGGGGCAACTCCCGTCCCGGCAGTTCCTCGTCAACCTGTGCGAACAGCGTGCGAATTTCCTGATTGCCTGGTGCGCGGCCGTGGTGCGCGGCCAGACCAACCTGTTGCCGGCCTCGCGCGCGCCACGGGTCATCGCCGATGCCGAGGCCGGCCATGCCGATCACCACCGGGTCGATGACGACCTGGTCGCGAAGCTGCTGGCGCGGGGAACCGCCGATGTGGTCCCGGTGGTGCCGCAGATCGCCGGTGACCACGTCGTGCAGATCGCCTTCACCTCCGGCTCGACCGGCACGCCGACCGCCCATCCCACGCGCTGGGGCAGCGTGCAGCATCACACCGGCTTCACCGCCCTGCGCATCCGCGAGTGCCTGGGTGAGACCGCGGCTGCGGCACAGCCGACCGTCATCGCCACCGTGCCGCCCCAGCACATGTACGGCGCGGAGACCTCGGTGCTGCTGCCGTTGCTCTCGGGCATGGCCGTGCACGCCGGCCGGCCGCTGTTCCCCGCCGACGTGGCATCGTCGCTGGAGGACGCGCCCGCGCCGCGGGTGCTCGTCACCACACCGGTGCACCTGCGGACGCTGCTCGCCTCGACGCAGGAGTTCCCGCCCCTCGCCGCGGTGGTTTCGGCCACGGCGCCGCTCGATGCGGCGCTGGCGCGGCGCGTCACGGCCGTCATGCGGGCGCCGCTCCTGGAGATATTCGGGTCCACCGAGACCGGCGCGATCGCCACGCGGCTGACCGCCCACGAAAGCGGCTGGCGCCTGTACCCCGGCGTCAGCGTGGAGCCCGCGGCGGACCACACCCGCGTACGCGCACCGTGGCTCGCGGAGGGCACGGCGCTGCAGGATGTGGTGGAGGTCACGGCGCCGGGACGGATGCTGCTGCGCGGCCGCAACGTCGACCTGATCGAGATCGCCGGCAAGCGCGCCTCGCTGTCGGATCTCACGCGCCGGCTGCTCGCCATCCCCGGCGTGCGTGACGCGGTGGTGTTCCAGCCCACGGATGCCGAAGCCGGCGCGTGGGGCGTGGGTCGCGTCCACCGCCTCGCGGCGGCCGTGGTCGCGCCGACTTCAAGCGAGGAGGAAATCCTCGCAGCGATGGCACAGGGCGTCGATCCGTTGTTCCTGCCGCGACCACTGCTCAAGGTGGCCGCCGTGCCGCGCGATGAGCTGGGCAAGACCAGCCGCGCGCAGCTCCTCGCGCTGCTTCCTCAAGCCGCGGATGTGGAAGGGGCGACCTCGACCTCGTAGCCGAGGCGCTCGATCACCGGCCGCAGGATCGGCAGCACCGGGGCGAGCTGCGGCAGGTAATTGCGGTAGCGGTAGCGCGAGCGGTCGTACAGCTTCTCGGTGACCTGGGCATAACTCGCCGTCCGCGCATAGCGCCGGTTCTCGTGGAAGTCGAGGCATCCCGGATCGAACTCCTCGCCGACGAAGGCCAGCACCTGCCGCAAGGTCTGCTCCTGCCGGTCGACGAGATCCTCGTAGCGCACGCGCAGGTATCGCGGCTTGAGCTCCTGCAGATAGTGCTCGACCAGGTCCGCGATCAGCGCGTAGTGCTGTGCCGCGCTCTCCAGCGCATAGGCACAGTAATACCCGTGGGTGAGCAGGTTCGAGAACACCGACAGCACGACATCCAGCGGGTGGCGCGTCACGTGCAGCAGCGGCGAGTGCGGGAACAGCAGATGAATCAGGCCGAGGTCGGTCTCGTTCAGCGGCATCTTGTCGGTGAACCAGGCCTTGCCGGCGGGCACGACACCGAGCTGCGCCACCCGGCGCAGGTAATGGTCACGCAGATTGTCGAGGTCCTCGCGGTGATCGCCCATCCACAATTCCGCGAGTGCTTCCGGGTAGGTGAGCGGGCTGTCGAGTAGCCGCGGCATCAGCTGGGTGAGCTCGCCGATGAACGGCAGTTCGTCGCCGGCCGCGATCCGTGGGTGCGCGCTCAGGCTTTGCTCGAGCAGCGTCGTGCCGGAGCGGGGAAAGCCGAGCACGAACAGCGGTTGCGCTGCGTCGTTGCGCCGGGTCGCGCGCGGCAGGGTCGCGAGCCGCTCGGCGGTGAAGAAGCCCTTCAGGCGCTGGGTGTGCTGCAGGGCATAAGCTTCGTTGTAGGTGTGGCCGGACACTTCGCGCAGGCGCGCCTTGCCGGCAACGAACGCCTCGAACGCCTCGGCGTAGCGGCCGGCGCGGTCGAGCAGCCGGCCCTTCTCGAGATATTCGCCCGGCCCGATCGTCGCCTTCGAGGCTGCGATCCGGTCGAGGGCGGCGAGCGCGCCATCGGTGTCGCCGAGGCGTCCCAGCACCACCGCGCGCAGCAGCAGCACGCTGGGATTGCCCGGGTGCGCGGCTTCAGCGCGGTCCAGCAGCGCCAGCGCCGCCGGTGCGTCGCGGTCCGCCTCCTCCAGCCGGGCCGCGCCGAGCAGCACGTTGAGATTGTCCGGCTCGGCCTGCAGGGACTCGGCGTAGAGCGCCCGCGCGGCCTGCATCTTGCCCTGGTTCTTCAGGCACAGCGCCAGGTTCGCCAGAACTACGGGATTGCGCGTGCCGGCCAGCTCCAGCGCGCGCAGGTAATGGTATTCGCCGATCGCCGGCCGCTGCGCCTCGGTCAGCGCCATGCCCATCAGGTAATGCGCCTGGGCGTTCTGCGGCGCGATGCGCAGCGCGTTGCGCGCGTGGCGCAGGGCCCCGCCGACGTCGCCCCGGCCGAGCAGCAGCAGCGTCAGTTCGTTGGTCGCCCAGAAGTTGTTGGGGTCGAGCGCCACGAGCCGGGTGATCAGCGCCGCGGCCGCAGCGCCCCGGCCCTGGGACTTGCGGATTTCGTACAGCACGCCGAGCGCCCGCGTTCGCCCGGGCGCCAGCTCCAGCACGTCGATCGCGAGTTGCTCGGCCTGGTCGTCCTGGCCGGCGGCGCGGGCCTGGATCGCCTGCTCTTCGAGCGGCGCCAGGTGCCGGCCGGCCTCGCGCGCCCCGAGGGTCGCCAGGTTCAGCCGGCAGCAGCGCGTGCCCGAGAGGCCGCTGCCGCAGGGACAGAGGCGGGTATCACCGGCCGTGGCCAAGGGTCAGGCCGCTGCCGCGAGGAATGTCCGCAGCCGTTCGCGCACGGCCTCAAGCGCCACCCCGTCCTCGACGCGCGGCGCGCAGAAACGCGCGGGCTGCGCACGGGCGTGCGGATACCGGATCCAGTACTCCGCCACATTGTCGAACTGCAGCCGGCTTTCGTCATCGACGAAGCTCTCGGCCGGCGCCCCCTCGGCATAGATGACATCGTGGCTGTCGAACTCGAGGTGGAAGTAGGTCACCTCGGAGGCCTTGTCGTGCACGATGGACGTGCCATTGATGAGCGCACGGGCCGGGATCAGCATGCCGTCGATCCACAGCGCATGCTCTGGGGACACGCGCAGGTCACGCCGCGGCAGGTTGTCGCCGAGGGCACCGCGGCGGATCAGCACCGGCAGCACGTCGCGATTGTCGGCGGCCACCGCCGCCGGGTAGCTGCGACGCCCGATCCAGCGGATCGGGCGCAGCGCACCCGAGTGGGTCAACACCAGGTCCCCGATGCGCAGCTCCTCGATCGCGACCTCGCCGCCCGCGGTGCGGATCCGGGTACCCCGCAGAAAACAGGCGACCGTGATCTCGGTACCGGCCCCGCCGTCGATCGAGGTGAGGATCAGTTGATTCGCGCCCGTGTAGCTCCCCGTGAACTGCAGCGTCTCCCCCGTCGCGCCGGTCGAGAAACCCCCGCCGGGCGACAGGGTGCTGGCGAGTTGGGCCTGCGCGGTGGCGAAGGCGAGGTTGGTGATGTCGATGGTGTCACCGGCGGCAAAACCGGTGACGTCACCTTGCAGCTGCCATCCGGACTCCAGCAGCATCCTGCCGCCGGCGACCGGGCCGAACTGCACCGCATCGCCGCTGAAGTAGGTGTGGGGGAAATAGTTCGATCCGGCGCGGATGCTGCCCTGATCGAACAGCGTGCCGCCGTTGATGTCGACGCCGACGGCGGGTGCCAGGGTGACCTCACCGCCGCCGGGACCCCGGTCGCTGCCGGTTCCGCCGCTGATCACCCCATAATTCGACAGGTCGGCTCCCGGACCGATCAGCACCCCGACGCCGCCGGAGGCGTTGTACCCGGCGCGGCCACCCGTGATGGTGCCGCGGTTGAGCAGCGTGCTGCCCGCGGAGGCGAGATCCACGCCATCGCCGCCCGCTCCCGTGTAGCCGTAGCCACCGGAGATGTACGCGCCGGCCGTGTTCGTGTTGTTGGCGCCGGACTCATTGAAGATCGCGCCGGCGCCGCCGATGCCTCCGTTGCCGCCGGTCACGAAGCCCTCGTTCTTGAGGTAGGAGCCGGAGTCCATCAGCAGTCCGGCGCCACCGGTGCTGACGGCCGAATTCCCGCCGACGACCTGGTAGGTGTTGATGACGTACGCCGTGTTGAACACCGACCCGTTCAGCGCCCCGGATGCCTCGATGCCGGCGCCGCCACTGTCGCCGCCGCCGGTCTTGCCGCCGACGACGAGGCCGTCATTGTTGATGTGCCCGCCGGCGCTCATCAGGATGCCCGCGCCACCGTAGCCGAGGTTGGTCGCGCCCCCGATGATCTTGCCGAACTGGCTGTGGAAGTAGCCTCCCAGATTGTCCAGCGTGCCCGCCGCGGTCACATCGACGCCGACGCCGCCGTTGCTGTAATTGTTGCCGGTGCCACTGGTCGAGCCACCGTAGATGCGCGAATACAGCCCGTCCGGGGGTGCGCCGATGGTCCCATTCTGCAACGTGCCGCCATCGAGCACGACCCCGGTGCCGCCGGCGCCCGCGGAATAGCCGCTGCCATAGGTGCCGCCGGCGCCTCCGGCGCCGCCTTCGATCAGGCCGCCGGCGTTGCTGACGGTGCCGCCGGAGTCCGCGACGCCCACGCCGCCGCGGCCGCCGACCGCCTCGTAGTTCGCATCGTTGGCTCCCACGCCGCCACTGATCGACGAACCGCTCAAGGCCAGCGTCGCGCCCTGCGCGACCGACGCTCCGATGCCGCCGGAGCCGGTGGGGCCGGAGAAGGTCGTGCCCGGGGTGCCGATGGGCAGCGGGCCATAAAGGCCGGCGCCGCCCGTGACGACGGCATCCGATGCCAGCGCCACCGATGCACCGGTGTTGAATCCGGCACCGGGGCCGTCGAGCCGCAGACCCGTGCCGCCGTAGGCGCCGGTGCCGCCATAGATGTGCAGTGGGGCGGTGTCCTTGAGCAGCCCGGCGCCGTAGACCTCGACACCGGTGCCGCCCGCTCCCTCATAGCTCCCGCCGCCGACGATCCTGCCGGTGGTTCCGTACGTGCCGAGCGTCGCGAACGGGCCGACGAAGACACCTTCGCCGCCATTGAAGGCCCC
>DATJPN010000016.1:0-4348 GCA_035506335.1 Steroidobacteraceae bacterium | reverse complement strand
CTTCGGCACGTCGAAATTCCTGCCGATGAGCCGCAGGGAGATGGACGAGCTCGGCTGGGACAGCTGCGACATCATCATCGTCACGGGCGATGCCTACGTGGATCACCCGAGTTTCGGCATGGCGATCATCGGCCGGGTGCTCGATGAGGCTCTCGACACCCCCGAGACTCTCGCCGAGGGAGAACAGGTGGCAGCGCTCGAGGAACCGGCGCGCCGTGGCGATCTGGGTGAGACCCGCGGCAGCCTTGAGCTCGGCGGTGATGATGCCGCCGAATCCGCCCTGCATCTGCCGCCGGGCGAGCGCGTGCTGCGGGTGGCTCGCGAGCCCCGGATACCGCACGGCCTGGATGGCCGGATGGGACTCCAGGTGCTGCGCGATGCGCAGCGCATTCGCGCAATGCCGTTCCATGCGCACCGCGAGGGTCTTGATGCCGCGCAGGAGCATGAAGCTGTCGAACGCGCCGGACATGCTGCCGAGACCGTTCTGCAGGAACTTCAGCTGCCCGGCGAGGGTCCCGTCCCGCACGATCACGGCGCCGCCGAGCACGTCGGAGTGTCCGTTCAGGTACTTCGTGGCCGAGTGCATCACGATGTCCACCCCGAGATCGAGCGGCCGCTGCAGGTACGGGGTGGCAAAGGTGTTGTCACAGACGCTGAGGATTCCGTGGCTGCGCGCGAGCTGCGCGATGGCCGCGAGGTCGATCAGGTTCAGCATCGGGTTGGTCGGTGACTCCATCCACACCATGCGCGTGTTCGGGCGGATCGCCGCGGCGAATGCCGCCCCATCGGCGAGGTTCACGAAACTGACTTCAAGGCCGGCGCTGCGCTTGCGGATCCTTTCGAACAGCCGGTAGCTGCCGCCGTAGAGGTCGTGCGAGGCGATGATGTGGGAGTTCACGTCCAGCAGCTCCACGATCGTCGAGGAGGCGGCCATGCCGGAGGCGAAGGCGAACCCCGCCGTGCCGTTCTCGAGGTCGGCGAGCGCCGCCTGCAGGGCGTCCCGGGTCGGGTTGCGGGTGCGGGCGTAGTCGTACCCCTTGTGCACCCCGGGACTGTCCTGCACATAGGTCGAGGACAGGTAGATGGGGGTCATGACGGCGCCGGTCAGGGGGTCCGGCCGCTGTCCCCCATGGATGACACGCGTGCCAAAATCGAGCTTGCGCCCGGGGTCGGAATCACTCACTGCAATACTCCGCGATACGGGGGGCCGGCTCGGCCTCATACAGCCCTGGACCGAACAGCATACTGTATGCACGGCAGGCCTGCGCGCGCGCCGCCCCTTCATTAATATAGGCAGAATGGGCCATTTCATCCGTATCCGCGGCGCGCGCCAGAACAATCTCAAGGGTCTGGACCTTTCGATTCCCCTGAATGAACTCGTCGTGGTGACGGGCGTTTCGGGCTCCGGAAAATCCTCCCTGGTGTTCGACACCCTTTATGCGGAAGGGCAGCGGCGCTACGTGGAGACCTTCTCTCCCTATGCGCGCCAGTTCCTGGACCGCATGGACAAGCCTCAGCTGGATTCGATCAGCGGCATCCCGCCGGCCATCGCCATCGACCCGACGAACCCCGTGCGCACCACGCGCTCGACCGTCGGCACGATGACCGAGCTCAATGATCACCTGAAGCTGCTCTTCGCCCGCGCGGCGAGCCTGTTCTGCGAGTGCTGCGGCAGGCCCGTGCGCCGCGACACCGCGCCGAGCATCCTCGAGGACCTGCGGCGACGCGCCGGCGACGCCGGCGATCCGAGGCTGGTGCTGTGCTTTCCGGTGCCCGTGCCGCGCAACTTCGGCGAGGGCGAGGTGCGGGAACTGCTGGCGCGCCAGGGCTACACCCGCATCCTCGAACCCGCACCGCCCGATGCGCCCGCCGCGGCCAGGACGAAAGCTCCCGCCCGACGCCGCAAGGGCGCAAAGGCGGACGACACTCCGCTCAAGGTGCTGCAGGTCATCCAGGACCGTTTCCGCCTCGGCAACGCCGAGCCCGGCCGTGTGCTCGAATCCCTCGAAACGGCGCTGCGGGTCGGCCAGGGCCGCCTCATGGTCCAGGTGATGGACGACGGGGATCCGCCGCGCAGCCGCGAGGTGTGGCGGTACTCCTCCGGCCTGCACTGCGCCGACTGCGACCGCTCCTACGCGGCGCCCACGCCGAGCGCGTTCTCGTTCAATTCGCCGATCGGCGCCTGCGAGACCTGCCGCGGCTTCGGCCGGCGCATCGGCATCGACTACGGCCTCGTGATCCCCGATGAGAACAAGTCCCTGCGCGAGGGCGCCGTGCGCCCCTGGCAGACCGAATCCTACAAGGATTGCCAGGAGGATCTGGAGAAGCACGCGAAGAAACGCGGCGTCAACCTGGACCGGCCCTGGCGCGAACTCACACAGGATGAGCGCCGCTGGGTGATCGAGGGCGAGGGCCCCTGGGAGAAGGGCCACTGGTACGGCATCAAGCGCTACTTCGACTGGCTGGAGTCGCGGGCCTACAAGATGCACGTGCGCGTGCTGCTCTCACGCTACCGCTCCTACACGCCCTGCGATGTCTGCGCCGGTGCGCGGCTGCGCACCCACGGTCTGCTCTGGCGCGTCGGCAGTCACGCCCTGGCCGAGACGACGCTCGCCGGGCGTCCCCGCTTCCGTCCCCAGGGCGTGCAGTGGACCCAGGACACTCTCGATGCCCTGCCGGGACTGTGCCTGCATGACCTGATGCTGCTGCCCATCGAGCGGGTGCTCGGCTTCTTCCGCGACCTCACACTGCCGGCGCCGCTCGACCAGGCCACGGACCTGCTGCTGGAGGAGCTGCGCAGCCGCACCGCCTATCTGGCGGACGTCGGCCTCGCGTACCTCACCCTCGACCGGCAGTCGCGCACCCTCTCGGGGGGTGAAGTCCAGCGCATCAACCTGACGACGGCGCTGGGCACTTCGCTGGTCAACACCCTCTTCGTGCTCGATGAGCCCTCCATCGGACTGCATCCGCGCGACATGCAGCGCGTGATCACCGTCATGAAACGGCTGCGCGACGCCGGCAACTCGCTGCTCGTGGTCGAACACGACCCGCAGATCATGCTCGAGGCCGACCGCATCATCGACATGGGGCCGGGCGCGGGCGAACGCGGCGGGCAGATCGTCTTCAACGGTACCCCGGTGGAACTGCGGCACAGTCACGGCTCGCTCACCGCCGATTACCTGTGCGGACGGCGCACCCTCCCCGTAGCCGCCGAGAGACCCCGGGTGGCGGCGGAGATCCCCGGCGAAGTGGTGGCCGAGGCGCGCACGAATCGCTGGCTCGAGGTCCGGGGCATCCGCCACCATAACCTCAAGGGCATCGACCTTCGCGTGCCGCTGAAGCGTCTGGCGTGCATCACCGGTGTCTCGGGCTCCGGCAAGTCCACCGTCGTCGAGGACGTGCTGTACCCGGCGCTCCTGAAATACAAGGGCCGTCCGAGCGAGGCGCCCGGTGAATTCGAATCCCTGCGCGGCGCGGAACTCATCGACGACGTGGTCATGGTCGACCAGGCGCCCATCGGCCGCACCACGCGCTCGAATCCGGCCAGCTACGTGGGCGCGTTCGACGTGATCCGCGAACTGTTCGCCCTGGAGCCGACCGCCGTGGAGCGCAAGTACACGGCCGGCACCTTCAGCTTCAACTCCGGCAACGGCCGTTGCCCGACCTGCAGCGGCAACGGCTTCGAACACGTCGAAATGCAGCCCGGTGGTGGGCTCATCGAACAGGAACAGCTTGCCGTGGTGGGTGATGCTCGATACCACGGAGCCGGCATCGGCCAGATGCCCCGCGAGCTTCAGCCGTTGCGCCTCGCCACCGGAGAGAGTCGGCACCGGCTGCCCGAGCTTCACGTACTCCAGGCCGACATCGGCGAGCGGCGCCAGCCGCGCCGCCACTTCCCGCGAATCGCGGAAGAACTCCAGCGCCTCCGTGACCGTCATCTGCAGCACATCGGCTATGCTCGCGCGACGGCCGTTGGCGCCCTCCCGCTTGATGTCGAGCACCTCGTCCCGGTAGCGCGTGCCATTGCAGTCGGGGCAGCGCAGATAGACATCCGACAGGAACTGCATCTCGACATGCTCGAAGCCGTTGCCGCTGCAGGTCGGGCAGCGCCCGTTGCCCGAATTGAAGCTGAAGGTGCCGGCCGTGTACTTGCGATCCTGGGCCGTGGGCTCGGTGGCAAACAGATTGCGGATGGCATCGAAGGCGCCCACGTAGCTCGCCGGGTTGGAACGCGTGGAGCGGCCGATCGGGCTCTGATCGACCATCACCACCTCGTCGATCAGCTCCGCGCCCTTCAATCCCGCGAACTCACCGGGCGCCTCCGTTGGCTTGCCGCGGTATTTCAGCA
>DATJPN010000015.1:0-5217 GCA_035506335.1 Steroidobacteraceae bacterium | reverse complement strand
CACGTCGTCCTTGTCCAGGCTGTAGAAGTGCTCCTGGATGCGGCGTTCGTCCACCGGCTTGGCCGGCCGGATGGCGACCGGCTCGTCGTCGATCCGGACGACCTCCTCGAGATGCACGGGATAGACCCCGTGCAACGAGTCGTGCAGGCTGCGCTCCGGGCCGAGCAGCCCCATCTTCTTGGCCTCGAAGAAGAGCTCGTCCCGGAAATCCGGGTGCGCGATGCTGATCAGGCCGAGCGCCCGCTCCTGCAGGCTCTTGCCGAAGAGGTTGACCACGCCGTACTCGGTCACGACGTGCTGCACGTCGCTGCGGGGCACGACCACGGCCGTGTCGCCGAGGAAGGGCACGATGCGGCTCTTGCGGCCCTGCGCGCCGGTCGAGGGCAGCATCAGGATCGACTTGCCGCCCGGGGACATGCTCGCGCCGCGAATGAAGTCGAGCACCCCGGTCACACCCGAGAACTGGTTGAAGGGCAGCGCGTCGGCCGCGACCTGGCCCGTGAGGTCGACCGTCATCGCGACGCTCATGGCGATCATGCGGTTGTTGCGTGCGATCACGGCCGGGTCGTTGACGTAGTCGGATGGGTGGAACTCGATGGCCGGGTTGTCGTCCAGCAGATCGTAGAACTCTTCGTTGCCGATCGCGCTCGAGGCCACGATTTTGCCGTCGTGGAAGCCTTTCTTGCGGTTGGTGATGACGCCCCGCGTGAAGAGCCGGAACGTGTCCGCCGCCAGGTACTGCGTGTGAACGCCCAGGTCGTTCTTGTCCGACAGTGCCAGCAGAACGGCTTCCGAAGTCGCCCCCAGTCCGATCGCGATCGTGGAGCCGTCCTCGACCAGGCGGGTGGCGATCATGCGCGCGATGCCCTTGGCGGCCTCGAATTCCGGGGTACCGGCCATGGTGATGAGCGGCTCCTCGTGTTCGACGAAGAGGTCGACGTCGTTCACGTGGATGAAGCTGCGGCCGAGCACCCGCGGCATGCGCGGGTTGACCTGGGCGATCACGAGATCGGCCGACTCGGCGGCGGCGAGGGTGATGTCGACCGAGACGCCCAGGCTGAGCCAGCCGAAGTCGTCGGGCGGCGAGACCTGGATCAGCGCCACGTGCACCGGCAGCAGCCGGCTCTTGAACAGGCGCGGCACGGCCGAGAGATTGATGGGGGTGATGAACCGCTGGTTGCGGGCGATGCCCTGGGTGCGGGCGGAACCGGAGTAGAAGGACCGGATGTTCAGCGCCTGCTCGCCCGTGCGCTCGGCGATGAGGGTGAGCGGTGCCGACTCCAGGTTGAAGAGCCGGGTCACCTCGATGTCCTTCAGATCGCTCGAGGCCTGCGAGAGCGCGCGCACCAGGTGCTGGGGTTCGCCGCACGAGGAACCGATGAACACGCGCTGGCCGGAGCGGATGCGGGCAATCGCCTCGCTGGCGGAGCACCGGTTCTCGGCATAGCGGTCGGCCCAGTGGGCGGGGGTGGCCATAGGCAACCTCCTGCGCGGGTCAGGCCGCGTCGATTGCCTGCCCGAGATAGGTCCCGATGATGGCGGGGTCGGACATCAGGCGCTCGGCCGACCCGGAGAGGACCACCTTGCCGTTTTCCATGACGTAGGCATGGGTCGACACCGCCAGGGCTTGCCGGGCGTTCTGTTCGACCAGCAGGATGGTCTGACCCTCGGCCTGCAACGCGGCGACGATCTCGAAGATGGTTCGCACGAGCAGCGGCGCAAGTCCGAGCGAGGGTTCGTCGAGGAGCAGCAGCTTGGGACGGGCCATCAACCCGCGGGCGATCGCGAGCATCTGCTGCTCGCCGCCCGAGAGCGTCCCGGCCATGGCGTTGCGCCGCTCGCGCAGGATCGGAAAGCGTTCCTCCATGCGCTGCACGCCGGCCGCGACCTCGCGCGCCGGGCGCCGGTAGCCGCCCAGTTCGAGGTTCTCCCGCACGCTCATGTGGGCCAGCACGAGCCGGCCCTCGGGTACCTGGACGATGCCGGCCGACACCCGCTGGTGCGGGCTCAGGCGCGTGATGTCGCGGCCTTCGAACCGCACGCTGCCGGCTGCAGCCGGAACGACCCCACTGACCGCGTTGAGCGTCGTGGTCTTGCCGGCGCCGTTCGGCCCCACCAGCGACACGACCGCGCCCGGCTCGACCCGGAAACTGATCTCGCGCACGGCTTCGATCGGGCCGTAGGACACGGTCAATCCGCTGACCTCAAGCATGGTGTTCTTCCGTTCCCAGGTAGGCTGCAATCACCTCGGGGTGAGCGCGCACCTCGTCCCTCCCGCCGGTGGTGATCACGCGCCCGAAGTTGAGTACGGTGATGCGGGCGCACAGGCTCATCACGAAGGACATGTTGTGCTCGATCAGCAGGATCGTCATGCCTTGCCCTGCGAGCGCGCGCACGAGATCGGCGACCTCGGCCGATTCGCGCCGACGCATGCCTGCGACCGGCTCGTCCAGCAGGAGCAGGCTCGGATCCACGGCCAGCGCCCGTGCGATCTCCAGTCGCCGGCGCTCGCCGTAGGAGAGGTTGCGCGCCGGATGGTCCGCCTTGGACTGTAACCCCACGCGCGCCAGCGTTGCAAGGGCCTGCGTCTGCAGTCCGGCTTCCTCGCGCGCGGCCGCGGGCAGCCGCAAGAGGCGCGGCAGCAGCGGGCGCGCGGCCTTCAGGTGCTGTCCGGCGAGCACGTTCTCGAGGCAGGTCATGGTCGGGAACAGGCGGATGTTCTGAAAGGTCCGCGCGATACCCAACCCGGCGACCTGGTGCGGCGGCAGCCGGTGCAGGTCCCGGCCGCGGTAGACGACCCGACCGTTGGTCGGCGCCAGCAGCCCGCTCAAGACGTTGATCAGGGTGGTCTTGCCCGCGCCGTTGGGGCCGATCAGGCCGTGCACCGTTCCGGGCGCGACCTCGAAGCTGACGTCGAGCAGCGCCTGAATCCCGCCGAAGCTGCGGGAAATCCCCCGGACGACGAGCGCGCTCATGCGGCCTCGAGTTTGGCCGGGACGGGACGGCGGCGCGTGAAGAGCGAAGCCAGGCCGTTCGGCAGGAAGAGGATGACCAGCAGCAGGATCAATCCGTTGACGAACATGCGGATCGGACCGGCGGCCACGCCGATCCCACGCAGGATCTCCGGCAGCGCGGTCAGGAGCGCCGCGCCCAGGATCGGGCCGTACCACACGCGGGTGCCGCCCACGATGTTGTAGATCAGGAGATCGACCGCGATGAAGAACCCGAAGTCGCGCGGCGTGATGAGGTAGTTGAGGTGCGCGTACATGCCGCCCGCGACCCCGGCCATCATGGCGCCGAGCATGAAGGCCAGTACCTTGTAATAGGTGATGTGGATGCCGAGGCAGGCCGCGGCGGTCTCGTCCTCGCGCATGCTGACCAGTCCCCACCCCAGGCGCGTGCGCCGCAGCACCGCCAGGAAATAGGCAAAGCCCGCCAGTGCGAGGTAGATCATCCAGGTCTCGGTCACCTTGGGAATCGTCAGCCCTTCGGCGCCGCCGGTGATCTCGAGATTCACGGCCGCGATGCGCACGACCTCGCCGAAGGCCAGGGTCGCCATCGCCAGGAACACACCGCGCAGGCGCAGCACCGGCAGACCGACGACCAGCCCGCAGAGCGCCGCAACCAGCCCCCCGCTGCAGATCGAGAGCACGAACGGCAGCTTGAAGTGCACGGTCAGGACCCCGGCGGTGTAGCCCCCCAGCCCCGCGAACGCGGCGTTGCCGAGCGAGAGCAGCCCGGCCGCCAGCGTCACGTTCAGGCTGAGCGCCAGGAGCGCGTTGATGCCGATGAAGTTGATGACGCTGCCGTAGACGGCGTAGAACTGGGCCAACTGCTCCATCGCGCTCAGGCCTCCCGCAGCTTGACCCGGCCGAGCAGCCCCGAGGGCCGGAGGAGCAGGATGGTGAAGAGCACGGTGAAGGCCACGGCATCCCGCAGATTGGACGTCCCGGTGATCGCCACCGTGAGCACCTCGCTCAGGCCGAAGGCCACCCCGCCCAGGATGGCGCCCGGGATGCTGCCCATCCCGCCCAGGATGATGACCGCCAGCCCCTTGAGCTCGATCGAGCGGCCCATGTCGGGCCCCAGCTGATCGAAGTACAGGCCGTACAGGATGCCCGCGGCGCCGCCCAGGGCCGAGGAGATGAAGAAGGTCCAGGCGATGATGCCGTTGACGTTGACGCCCAGCAGCATGGCGGCGCGCTCGTTTTCGGCGACCGCCCGGATCGCCTTGCCGGTGCGCGTGCGCCGGATGAAGAGGTGCAGCACGACCATGAGCAGCGCCGCCGTGAGCACGATCCCGACCTGCAGCGAGGTGATGGTCACGCCCGCCACGTGCCAGACCTGAACGGCGACCGTGCCCTGCGGGAACCGCACCGAGCGCGCCCCGAACAGCCCGAGGCAGGCGCTCTCGAAGATGATCGCCATGGCGATGCTGGAGATCAGGCCCGAAAACTGGCTGTCGGCCCGCTTGCGCAGTGGGACGAAGGCGACCTGGTTGAGCAGCAGGCCCAGCAGCCCGGCCATCAGGGTGGCCAGCGGGAACGCGATCCAGATCGAGAGACCGCCGGTCTGAACCAGCCAGACGGCGCTCAGACCGGCGAGGGTGAACACGGCGGCGTGGGCCAGGTTCAGGATGTCCAGCACCCCGAAGACCAGAGTGTATCCCACCGCGAACAGACCGTAGACGCTCCCGATGAAGACCCCGTTGATCAGCTGCTGGGCCAGCAGATTCATCGTCAACCGCCGAAGACCACGAACTTACCGCCCTTGACCTCCTGAACCACCGGCGGGTGGTCCGCATCGCGCCCCTCGGTGAACGAGAAGGTGCCGAGCAGCGTGTCCATGCCCTTGATCTTCAGCAACCCGTCGCGGATCGCCTTGCGGTTGTCGGCGCTGCCGCCGTTCTTGGCCGCCTGATAGGCGATCTGCACGCCGGCGAACGCCTGCGCCGCGAACTGGTCGGGCGGGTGGTTGTACTTCTTGGTGTAGTCGTCCACGAACTTGAGGTTCAGCGGATTGGTGGAGGAGATGTTCCAGGCCGCGCCGACAATGACGCCCTCGGCCGCATCGCCGGAGTTCTTGATCAGCGCGGGGGAGTTGAACCCGTTGCCGCCGATGATGCGCACGGTCTTCGGGATGCCGAGCTGGCGCGCCTGGCTGACGATCCCCGAGGCTTCTTCGACTAGGGCCGAGCAGACGATGGCGTCCGGATTC
>DATJPN010000014.1:0-16643 GCA_035506335.1 Steroidobacteraceae bacterium | reverse complement strand
ACGGCGCTCCCGAGCGCGAGCCCGATCTGCTGGGCGGTGAGTGCCAGCGCCGAGGCCGCCCCCTGCTGTCCGGCCGGAACGATCGTGGTACCTCCGGCCATCAGCACCATGCCGCAGAACAGCGCGGCGCAGGCGCACAGCAGCAGGGGCGCGAGAATGACGCCCAGGTAGCCTGGATGCGGGAGCAGAACGGACAGCGCATAGAAGAGCAGCAGGCCGGCCGCGAAGACCGCGAGCCCCGCGAGAATGCTTTCCCGCAGCTGGAAACGGCGCATGGCGATGACGAGAAGCCGGCCGGAGAGCATGCCTCCGGCGGCATGCGGCAGCATGCCCAGCCCCGATTGCGCGGCACTGTAGCCGAGTACCTGCTGCATGTAGAGATTGGGCAGCAGGAAGACCCCGGAGCCTGCCGCCATGCAGAAGACCATCGCGAGGTCGTTGCCGATCAGGTTGCGGGTCAGGAAGATCGACAATGGCAGTAGTGGCCGGGCCAGCCGTGACTCGAGCACCAGGAAGGCAATGAAGGTGCTCGCCGCGGCGCCCAACCCCGCCAGGCTCTTCAGCGACAGTCCGCCGGTCGAGGCTGCGGTCGAGATTGTCCACACGATGAGGCCGACGGAGGCCGTGATGAGGATGGCGCCGGCGAGATCCGGTGCACCGCGCTGGGGGTCCACCGCTGCGCGCGGCACGACGTACAGCGCAACGGCAGCCGCAATCACCGTGAACGGAACATTGATCAGAAAGGCGGCACGCCAGCCGAGCGCGGTGGTGACGGCCCCGCCGATCAGGTAGCCGACGATGAGTGCCGCCGCCTGGGTCGTGGCAAACACGCCGTAGCCGCGCCGCTGCCAGGCGCCGGGCGGAAGCGCCGTATTGAGCAGCGAAAAGCTCGCCGGCGAAAGCACGGCGGCGCCCAGCCCCTGCAGCGCACGCCCCGCCCCGAGCACCACGACTCCGGGGGCGAGTGCACTCAGGGTCGAACCGACCGCAAAGCACGCAAGGCCCGCAATGCAGCAGCGGAACTGGCCGTACTGATCAGCGAGGCGGCCGCCCAGGATGAGGACCCCGGCGAAGGTCATGCCGTTCATCGCCACGATGAGCGAGACCGTGTCCGGCGCCAGCGCCAGGTCGTGTTCGATCGAGGGCAGAGCCACGCTCATCAGCGAGAAGTCGCTCGACAGCACCAGGAAGGCGAGCGCAGTGAAGGCGATCACCAGGCCGTAGCGGGTCGAGTCTTGACCTTCCATCGCGGACGATTGTATACACTTTTGGATCGCATTTTTCATTCACGATCGCCGCCCACGGATCGGCCGCATGACCGACATTGCCCCCCCGGACCTGTCTGCGCTCTTCTCACCCTTCACGCTCAAGGGACTGCGCCTGGCCAACCGATTCGTCATGCCCGGCATGCAGCGCGGGTGGTGCGAAGACGGCAGGCTGCTGCCGCAGATGGCCGAGTACTACCGGCGGCGCGTGGAGGGAGGTATCGCCCTGGTCATTGGCGAGGGTTGCGCGATCAACCACCCCTCCTCGATCTGGGAGGCCCGCTTTCCACGCCTGAACGAGTCGACCCTGGAAGGCTGGGAGCGCTGCGTGCGCGCAGTGCACGCGGCCGGCGGGTACATGCTGATCCAGGTGAGCCATCCGGGCGCGATCCGCTCAGACAGCCAGGCCTCGCCCAGCGCGCCGGGCCCTGCCTTGAGTCCGTCGGGAATCTTCAAGGCCGGCAAGACCAACGGCCGTGCGGCGACCCTGGAGGAGCTGGCGCAGATCAAGGCGGCGTTTGTCGAAGCGGCGTTGTGGGCGCAGCGGGCCGGCGCCGATGGCGTCGAACTGCACGCCTGTCATGGCTTCCTGCTGGATGAGTTTCTATGGGCGCAGACCAACCGGCGCGAAGATGGCTACGGAGGCGACCGCATCGGCGAGCGGGTCCGATATCCGGCAGAAGTCGTCGCAGCCATCCGCCAGGCGGTCGGGGAACAGTTCGTGCTCTCGTTCCGGTTTTCGCAATGGAAGGAAGTGGATTATGAGGCGCGGATCGTGCACAGCCCAGCCGAGCTCGGCGTGCTGCTGGCCGCGCTGCGCGGCGCGGGAGTCGATCTGTTCCACGCCTCCACCCGGCGCTTTTTCACCCCGGAGTGGCCCGGTTCCGACCTCGGGCTCGCCGGCTGGACGAAGACCCTGACTGATGCACCGGTGTGCGCGGTCGGCAGTGTCGGGCTCGACATCGATGTGATGGAAACTTTCTTCAGCGAGCGCGCGGCGCGCTTTGCCGGCGCGGATTCGATGCGCGAACTGGCACGTCGCTTCGGAAATGCCGAGTTCGACCTGATCGGCGTGGGCCGATCCGTGATCGCCGACCCGGACTGGGTGCGCAAGATCCGCGATGCCCGCTACGATGAAGTCCGGCCGTTCACGAAGCAGGAACTGCTGCAGGCACTCGAGATGGAGCCGCGCCTGATCGTCGAAGTGCACGAGGAGGCGCCCCGCCGTTGATCCTTCCGGATCCTACTGCAGTGCGGCCTCGGCGGGCGGGCGATAGAGCAGGACTTCGACCTTGTGGCCGTCGAGATCCACCACCACGGCTCCGTAGTAGTCCGCGTGATATTCGGGGTGGGGTGCCGGGGGCGACTCGCCCGTGCCGCCGGCGGCGAGTGCCGCGGCGTAGAAGCGCTCGACGCCCGCGCGATCCTGCGCCGCAAATGCGAAGTGCGCCCCGTGGCACGGCCCGCTCGATTTCTGATGCGCGGGGCTCTGGATCCAGAACTCGCCCCGCCGCGTCCCGAAGGACACTGCCTCCGGGCTGAAGTCATGGATGCGGCGGTAGCCGAGTGTGCCGAGCACCTGATCATAGAAGCGGGCGGCGCGCTGCACGTCGTTCACGCAGATGGCGGTGTGATACAGCACGGGTTACCAGGCGCCGATGCGCAGAGAATTCAGATCGTCATTATAGGCTTGCTTGCCGTCAACGCGAGGACCAGACCATGACAACGACCAGACCTATTCGCAACCTGACCGGCAAGGTGGCGTTGGTGACGGGGGCCTCCCGGGGCATCGGCGCCGAGATCGCCCGCAGCCTGGCAGGGGCAGGAGCAGCCGTTACGGTCAATTTCTCCACGAGCGCCTCGGCGGCGCACAAGGTAGTCGCGGACATCTGTGCGTACGGCGGCCGCGCGATCGCGGTCCAGGGTGACGTCTCCATTGCCGCGGATGCCGCGCGCCTTGTGCTCGAGACGCGCCGCGCATTCGGCCGGCTCGACGTGCTCGTCAATAACGCTGCCCATTTCACCTTCGAGCCGCTGCTGGATATTACCGAGGCCGCGTTTCACCGGCACTTCAACGTCAATGTCCTGGGCCCGATGCTCATGACGCAGCAGGCGGTCAGGCAGTTCGAGGGTGGCGGCTGCGTGATCAACGTGGGTTCGGCCGGGATCCTGACGCCCGGGCCCAACTCGACTCTGTACGCAGCCTCCAAGGCGGCCCTCGACATGATGACGATGGTGCTCGCGAAGGAACTCGGCCCAAAGGCGATTCGGGTCAATGGCATCCGGCCGGGCGCGACACAGACCGAGGGCAATGAACGCCTGGGTACGATGAGCGACCCGGCGCTCGTGCGGCTACTGATCGAAAAGACGGCGCTGCGGCGCTTCGGGCAACCCTCGGACATCGCCCCTGTAGTGGTCTTCCTCGCGTCGGACGATGCGGCGTGGATCACCGGGGAGGTGATCAATGTCTCCGGCGGGTTCCGCTGAGGCCCCCCGCGAAGGTTGCCTGGTACGGCGACTTCAGGCGACCGGCAGGGGCGGCTGGTCAATCTGGTCCCAGCGGCCGGCGCCGGCCAGCTGCTGCACCATCGGACCGGCAAGCAGCTCGTGCGGGAAGCCCGGTTCGATCGCACTGGCCTCATCGAGCGTGCGCAGATGCTCGGGCGCAAGCTCGAGTGACCAGGCCGCGAGGTTGTCCTTCAGCTGCGCCACCGTGCGCGCACCCAGGATCGGGATGACCGAGGTCCTGCGCCGCGCGGTGCTCGCACGGACCCAGGCGATCGCGATCTGCGCAGGCGTCAGGCCGGTCGCAGCCGCGACCTTCTCCAGCGCATCGAGGATGCGGGTATGACGCGGTGTCGACTCGGTGAGGATGCGTCCACCGCCCTTGGTCAGGCGTCCCTCGGCCGCCCCGGTGCGGTATTTTCCGGTCAGGAGCCCTCCCCCCAGGATGGCCCAGAGCGTGACGGTAATACCCAGGGCCTCGGCCATGGGCAATAGCTCCCGTTCGGTGCTGCGCTCCACGAGGCTGTATTCGACCTGGATCGCGGACACCGGCGCGCCACCGCGCAGCTCCGCCAGGGTTGCTGCTCGGGCCACACGCCAGGCCGGAAAGTCCGAAAAGCCCACATAGAGGGCCTTGCCGGCACGCACGGCCTCCTCCATCCCCCGCATGATTTCCTCCGTCGGGGTCAGCTGATCGGCAAAGTGCACGTACAGCACGTCCACGTACTCGGAGCCCAGCCGTTTCAAGGTCGCCTCGAGGGAGTGGATCAGCGACTTGCGGGCGTTGCCCGTCGCGGCGATGAGATTGCCCTGCGCGAGGGTACTGGGCGGACCGGTGTACTTGGTCGTGACGACGAAGTTTGCGCGTTCCGCGCGGATGAACTCACCGACGAATTCCTCGGCGAGGCCGTTCTGATACCCCCCCGCCGAATCGATGAAGTTCCCGCCAGCTTCGGCGAACAGCTCGAACAGGCGCCGGCTCTCGGCGCGTTCGGCGCCCCAGCCCCAGGCCGTGCCCATCGTGCCGGAGCCGAGTGCCACCTCGGATACCCGCAGTCCCGTCCGGCCGAGAATCTTGTAGCGCAATCTCCCTCTCCTGATGTGGCTCGCGAGGTGCGTCTCTTGCGGCATCGCACTCATCCCGGTCACGCCTTCATAAGGAGTATGCCTGCTGCCCGGCCGGCACGAAAGTGTAGACAATATTGACAGACGCATTAGTTAGCGCGCACGATTACACAAACGATTTTTCAAAATCGGGGAGGGGGTTCAGTGAATTGCGAGAAATCAGTAGGCGTGCGTCGCGTGTTGCTGCCGACGGTGGGTGCCGCGATTTTCGGCATTTTGGCATCCGGGACCCGGGCCCAGACCGCGCCGCCGGCGCCAGCGGCGAATACGCAATCTGATCAGGACCTGGCCGAGGTCATCGTCACCGGCACCCGTATCCGGGGTATCGCGCCGGTCGGATCCTCGGTCGTCCAGCTTGACGCGGTGCAGCTCCAGGACCAGGGCCTCACCAGCGTCGCCGACACCCTGAATACCGTACCGTTCGTTCTGAAGCTGGGTGCAGGCAACGACTACACCGGCGGCGCGAGCGGCGGCGTGTCCTCGCTCAACGGCCTGGACTTCAACAAGGGTCCGGACCTGCGCGGCTTCGGCTCACAGGCCACGTTGAGCCTCGTGAATGGCCACCGTGTCGCGTACGAAGGCGCCAACATGAACACCTTCGACGGCGACAACATGCCGTACCAGGTGCTGCAGCGCGTCGAGATCGTCGCCGACGGCACCTCTCCGATCTACGGCGCGGATGCCGTCGCCGGCACCGTCAACTATGTCTTCCGGCAGCCCTTCACCGGCGTCGAGACCTATGCCCAGTACGGCAGGGCCAACGGAACTGATAACACCCAGGAAACCGTGGTCGCGGGCTACAAATGGGCGAGCGGCGGGTTCGTCCTCTCCTACCAGCACGAGAATGCCGATGCCCTGCAGGCCACCTCGCGGCCCGGCCTCTACAATGACAACCTGATGCCCTTCGGCGGGCCGGGGCCTTCGACCTTCTCGAGCCCGGGCAACATCATCGTCGGGGGTGTGCCCTATGCCATACCCAGGGGGCAGAACGGCTCCTCCCTGACCCTCGCGCAGCTCGGGCCTGCCGGTGTGGCCAACACGCTCAACGTGTGGACCGGGTACGACGCCATACCCGACGCCGAAGTCAACGACGGAACCCTGAACTTCAAGCAGTCCATCACCGACTGGCTGGAAGTCTTCGGGGACGGCTTCTGGCACGAGCGTGACTTCAACATGGCGTTGATCTCGACCGGCAACGACGCCACCGTGACCGTGCCGAACTCCAACTTTTACAGCCCCTGCAACCGCTCCCTGACGGGTGCTCCCGCGGCGCTGGTGGCGGCCTGCGGGACCGGCTCCCTCACGGTGCAGTACAACCTGGCCTACGATCCCGGCGCTGGCCCCGCGATGCGCGATGGCTACTCGAAGAGCTGGGACGCGGCGGTGGGCCTCAAGTTCACCTTGCCCGGGGACTGGAATGTGACCCTCGAGGCCTCCAAGGGCAACCACAATGAGCTGTCGAACAACGGCTACTTCTTCGGAAATGGCCTGGGCGCCTCGCCCGCCCTAGCGGGTACGACGGCGGCGACCGCCTACAACGTCTTCTGCGACGGCCAGGCGTTCGTCTGCAACTCGCGGGCGCTCACCACCGGACTCACCGGACCGGACTGGCGTATCGGCACGAGCTACGGGCTGCAGGACTACACCGTGAATGCGGATGGATCGCTGTTCAGCCTGCCGGGCGGCAAGGTCCGGGTTGCGGTGGGTGCCGAGCACGAGAACGGCTACTTCAACAACGTCAGCAACTTCGGCGCGACCCCGTCCGACCGTGGCACCAACTCCGGCTACCTGGAGCTGTACATTCCGCTGGTCGGCGACGGTAACGCGTTCCCCGGCGTGAAGAAGCTCGAGCTCGACCTCGCAGGGCGCGTCGACAGCTATTCCGACGTCGGCTCAACCGAGAACCCGAAGATCGGCCTCAACTGGACACCCATCGATGGCCTGAAGGTCCACGGCAGCTTCGGTACCTCCTTCCGTGCGCCGGGCCTTGCGGACGACAATCCCTATGCGCAGCAGGGATTCCTCGGCTACGGGGTGGCAAATACCAGCGTCAACGCGACGCTGTGTCCGACATGCGCCAGTAGCAGCAATCTCGCGGTATACGATGCCCTCGGCGGCGCGAATCACGACCTCAAGCCGGAGAAGTCCCGCACCTACTCTTTTGGCGTCGATTGGGCACCGCCGTTCATTCAGGGATTGACGCTCTCGGGCAACTACTGGTCGGTCGTCTACTCGAACCAGGTCAACTACCCGGTCTACAATGCGGGCCCGACCGCGGCAATCAACCAGCAGGTCTACAATCCCTACATCATCTACAATCCGACGTATTTCCCGCAGCTCGCGGCCAACAATCCGGTGGCGTTCTTCGGAAATTTCCCGACGATCAACAAGGGTAATGCGAATTGCGCAGCCGCCTACGGCCAAAAGGTGACCACCCAGGCGCTTTTCAATGACCTCATCGGCTGCATCAATTCCGGCGGCGACGGCTTTGAGTTTGGCGCCCCGCCGTCGCCCGCCGGCAACATTCTGGCCGTTGAAGATGCGCACCGCATCAACGCCGGCATCACCAAGGCCGACGGCATCGACATGTCGGGTCTGTACAGCTGGGACACGATGTTCGGTACCCTGCGTGTCGGCGCCAACGCCGAGCTCAATCTCAAGTGGGACGTGGCGCCGATCGCGGGTGCGCCTTCGACCAACGTCAACAACTCCTTCCTGTATCCACAGAAGTTCCGCGGCCGCGCGGAGTTCGGCTGGAGCAGGCACGTGGACCAGGCGGGCCTCCTCGGAGCGCACCTGTACGTGAACTATGACAACGCCTATCACATCGACTCTTCATTCCTGCCCACCGGCGTGTCCAACAGCTACACGGGAATCAGCTCCTATACCACCGTGGACATGACGCTCACCTATGACAGCGGCGATGACCTGCAGTGGAAGGCGGCCCGCAACCTGATGGTGATCTTCAGCGTTCAGAACCTGCTGAACCAGTCCCCGCCGCTGGTCATCAACTCCTCGTCCCAGGGCACGATTCTGTTCGACCCGCTCAACACGAGCCCGCTTCTGCGCATGATCCAGATCCAGCTCGGCAAGAAGTGGTAAGCCGTCCGTAATCGGCCATGGCGCCCGCTTTCGCGGGCGCCATGGTGACGGGAGTCCGGATGCGCGAACGCGGTGCCGCCGGGCGCGGCGGCCCCTCAGCCGGGCACAGCGAGATCGAAGAATTCGTGCAGGCGCACCAGTCGCCCACCGGCGAGCGCAGCCACTTCGGGACTGTGGCCGTCATAGAGCCCGAGGCGGACGGCCCGGGCGTATGCCACGAACACGGGCACGAGGTTGGCATCCACGCCGGTGCGCAGCAGGTACTCACCCAGCTCTTCGGGCTCGACGTGCACCACGCGCACGTTCCTGCCCAAATGGCTGCTCAATCGGCCCAGGATCTCATCAGCGCCAAGGGCCTCCGGACCCGTGATGTCAACCGTGCGGTTGGAAACCTCATCGCTGAGCAGCGCTCCGGCATCTGCGCGCGCCGTGTCGATCCGCGTGATGTGGGCCACCCGCCCCTGGCCCGTCGCCGTCACATATGCGCCACGCTGGATGGCGGGCAGCCAGGTGTGCGCCAGGTGCCAGTCCGGCCACTCCCAGTGGCGCAGGACCGTCCAGGTCGTGCCGCAGGCCTTGAGGACCTGCTCGGTGTCATAATGGTCCTGCTTCCAGAAGGCCGGGGTCCCGGGCTCAGGGTTGGGCGCAGACGTATATAAGATGTGTCGGGCGCCGGCCGCCACCGCGGCTTCGATTCCCGCGCGCTGCTGCCGGAACCGCTTGCCGTGGACATACGGGGCTTCCGGTGTCGTGCTCACGATGAGGACGCGCCGTGCGCCCGCGAACGCCTCAGTCAGGCTCGCGGGGTGGTCGAAGTCGCCGTAGCGGACGCTGATCCCGCGGTCGCTCAGATTCTTCAGGCGCGCAGGCTCCCGGGTCGTCGTGATGATCTCTCCGGGCACCACCCCGCGATGCAGCAGTTCCTCCAGGATCAGCCGCGCCAGGTGCCCCCCGCCTCCGGTCACCAGCAGCGGGGTCTCGTAGTTGGCCATGCCTCACCACATCGTGTTGGGGTTGTCATTGCTGCGCTCGGGTACTTCCTGGAACAGGTCCCAGTGCTCGACGATGCGGCCATCGGTGACACGGAATACGTCGATGAACATCGTGCCCCGGTCACCGGGACGGCGAAAAATGTGATGCATCGTGACGACGAACTCCCCTGCCGCGAACCGGCGGTCGACGATATCGACCAGTTCGCGATTGGGGTTCTGGCTCCCGTCCCAACCCTCCCGCACCATGTATTCGTAGAGGCCCTCGCGCCCGCCGCCGCGGACGGTTGGATCATGCTCGATGAAGTCGGGCGCGATGAAGCGGTCGATCGCCTCGCGCGCCTTGTGCTCCATGATGAGAGCATCGAAGGTCGCGACCACGTCCAGCGGCGCCATCGGTGGAGCCGGCACCGGGCTCGCCTGCGTCCTCGTGCCGGAACGCCAGTCGCGCGCCAGGGCCGCCAGCAGCGCCACCGTGGCGAGGGAATACGGGATCACGTCGTAAGGGCTCACGGGCGCGAACTCCGCGGCAGGGCCGTTGCACGCCACAGCTCGCTCAAGGGGGCACAGCGAGTGAGGAGCGCCCGGTAATATCCGGCGTAGGACGCCATCAGGAAAAGGTTGAAGACCAGCTCCCGCGTGCCGATGATCAGCGGCCGCTGGGTATGATCGATGATCACGTCCAGCTGAAAGATGCTGACAGTGATCGGGAATTCCACGAGCAGCGCCAGCGGCACGTACCAGTTGAGGAGCAGCGCCGCCCCGACCACCACCTCGACGACCTTGATGAGATCATAGAGGCCCACCTGCGTCATGGCGGCCACGAAGGGGCCGGCCGGGGACAGGTCGATCGCCGGCGTCGGGAAAAAGTTGAAGAAGTAGTTGAGCCCCGAGAACAGCGTGTGGGCCCCGAATACCCAGCGAATCCACAGGATCAGATAGCGCATTTTTACCACATCCCGTTGCGGTTGGCCGAAGTGTCCGGCACCGGCTGCTTCACGTCCCAGTGCTCGCTTACCTTGCCGTCGCGGACACGGAAGATGTCGACATTCGTGCTCAGCCGGGTCGCACCCGGATACAGCACCTGGCGGTGCTCCAGCACGTAGTCCCCCTCGGCGATGGTGCGCGTGGCGGTCGCCTTCGGTGACGCCGTCGCTGCCTTGCCATACTCCCGCTCCAGATAGACGATCGCCCCCTCGCGCCCGTCGGCGATGTTGGGGCTGTGCTGACGGTAGTCGTTGGTGAACCACCGGGTGATGGCGCCGCGGATGTCGCCGGTGCGCACATCGGCCGTGTACTGGTCCACGACCCTGACCGATGCGGCCCGGGACGCCTTCGGGTCGGGTAAGCCGCAGGTCGGGTTCTCAGGAGAGGACACGAGAGCGACCGCGGTCGCGTACGTCTCACCACGGCCACAGGCCATGCCGTTGGCATGCAGCATCGTCGGCGGATAGGGCTGAATCACGTCCCAGTGTTCGACGATGCGCCCACTGGACACGCGCCAGATGTCGACGAAGACGCGGCCCTTGTCATCCGGGCCGCTGAAGCCGTGATGGTGGATGGCGAACAGATCCTTGTCCACCAGCACGATGCTGTACACGTTGACCATCTTCGCGGGGTGCCCGCCCGATTGACTGGCGCGTGCCCGGAAGAAGGCCTCCCGCCCCGCAATACCGTCGGCCATTTCGGGATTGTGCTGCACGAAGTCCGGTGTCGCATACCTTCGGTAGGCGCCAAAGGAATCCTGCACTGTGAACAGCTGGTGCAGGAAGCCGCGCGCAATCACGCGGGTCGCCTCCGTTTGGGCATCCGCCGATGGATCCGCGCGGCAGACCGACCCGCACATCGCCGCGGCCGCCAGCGGAACCATGACCAGCCAACGTGTGAATTGCATACAGTGCTCCCGTATTGCCATGAGGTGCCGACCTAGAGATCCACGCGCGCCCGCCCCGACAGCACCGCGTCGAGATGGCGAGCGAGATAGGCCCGAAGGGACTCGGGGTCACGCCCGGTCAGTTCGCGCACCGCGGGGGCCAGGATCGCGTGATAGCCATACCGCGCGCAGATGTCGAAGCCCACGGCCGCCTCTGGAAACCCTTCCGGCAGGCCGCTCGCGGCAAAATCGCGCAACGACTCCGCATCGCTCGTCGGGACGTGGCGAATGGTTTTGCCGGTCAGCTCATGAACGATACCCAGCACGTCATCGGTGGTCAGGGCCTCGGGGCCGCCGACATCATAGATGCGGCTGTCAGTCCATGTGCCCAGCAGTGCCGCGGCATCTGCCGCCGCGCAGTCCTCGCGCGTGATGTAAGAGCGCGCGCCGGAGCCCAGCGACGTACGCAACTGGCCCGCCGCCAGCGCCGTGGGCAGGAACAGGAACACGTGTTCGGAGTACATATTGTGCCGCAGTATCGTCCAGGGCATGGAGCTGGCGAAGATGGCACGCTCGGTCCAGAAGTGGTCGGACACGACCGCACTGATGGGATTGGGATTCGGGGACGCACAGGACGTATAGAGCATGTGCCCGACCCCCGCCCGCTGCGCCGCCGTGACGACCCGCCCCTGTTGTTCCGGCCTGCGGCCGACGGCATGGGTGCTGACCATGAGCATGCGGTCGGCGCCGGCGAGGGCCGCAGCGATGCTGTCCACGTCGTCGTCGAAATCCATGCGCCGGACCTCGACTCCCCGGCGCCGCAGGTCATCGGCCTGCTCCGGTGTACGGGTCGTGGTGACGATCCGGTCAGTGCCTTGCCGCAGCAGCAGGTCGATGACCTGACGGGCCAGCCGGCCGCTGCCTCCGGTTACAAGTAATGTTCGTTTGCCGCCGCTCGATGCCATGAGAAACCCCTGTGAGTCGCACGAATCCATCTAGGTCGCGGGTGGGCGTCCGCGGATCAGGTCCGCCGCGACTTCCGCGATCATCATGGTTGGCGCATTGGTATTGCCGCCCACGATGTTGGGCATGATCGAGGCATCGACGACCCGCAGGCGGTCGATCCCCCGCACCCGAAGCTGCCCGTCCACCACTGCAGCCTCGGAGGTGCCCATGGCACAGGTACCGACCGGGTGGTGGGAGATGCCGGCGTTGGCCCGGACGTAGGCATCGATCTGCGCGTCCGTCTGCACCAGGGGGCCGGGCATGACCTCCGCCCCCACCAGCCTCGCCGCCGCACTCGTCCCCATCCAGGACCGCATGGTCTGCACGCATTGCCGCAGCGCCAGGCGGTCGGCCGGATCCTCGAGCAGCGAGAAGTGGATCCGCGGCGGGGCATGAGGATCGGCGCTGCGCAGACGGACGCTTCCGCGGCTGCGTGGATGCAGCGCCAGGCCCCCGGTGGAAATGAAATGGCCGACTCCGGGCCTGAGCATGGGAAACCACGGCCGCGCGTGCATGGCCGTGGGTGTTGCCATCAGCTGGATGTCGGGCCGGTCGCACTCGGGATGGCTGCGGCAGAAGCCTGCGATGCCGAAAGGCATGCCGGAGGCGGGCCCATTGCCGAACAGGAACCATCGCCCGATCGAGAATGCCAGGCGGTCCATGCGCAACTGCGGCTCGAAGGTCTCCCGGGTCCGGGCCTGGTGCAGGCCGAAGATTGTCGGATGCTCCTGCAGGTTCCGTCCGACCCCCGGAAGGTCGTGCGCCGGCGTGATGCCGGCGGATCGGATCTCCCCGGCCGGACCGATTCCGGACAGCAGCAGGAGCTTGGGCGAGTTGAAGGCGCCGCCGCACAGGATGACCTCACTCTCGGCCTGCGCGCTCATACGGTTGCCGCGGTGCTCGAATTCGACGCCACGGACCGTCGTTCCCTCCAGAACCACGCGGGTGGCCAGGGCGCCCGTCAGGATGCGCAGGTTCGACCTGCCGCGCACCGGCGCCAGGTATTGGGTGGAGGCACTGGCGCGACGGCCGTTCTGGATGGTGAAGTCCGGTACGAGAAAGCCCTCCTCGGTCGCACTGTGGCCGTCCTCGATGCAGGGGTACCCCAGTTCTCGGGCTGCCGCGAACAGGACCTCGCGGATCGGCTCGCGTGGATCGTGTATACGACGGGTAGCCAGCGGGCCTTGATCGCCGTGGTAGTCGGACCTGCCGCGCCAGTTGCTTTCGGAGCGCCGGAAATAGGGCAGGACGTGCGCATACGACCAACCCGCAAGGCCCATGGCCGCCCAATCGTCGTAGTCCCTGCTGTGACCGCGGGCGTAGATCATGCCGTTGATGGAGGAGCAGCCGCCCAGCACCTTGCCTCGCGGAATCGGCAGGATGCGTCCCTCGGCGCAGGCCTCGGGCTCGGACAGGTAGCCCCAGCCGAAGCGCCTGGCGGTGGCCGCAGTCAGCCAGGTCAGTGGCATCTGCAGCACCGGGCGGGTGTCCGTTCCGCCGGCCTCCAGCAACAGCACCGAGGCCGCAGGGTCCTCGGACAGCCGGTTGGCGAGCACGCAGCCGGCGGATCCGGCGCCGACGATGATGAAAGTGGCGCGCACGGCCCGGTCGGACGCGCTCAAACCGCCACGTTCGCGCGCGTCCCGGCCACGTGCTGATGGCGTCCGCCCAGGGCGCAGATCGCCCCGAAGAGCGCCGCACCGAGGCAGGCGACATAGCCGTACCGCAACGACATCGCCACACCGGCCCCGAGCGCCTCGCCCGAGGCGGCGATGGTGAGGACCATGGCGACGCCGAACGCCAGTCCGATCTGCTGGGAACTCATCACCACGGAGGTGACCATGCCCTGTTGATGGGCCGGAGAATTTGCGGTGCTGTTCGCCAGAATCGCAAAGGCACCGAACGGACCACCAAAGGAGGCCAGGACCAGCGGTACGCCGATCAGGACCGCATAGCCGGCATTTGGCATGAACAGCGGTAGCAGGAGAAACAGGGACAGACCCGTCACGTATACCGCGCTGGCGATGGCCAGGTTCTGCCGGAAAGAGAAACGGCCGATGGCATAGGCGAGCAATCCGCCATTGGTGATGTTGGTCAGGGCCTGCGGCAGCATTCCAAATCCGGATTGCGCAGCCGAGAAACCCATGACGCGCTGCATGTACAGATTCGGCAGGATGAACATCGCCGCCGCTGCCACCATGATCCCCAGGGTCGCCAGGGTGTTGGCGATCATGCGTTTCTCGCGGAAGAGCCCAAGGGGGATCAGCGGCTGTGCCAGGGTCCGCTCGTACAGGGCGAAGGCCAGATAACCCACCAGGCCCCCGCCCAGTGTCAGCGGCACTTCCGGTGAACTCCAACTGACCTGCCCGACCTTCGTCAGTGCCCAGACCAGCAACGCCGTGCTGGTGGCAATCAGGACGGACCCGAACACATCCAGGGAGCCCGGCCGCGTAATCTCAGGCTCGCGGCGCAACAGCACGAACGCGAGCCCAAGAGTAACGATTACAGTCGCGACGTTCATCAGAAAGACGGCACGCCAGCCAAAGTAGGTGGTGATCGCGCCGCCGCAAACCGATCCGGCGATCATCGCCGCGCCCTGCGCGGCCGCGTAGATGCCGACGCCGCGATTGCGGATGGGTCCGGCGGGCAGGCCCGTGTTCAGTTTCGAGAATCCCGCCGGCCCCAGCAGGGCGAAGCCGAGGCCCTGCAGGGCGCGCGCCGCGATCAGCATCGCCGCCCCGGCTGCGCTGGCCGCCACGAGTGAACCCAGCAGATACAGCACGAGCCCCGCAGCGCAGGTGCGCACCGCGCCGTATATGTCGATCAGCCGCCCTCCCAGGATCAGGAAGCTCGCGAACATCAGCGTGCTCATGGACCCGATCAACGACAGCGCCGTGGGCGTCATCTGCAGCTGGCGGGAAATCGACGGCAGGGCCACGCTGAGGGACGAGAAGTCGCTCATCATCACGAAGCCGGAAAGGCCGACGAAGGCAATGGTCAGAATGTGGCGCATCAGGATCATCGAGGTCCCCCGGATGGCGGTCTGCCGCATACGGATGCGGACCAAGCCGGCATTCACATCGATCACATTGACAAAACCATCGTGAATGGCAGACTTAAGTGTAGACACTCTTGCATAGGCAAGTTGACTGCACAAGTCTGCCCTGGCATCTCTGGCCCGGCACCCGGGCATCAGGCACTGAAATAGTCGAGGGGATTACCAAATAGACGGTCCAGGGCCCTGTCAGACGCAAGCACCGCCGGCTGCGCGACGCGCCGTCATCACCCTGCTGGTGATCACCGCGATCGTCGCGTTGAACAGCGTCGATCGCAACATGATGGCGCTGGTGCTGCCGCAGCTGAAGCAGGAACTTCATCTGACGGATACGATGCTCGGAGCCCTGACGGGGCCGGCATTCATGCTCGTGTATGCGCTGGCCGGCGTGCCGGTCGCATGGCTGGCGGACCGCCGCAGCCGCAGCCGCATCATTCTGCTGGGCCTTGCCTTCTGGAGTCTCGTGACCGCGGCGACCGCTCTGGCGGGCACGGCACTGGAACTGGCGGCCGCCAGGGTGGCACTCGGCCTCGGGGAAGCCACGACAACGGCACCCGCTTCGGCACTGATCGCCGATCACTTCCCGGCGCGCACCCGCGCCGCGGCGTTTTCAGTGCTCACCTGTGGAGCGCCGCTGGGCATCATGGTCGGGTTTCCGCTGGTCGGGTGGCTCAGCGCCGCCCACGGCTGGCGTAGCGCCTTCGTCGTGATGGGCGCACTCGGGCTGGTACTGGCCCTGGTCATGCAGCTCGTGATTCGCGAGTCCACGCCGGGTGCTGCTGCAGGGCGCCCCGCCGAGGGCATCGCCTTCAGGGAGGGATTGGCCCTCGCTCTGCGCTCACCCGCGTTCATCGTGCTGGTGCTTGGCGGCACGTTCTTCAGCATCAGCTATGGAATCATTACCGCCTGGGCTCCGACGTTCCTGCTGCGCGCGCACGGCCTGTCATCCGCGGCTGCCGGCGGGTATCTCGGGGTGTACCGGGGGCTTTTCGGAATCGCCGCCTCCCTGGCCGGAGGCGTCTGCGTCACCCTGCTCAGCCACCGGGATCCGCGCTGGCTGGCGTGGCTGCCCGGATTGCTGTGCCTGCTGGCGGGACCCGCCGAGCTGATCTTCCTGTTCACGAGTGACGCCCGGGGTTGGCAGACGGGAATCGGCCTCGATACGCTGCTGGTCAGCGGTGCCACGCCCTGCACATTTGCCCTGCTGCTGACGGTGGTCGACGTCCGGATGCGCGCGCTCGGCGCGGCGCTGTATCTGCTGATCTTTCACCTGGTTGGACAGAGTATCGGGCCACCGCTGGTCGGTGCGCTCGATGAGCATCTGGCCGCCAGCCTCGGCAGCCTGGCGATTCGCTACTCCATGTTGATCGCGCCCGCCAGCATGATGATCTCGGGAGCCGTCTTCCTGGCACTCGCGCGGTGGATCCGGCGTTAAGGCCCTTCGGCGACTCGAAACCCCAGCTCGGCCGAGTCGAAGGTTTCACCTGCCGCAGCCCGCGCGGCGGTCTGCATGGCCCGCCGTATGCCGGCGTATCCGCCGCCGCGCACCACGCGGCTGTCGCACGGACCATCCGTCCAGGCGCTGCCATCGGTCGGGGCGCCCTCGTACGAGGGATGGCGGCAGTCCTGCACCATCTGCCACACGTTGCCGGACACGTCGTACAGGCCGAAGGGATTCGGCGGGAACTCGCCCACCGGGGACGTGTAAGGATAATGATCCCGTC
>DATJPN010000013.1:0-2042 GCA_035506335.1 Steroidobacteraceae bacterium | reverse complement strand
GGGCGGCCGGCGCCCCGGGCCTGCGTCAGGATTTCGCTTACCGCGCCGCGCACGTGAGCGCGCTCGCAGCCAAGGCGCTCATCGCCGACTATTATGGACAGGGACCGGCGTATTCCTATTTCGATGGCTGTTCCGACGGCGGGCGCGAGGGCCTGGTGGAAGCACAGCGCTATGCGGGGGATTTTGCCGGCGTTGTGGCCGGCGCGCCGGCCATCTGGATCACGCCGGGCGTCGTGCGCATCCTTTGGGAGTCGCGGGCGTTATCCGACCCACAGGGCGGGGCAGTGTTCACCGCGCACTCGGCGGCCCTGCTGCACGAGGCGGTGCTGCAGTCCTGCGATGCCCTGGATGGGCTCAAGGACGGTCAGATCGATGAGCCCCGCGCCTGTCACTTCGATCCGCGGCAACTGCTGTGTCGCGCCGGCCAGTCGGCCGACAGCTGCCTTACGCCGGCGCAGGTCGAGGCGGCACGCCAGCTCTATCAGGGTCCGGTCGATGCGCAGGGTCGGGCGCTGTATCCGGGCGGTCAGGCCTACGGTACCGAACTGGACTGGATAGGATCGGGGGCGGTCGCCCAGCTCGGCCCCTCCCTCGCCGCGCCCCAGATCCGGAACATGATACTGGAGGGCGCAGCGGCGCCGATCAACTGGCGCACCTGGGCGCTCGATGCCGACCACGTGCGCCTGCTGCTGGACAAAGGCGACTTCTACGATGCGGCGCCGCGCCTGCAGGACTTCCGTCAGGCGGGGGGCAAACTGCTGCTGTGGCAGGGTACGGCCGATGCGGCGATCGGGCCGAACGTGCTGCTGGACTACTACCAGCGACTGCGCGATGCGGCCGGGTCCCTGGCGGCGGCCCGCAACTTCGCCCGTGCATTCATGGTTCCGGGCGTGTCCCACTGCGGCGGCGGGTATGTGCCCTACGATGGTCCGCTGCTGCCGGCGCTGGTCAACTGGGTGGAGCAGGGCACGGCGCCGGAGCAGATCAGCTTCACCGCCACGCTGGCCGATGGCACGTCCCGGACCCGCCCGGTCTACGCCTACCCGCTGCGTGCCCGCTATGACGGCCACGGTGACATCAACTCTGCGGCGAGCTTTCACGCCGAAGCTCCACCGATCGAGCCCGACGATCATTACGACTGGGTCGGCGTCAGGCCGCCGCAGCCGGATCGGCCTGCCACCGGGGACCTGCATCGCACCTATCGCTTCCCCGGCACGGGCGCGTCACTGCCCTTCCGGCTGTACGTGCCGCAGGGCTACGCAGCCAGCCGGCCCTCTGCGCTGGTGGTCATCCTGCACGGGTATGGTGCCAGTGCCGACAGCGTCTTTGATGAGGCGCCGGCGGCGCTTGCGCGTACGGTGCAGCGCGAAGCCGAGCGCCACGGCTTCATCGTGCTGGCCCCTTCCGGGAATGACGGCCGCGGAGACTACGGCGCGCATCTGCCGCTGCCGGCGATCAGGAACCTTTCCATCCCGCACGATGCGCGGCAGGACGATCTGGCCGCCGCGGAGGTGCTCGCCGCGATCGGGCAGGTGCAGCGGGACTACCGGATCGATCCGGATCGCGTGTTTCTCATGGGCAATTCGATGGGCATGACGGGCACCCTGCAGCTGGCGCAGCAGTATCCGGCGCGCTGGTGCGCGATCGGACCCAGTGACGGGCCACCCTGGCCCGACTACCCGGTCGCTCGACTCGGCGGGCTGGCGGGGGCGATTTTCGTCAACGGGGACCGCGATACGCTTGCACTGACTGCGGTGAATCGGGCGCTGGCCGAGCGGTTGCGTGCCACCGGCGTCGATACACGGTTCGTTGCCGAACCCGCTGGCGAGCATGGCACCGCCTGGTACCTGGCGCTGCCGCAGATCTTTGACTACTTTGCCGGCCGCCACTGTCCGCATCGCTGATCCCGGTGTCCTGTCCCCGCAGTTCTTCCGCAAAGGCGCGCGAGGCCCTACCTTGAACCATTCCAAGATCTACCGCTGGTCGGTGATAGTCGCGCTCGGAGGCTTGCTGTTCGGGTTCGACACGGCGGTGATCTCCGG
>DATJPN010000012.1:0-12642 GCA_035506335.1 Steroidobacteraceae bacterium | reverse complement strand
TGATCGATGATGCCGGCTCGCTCGCGCAGGCATTGACCGTCGAGGCCGGCACGACCCGCGTCGCGCTGCCGCGCGTGGCGCTCGCCATCTTCAAGTTCGACGACTACGACCAGATCTACTACCGCATCAGCACGGCCCAGGGCCGGGTGCTCGCCAATGATGGCGCGCTGCCCGATCTCGCACCCGGTGCCGACGGCAAGCCGCTGCTCACGTCGATGACGCTCACGGGCGTGCCGCTGCGCGTCGTGGCCACCCAGTTCCAGGTCCCCGGCTCCGCGGAGCTGGTGCACGTGGTGGTGGGCGAAACCGTCAAGAAGCGCGCCACCCTGCGCTCGGAGATCCTGCTGGGCATGGCCGCACCACAGCTGGGGTTGCTGCTCGGCGCCCTGTTGTTCATGCGCTTCGCGGTGGACCAGGGCTTGCGGCCCCTGACGGTGGTGACGGCCGCCATCGAAGCGCGCGGCCAGGATCTGCTGACCCCGGTGTCCGAAGCGGGCCTGCCCTGGGAGGCGCGCATCCTCATCGCGCGCATCAACGAGCTGCTGGGCCGGTTGCAGCAGACGATCACGGCGCAGCGGCGCTTCGTCGCCGACGCCGCGCACCAGCTGCGCACGCCGCTCGCCGCCGTCTCGCTGCACGCCGAGCGCGCGCAACGCAGCCCCGACCGTGAATCACGCGACCAGGCGCTGCGCAGCCTGCAGGCCTCGGTCGGACGCGCGGCCCGCGTGACCCAGCAGCTGCTGGCCCTCGCGCGCTCGGGCCCCGAGGCCGCCGCCTCCCGCGCCCTCGCCCCGCTCGACCTCGGCGCACTGGCGCGCTCGGCCGGCGAGAACTGGATCGGCCCGGCGCTCGCCCGCCGCATCGACTTCGGCTTCGTCGCCCCCGAGCAGCCGGTGATGATCCAGGGACACGCGGGGCTGCTCGATGAGCTGATCAGCAACCTGGTCGACAATGCGTTGCGCTACTGCCCGGAAGGATCGAGCGTAACGCTGAGCGTGTCGGCGGATCCGCAACCGGAGCTGGCGGTGACCGACGACGGTCCGGGTGTGCCGCCGGCCGAGCGCGAGCGCATCTTCGAGCGCTTTCATCGCGGCGACAGCGTGGATGCGGAGGGCTGCGGATTGGGGCTCGCCATCGTGCGCGAAAGCGCCACCGTTCATGGCGCCACGGTCAGCGTGGAGTCCGGACGCGAGGGCCGCGGCGCGCGCTTCGTCGTGAAATTCCCGCACCCGGCCTGAGCCCGGGCGCGAAGCGCACGACTACCGCGAACCACCCGGGCGGCGCGTGAGGCTGCTGGGCGCCTCATGCGGCAGGCCACTGTGACTGGCCTGGCCACCCTTGCGGCCGGCCTGCGCCGCCAGGCCCGGATTCTGCGAGAAGCTGCGCTTCTCATCCGGCACGCTCTGGCCGCCCTTGCGGCCCGCCTGGGCGGCCAGCTGACGGTTCTGGGAGAAGCTGCGCTTCTCCCCCGGCACGCTCTGCCCACCCTTGCGCCCGGCCTGCGCGGCCAGGTCGCGGTTCTGGGAGAAACTGCGCTTGGAATCCGGCACCGCCTTGCCGCCCATGCTGGCGATCTGACGCTGACGTTCCTGGTTCATCGACGCGAACCCGCGGTTGGAAGTTCGGCCTTCCCCGGATCTTGTCTGTGCCATGTGCGGATCTCCTTAGCGAAGACTGAAGCAAGTCGCATGACGCTCTGGCATGCAGAGCGTAACCCTCGGCCCGGCATGACACCACCCTTCCGTGGCAGGTGTTGATTCATCAGGCAATTTGCAACCGCGGGAGTTCCCTCGAGACCGGGATTTCCGGCGTCGCACAATGGCGACATCTAAGGAGTGAGACGGTCGATGACGACGGTGACGGTGCCGGTGGCCGCGACGTGGTAGGCCACCGAGCCGAACGGCTCCCCGGTACGGGCGAGCGGCCCGCCGGAGCTGGAGATGCGCGCGACGATTTCCACGTCCTGACCCACCTGCATGCCGTGGCCCGCCAGCATCGCATCCGCCGAGGACAGTTCCACGGTCTGCGGGAACTGTGCCGTGACGCGCTTGACGGCCAGCGGCGGCCCGGCCGCGCGCGGATCACGCACGAACACGAACAGGGGCGCGTCAGGTTTGCCGCCGCTGCCGACGCCGGGAGCAAGCCTGACGGTGACCTGCACGCGCGCCGCCTCGCCTGGGCCGGGCGCCGCGCCCGATGCGTTCGCCGGGACGGTGCTCTGCGGGGCCGCGCCCAGGGCCTGGTCGATGGCGTTGATCTGCTGCTGGATGACGGGGCGGACGTTCTCCGGGGGATTCTCGGCCAGCAGCGCGGCAAAGCGCTCGCGCGCCAGGGGCAGCTGCTTGCGCTGGATCGCGGCGGCGGCGCCGTAGAACAGCGCCTTGGGCGATTGCGGGGCGAGGACCAGCGCCTTCTCGACCAGTTCTCCGGCCCTTCCGGCCAGCTGCGAATCATCCTGCGACACCAGCGCCTCGGCCAGGCCCAGCAGCGCGTCCACGTTCTGGCCCTTCGCGAGATCATTGGCCCGTTCGTAGGCGCGTACCGCGAGCGGTGTTTCCTCGAGGACCGTGTAGGAGCGGCCGAGCAGCAGCCAGCCATTCAGGTCATCGGGATGCTGGGCCAGCCGGCGCGCCAGCGTCGCCACCATCGACTGGGGCGACCCGTCCGGGCTCGCCTGCGGCTGCGACCAGTTCCAGTTGCTGAAGGTCGCGTACAGGCCCGCGGTGCCGGCCAGCAGACCTGCGAGCACGGCCGCGGCCGTCCACGGCGAGGGCGGTGCCGCCCGGCCCCGGGACAGCAACGGCAGGGCGATCAGGCCGCTCACCGCGAGCACCATCGCGGCCGCGAGCACCATGAAGGTGATCATGGCCGGGCGACACCCGCATCGTCATCGACCGGATCATCATCGATGAGCGCGGCGCGCTGGCGGATGACCCGCACCGCGACGAAGACGCCGAGGAGCAGCAGCACCGCCGGCAAGGCCCATAACCAGGCGTTGCGCCACGAATACTCGGGCCGGAACAGGATGAACTCGCTGTAGCGGGAGACCAGGTACGCCTTGATCTCCCCGTCCGTCTTGCCGGCGCTCAGCATGTCGCGGATCTGATGCCGCAGATCCGCGGCGATCGAGGCGTCCGAGTCGGCGAGGGAGTTGTCCTCGCACTGCACGCAACGCAGCTCGTGGATCAGCACCTCGTAGCGCGCCTGCAGCGCCGGGTCCGACATCTGCGCCGGATCCACCGCCCACGCGCGCTGTGGCGGCGTGAACCCGAGGAGCCCGACCAGCACGATGGCGAGCGTGATCGAGGCCCTCACGAGCCGGCCCCCGGCGCCGGCACGCCGCGTTGCGGGGGCAGGCGCGGCAGGAACTCGTGCTGCCACGACTGCGGGGTGATCACCCCGGGCTCCTTGTACACGATCACGCCTTCCGGGTTGACCAGGAACGATTCCGGGGCCGCGGCAACGCCCAGGTCTATGGCGGTTCTCCCGTCCTGGTCGGTGACCACCTGCGTGTAGGGATTGCCAAGCTTCGACAGCCAGTCGAGGGCCGCCGCGTTCTCGTCCTTCCAGTCGACGCCGATGATCTGCACGCGCGCGTCGCGCTGCGCCTTGAGCAGCTGCTCGTGTTCGGCGCGGCAGGCATAGCACCAGGTCCCCCAGAAGTTCAGCACGTACCACTGCCCTTTCAGCTCCCGGGAGCTCAACGAGCGGCCCGGATCGGTGAGCATCGGCAGCTCCCACTGCGGGATCGCGTGACCCACGAGCGGCGACTGCAGCACGCCGACCTGGCGCGAGTGATTGATGCCCACGGCCAGCACCACCACCAGGCCCACGAATACGGCGAGCGGCACCAGGAAGCGCGGATTCAATGCGCCTCCCCGTGCGCAGCGGCCGGCATCGTGGCGCGTTCGGCGGAGCGCGCCAGGCGATAGCGGCGGTCACTGAGCGCCAGCGCCCCCCCCAGGGCCATCAGCAGCGGCCCGAGCCACAGCAGCGTGATCAGCGGCCGGATCTGCGCCCGCAGGCTCCAGCGTCCGGCGCCGAGGTCATCGCCCAGGGCGATGAACAGATCGGTGCCGTGCAGGTTGTAGATACCCGCGACCTTGCGGGTCTGCTGCTGCACCCAGAACTGGCGAACCTCCGGAAACAGCGTCGTGATCAGCCTGCCGTCGCGGCTGACTTCGACCGTCGCCCGGGTGGCGTTGTAATTGGGTCCTTCGACGGGCTGCGTGCCCAGCAACTTGAACGCATAGCCGCCGACCTCGGCGCTGCCGCCTGCGCCGAGCGCGATGTCGCGCTCGCTGGTGTAGGCCTCCACCCCGGTCAGGGCGATGACCGCGACCCCGAGACCCACGTGGGCGAGCGTCATGCCGAGCAGCGCCCGCGAGAGCCTCAGGCGCCGACGCAACCGATCGACCGGATCCACCAGCGAGGACAGCACGATCCAGGCGCCAATCCCCAGACCCGTCACCGCGAGCGCATGGCGCCCGCCAAATGCGCCGAGCACCACCGCCGCGCCCAGTACCAGGGCGGCCACGAACGTGATCAGCAGGGCGCGGACCGATGACTCCAGGCGACCGCGCTTCCAGTTCGCGTGCACGCCCACCGACAGCAGCAGCAGCAGCGGAATCATCGCCAGCAGGAAGGTCGGGCGGAAATACGGTGGCCCGACCGACAGGGAGGTCTGCCCCATCGTGTCCGCGATCAACGGCGCGAGCGTGCCGCCGAGCACCGTGGCCGCCGCGACCACCAGCAGGATGTTGTTGAACAGCAGGAAGCTCTCGCGCGACAGCAGATCGAAGCCGGCGCTGGACTTCAGGAGCGGCGCGCGCCAGGCGTAGAGCGCCAGGGCGCCGCCGATGACGAGCCCGAGGAAGGCCAGGATGAAGCGTCCGCGCGCCGGATCGGCGGCAAAGGAATGCACCGACACCAGCACGCCGGAGCGCACCAGGAAGGTACCCAGCAGGGACAGCGAGAAGCCGAGGATGGCCAGCAGCAGCGTCCAGCTCTTGAACAGGCCGCGCTTCTCGGTCACCGCCAGCGAATGGATCAGGGCCGTGGCCACGAGCCAGGGCATGAAGGAGGCGTTCTCCACCGGATCCCACTCCCAGTAGCCGCCCCAGCCGAGCGTGTAGTACGACCACCAGCTGCCGAGGGTGATGCCGCAGGTGAGGAAGGCCCAGGCGGCCGTCGTCCAGGGCCGCGTCCAGCGCGCCCAGTCCGGATCCATGCGCCCCTCGAGCATCGCCGCACAGGCGAACGCGAAGGCCACGGCCAGTCCCACGTAACCGGTATACAGCACCGGCGGATGCACCGCGAGACCGGGGTCCTGCAGCAGCGGGTTCAGGTCCCGGCCATCCGCGGCCGCGGGAATCAGGCGATGGAAGGGATCGGAGGTCGCGAGCGTGAACAGCAGGAATCCGCAGCTGAGCACTCCCAGCACGCCCAGCACCCGCGCCGCGAAGCGCGGCGGGAGATTGCGCGCCACGACGGCCACGGCCAGTGTCCACACCGACAGCAGGAAGATCCACAGCAGCAGCGATCCCTCATGGGCGCCCCACAGCGCCGCGATGCGATACATCAGCGGCAGGGCCGAGTTGGAATTCTCCGCCACGTACAGGATCGAGAAATCGAAATTGACGAAGCCGTAGACCAGCACGCCCACCGCGGTGGCGACCATCACGCACTGGCCGGCCACGGCCGAGGTGGTCGCGGCGACCCATCGGTCACGACCCAGCGCCGGCCCCACGATGCCGAAGAACGCCTGCAGGCCGGCCAACAGCATCGCCAGCACCAGCGCGAAGTGACCCAGTTCCGGAAGCATCAGCCGCCTCCCCGCGATGTCGGCGCCGTGCCCGCGATCTTCGGCGGCATGTAGTTCTCGTCGTGCTTCGCGAGCACCTCGTCGGCCTCGAACACCCCGCTCGCGCTGAGCCGGCCGTGCACCGTGACGCCCTGGCCCTCGCGGAACAGGTCCGGCAGGACTCCGGTATAGGTCACCGGCACGTCATGCTTGAAATCGGTCACCCGGAAACTGACCTGCAGGCTCCCGGGCGTGCGCTGCACGCTGCCCTTGCTCACCATGCCGCCTAAGCGAAAGCTCTGGTCCGCGTGCACCGCGCCGGCCGCCACTTCCGACGGGATGAAGTAGAAATTGACGTTGTCACGGAACGCCAGGAGCGCGAGCGTCGCGGCGATGCCCACGCCGACCACGATCCCGAGCACCAGGTACAGGCGCTTGCGCCGCTGCGGCGTCATGCGTGTCCCTCCTGCGTGGCCAGGCGACGGCGCGCTTCGAGCTGCGCCCGCGCCAGCAATCCCCGGGCCCAGGCGATGTTCAGTCCCACCACCAGCAACGTCAGTCCATAGGAGGGCCAGACGTAGGCCGCATACTTGCCCATCGCCAGGAACTGCGAGAACGAATGGAACTGGAACATCACGCCAGCACCTCCCGGATCCAGGCGGCCGCGCGCTCGCGCAGCAGGATTTCGGCCCGCAGCCGGACCAGCACGATGGCGCCGAAGTACAGCGTGAATCCGAGCAGGCACACCAGCAGCGGCACCAGCATCGACAGGGCGATCGTATCCTTGCCCGCGAGGCTCAGCGAGGAGCCCTGGTGAAGGTCGTTCCACCATACAACGGAGTAATGCACGATGGGTACATTAACGATTCCGACGACCGCGAGCACGGCGCTGGCACGATCTGCCCGCTGGATGTCATCAAATGACGCCCGCAGGCCCATGTACCCCAGGTACAGGAACAGCAGCAGCAGCTCGGAGGTCAGGCGCGGGGTCCATACCCACCAGGTGCCCCACATCGGCTTGCCGAAGAGCGAACCGGTGGCGAGCGCCACGGCGGTGAAGGACGCCCCCACCGGCGCGCAGGCGGCGGCGAGCGCATGCGCGACCTTGATGCGCCAGATCAGGCCCACCGCCGCCGCCACGCCCATCCAGGTGTAGACCATCAGCGACAGCCAGGCGGTCGGCGCATGAACGTAGAGGATCCGGAATCCATCACCCTGCTGGTAGTCCGGCGGCGCGAGCAGCAGCCCGCCGAACAGTCCGCCCACGATCAGCGCGGCGGCGCTCCAGGCAAACCACGGCGTCAGGCGTCCCGCCAGGCGGTAGATGTACGGCGGGGAACCCAGCCGGTGAAACCACGTCCACGTCACGTTACGTCTACTCCAGACTGATGCGAACGGCCGCCGCCGCGGCCAGGGGCGCCAGGGTGAAGGACAGGACCACGATGGCGCCGAGCAGTTCCATCGGAGCCAGGTACGCTTCCCCGCGGATCGCCAGTTCCGTGGCCCTGCTCCCGAAAATCAGGATCGGGGCCGCCAGCGGCAGGATCAATATGGAAAGCAGCACCCCGCCGCGCCGCGCTCCGAGGGTCAGCGCCGCGCCGATGGAGCCGATGAAACTCAAGGCCAGGCTCCCGAGGGCCACCGTCGCCATGATACCGAGGCTGGCGGAGGCTGGCACGCCCAGCGTGTAGCCCATCAGCGGCGCCATCACCGACAGGGGCACGCCGGTCAGCAGCCAGTGCGCCGCGGTCTTGCCCAGCAGCAGCCCGGTGAGCGACTGACCGGAGAGTGCGAACTGCTCGAGCGTGCCGTCCTGGGCATCGTCGCGGAACAGGAAATCCAGCGCCAGCAACGCCGCGAGCAGTGCGGCGACCCACAGCACTCCCGGAGCGATCACCCGCAGCGTCGAGGGCTCCGGGCCCAACGAGAGCGGAAACAGCGCGGTCACGAGCACGAAGAACGCCAGCGGATGGATCAGCTCCTCGGGCCGCCGGAACGCCAGCATGAGGTCACGGGCGATGACCAGCCGCAGCGCCGTGAGCGGCGCGGTGGGTTCGGGAGGCGTCGGCGACATCACGCGGAGAGATTCAATTCGCGCGCGCGCGCCGGCTCGATGCCGAGCCGATGGTGAACGGCCGCGATCGCGAGGCCCCCGGCCGCCAGATGGGCATCCACCAGCGCCGCGACCAGCTCCTGGCCGCCGCTGTCCAGGTTGGTGGTCGGCTCATCGAGCAGCCACAGCGGCACCGACGCGAGCACCAGCCCGGCGAGGGCCACCCGGCGCCGCTGGCCGGCGGACAGGGTGCGCACCGGGCGTGTCGCGAATCCGCCCGCACCCGTCCGCGCCAAGGCGGCGTCGATCGCTTCACGCGAGATCCGGCGGCGCATGCCCATCCAGAACCCCAGGTTCTCGACCCCCGAGAGGTCCGGCTTCAGCGGCGGCGCGTGCCCGAGGTAGACCAGGGAAGCATGAAAGCCCTCGCGGTCCTCGCGCACGTCGCGCTCCTTCCAGAACACGCGGCCCTCCTCCAGGTGATTCAGGCCGCACAGCGCGCGCAGCAGCGTGGTCTTGCCGGCACCGTTCGCCCCGGTGAGCTGCAGCAACTCCCCGCCACGCACCGCGAGGTCGACGCCCCTGAGGACGTGGCGGTCCGCGCGCCAGAGGTGCAGGTTTTCCGCGCGCAACATTGAACCGGACATGGTCACCACCGCCTGCCGCGAGGATGTTCTGTAGAATCGCCGGCCGGGCGGCCTGCGCGTGGCCCGGATGGCGAAATTGGTAGACGCAAGGGACTTAAAATCCCTCGGGGGCAACCCCTTGCCGGTTCGATTCCGGCTCCGGGCACCAGTCTATATTATCATGGCTATCAAAGGGATAGCCTGGGCATAATTGCACCTGACTCACCCTATCACGGATACCCGAACATGATTCAACGCCTCGTGGCCCTCTTTGGTCTGGCCGCGACCGCGCTGCCCCTGGCGGCGTCCGGTCAGACGCCCTGGATCGAGGGCACGCACTACTTCACCATCACTCCCTCGCTTCACACGAATGTCCCGGCCGGCAAGGTCGAAGTGACGGAGGTGTTCTCCTACGGTTGCCCGCACTGCTCGGATTTCCGGCCCGTGGCGAAGCGCCTGAAGGCGAGTTTGCCGCCCAATGCCGTATTCACCCTGGTTCCGGCATCGTTCAATCCGGCCGAGGACTGGCCGATGTTCCAGCGCGCCTATGTGACCGCCGAAATCCTGGGCGTCGCCGAACGGGCCCATGATGGAATCTTCGACGCGATCTGGAAGAGCGGCGAACTGGCGGTGGTCGATTCGCAGACGAATCGGCTCCGCAGTCCGGCTCCCTCGATCGAGGATGCCGCGAAGGTCTACAACAAGCTCACCGGCGTGCCGGTCGACAAATTCGTGGCCGTCAGCCAGTCCTTCGCCGTCGACGTGAAGATGAAGGCCGACGATGCCTTCGTGCTGCACGGCCTCATCGATTCCACGCCGACCATCGTCGTCAACGGCAAGTACCGCCTCACCGTCACCTCGGCCGGCGGCTCGGACCAGGTGCTGAAGCTCGTGGCCTTCCTGGTCGACAAGGAATCGCATTGACCGAGGCGGGTCGCGGACCGCTGCTGACGAGTGAAAATCTGGGTGTGATGGTAGCCGCGCTGCGGGCGGGGGCGACCCACTGCGCCTGCTCTGTGGATCTGGGTCTGACCGTGACCGAGGTCGCTCTCGAGTCTGCGGGATTCTCCTGCGACGGGGCGCTGTATCCCTGGCCGCAGGCCTTGCGGGACCGGACCATCTATTACTGGAACGGCGCCGGCTTCGAACCGGTGTCGAGCTACTCCGGCTCGCTCATCAAGCTGGTGCCCACTCCATGGGGCGCCCCGACTTTCGAGATCGACGGCATCAAGATGCTGCCGACGGCCCGCGAATCACCCTTCGCGGATGCGCGCCGCAAGGTGGAGCTGGTGGGCGTGCGGGGACGACGGGTCCTGGACACCTGCGGGGGCCTCGGGTACTTCGCGGCCTGGTGCCTGCGGCTCGGGGCGGCGCAAGTGCTGTCCTGCGAGAAGAATCCCGGGGTACTGTGGCTGCGGGAGCTGAACCCCTGGTCGCCTCCCCCCGATGCGCGGCTGACGCTGCGCCATGCGGCCATCGAAACCCATATCGGGACGCTCACCGATGCGACCTTCGATGTGGTCCTGCACGATCCGCCGCGCATCGGGATTGCCGGGGAGCTGTACTCGAAAGCGTTCTACCGGCAGCTCGCCCGCGTGCTGCGGCCCGGCGGGGTGCTGTTCCACTACACCGGCAACCCCAACCGGCTCACGAGCGGTCGGGATGTGCCCGGCGAGGTGCTGCGCCGGCTGCGTGACAGCGGCTTTTCGGCGCGGCGCGCCCTGGATGGCGTGCTCGCCCGCTCAGTATTCAAACCGGTACGATAGACCGACGCTGCTGCCCGGATCGTTGTCGGGCGTCGTGCCCTGCACGGTCGCCGTGCCCGTACCCACCCGGGTCTGCAGCTTCAGCTTGCTCGTCAGGTCCACGTCCATCTGCAGCTGCGTGGCGCCCGTCGTGTTCTGCTTCACGTTCACGAAGATCCGGTTGGTGACGTAGCGGCCCGCTTCGATCGTGGTCCCGGTGTTCTGGGGATTGCCGGGTGTGTTGGTGTCGTTGCTCGCCACGGCGAGGCGATCCAGGCCCAGATGCTTCTGCAGTTCCACCAGCGGATTGAGCCCCGTACCGACACCCGTCAGCGTCATCAGCGCCGCGCCGAGCTGCGCAGCCTGCAACGCGGTCAATTGTCCGGCATTCTCGCCGAACAGCAGCCGGGCGAGAATCTCATCCTGGGGCAGTTGCGGGACGCTCGTGAGTTCGAACTGCGGGGCATCCGCCACGCCGGTGATCCGCAGCGTCACGCTCGCATCGAGCGCGGTCGTCTGCGCCGTGAAATCCAGGGTCGGGTCGATCTTTCCCTTGATGTCGGTACCGGTGAAGCCGACCCTCCCGGAGGAGAAATCCAGGCGGCTGCCGGCCAACGTGAAGACCCCGCGCTGCAGATCGAAGCCCCCGGCGATGGTCGGCGCCGTGGCGGTGCCGCCGATCTGCACCCGCCCCCCGAGCTCGGCGTCGAGCCCGCGGCCGCGCACCAGGATCTGCCGCGGGGCATCCACCGTCACGTTCAGGTTGAGATTGATTCCGGTGCTGGGGCCGGCCACCGCCTGGCCGGGCCGGCGCACATCGAGGACCGCCACGTTGGGCGGAAAGCTGTTGGGAATCTCCACCGTCGCGCGGTTGACGGCAACGGCGCCGGCGAGATTGAGCTCGTGCAGCAGCGTGCCGGTCAACTTCAGGTCGGCGTTGCCGCTGGCGGTCACGATGCTGCTGGCGAACGGCTGCGCATTGCGGGCCGTGAATGTCAGATCCACCGGCACTCCAGGCTGCAGGATTCCCACGCTGCCCGTGACGCCGACGGTGCCGGAAGTGGCATGCGCCGTCAGCCGCGTGATGCGCAGTTCGGCCTGCGTACCCGCGAGCGTGCCCTCGATCTGCGTGAGGTCGATGCCGTGCCGGTAATCATGGACGGTACCGCCATGCAGTTGCAGGGCGCCGGTCACGGCCGGGGCCGCGAGCGTGCCGGCCACCTGGGCATCGACATCGAGCGTGCCGCTGATGCGCCGTCCGAAGGCCTCCAGCAACGGGTTCAGCCGCGACAGGTCGAGCTTGCCGCTGGCGTCGACCGCGATCGGGCCGCTCCAGGGAATCGTCCCCTCGATGGTGAGATGGGAAGCCTGGCCGGCCGTCGAGCGCAGCGCGACCCGGGCGCCGTCGGCGCCGAGATCCACGCCGGCCGACAGCTGCGCCAGCGGCAGGCTCGCCGCATCGCCGGCGGCGCGCAGATCGGTGCCGGTCAGGCGCAATTCGCCCAGCGGATGCGCCAGGGTGCCATGCAGCTGCGCGGTCCCGAGCAGGCTGCCGGAGGAGAGATAGCCCGGCAGGATCGCGTCGATGAGCCCCGGAGTGGCCTCTTCGAGCCGGGCGTCCAGCCGCAGCTGCGGCGCCAGGTCCCCCGCTGCCGTCAGCACCGCATCGCTGGCGCTCAAGCGCAGGCCGGTGAGCGCCAGGCCGTGCGTGAAGTCCAGAAGCGCCGGCTGCAGCAGGTTCAGGTCGATGCCGCGGATCGCGGCGGTCGCCGCCGCCACCGTGAGGCTGCGGCGCCGAGCATCCAGATGGCCCTGGGCCCGGAGCGTGGCCGGCGCACCCAGCACCGTTGACTGCGCCGCAAGCTGCAACGCCAGGGCATGCAGCGGGCCGCTGCCGGCCAGGGTGGCATTGAATGGCAGTGACCCGACTTCGAGTCCGTCCGCCGTGACCTGCAGGCTGGTGGCGGCGGTCGATGCAGCATCGGCCGGCGGCATCAGGGTCAAGGTCCCCGCAAGCCGCCCGGCGAGGTGCCGTCCGAGCAACGCACTGAAGTCGCCGAGGTTGCCGATCGCACAGCGCAGCTCGCCGTGGGAGCGGTCCAGCTCCTGCGCCAGCGTCAGATCGCCTTGCGCATGCAGGCTTTGCCAATCCGCCTGCAGCGCACTGACACGAAGCATCCGGCCCGGATCGACCTGTACGTCGGCCTGCAGGGTCAGGGACGCGCCGGCAACGGACCCCCGTGCGCGCACGCGCCCCTCGGGTGCCTGCGGCAAGCCTTTGACGTCAAATGAGGCGTCCAGGGAACCCGGCGCGGAGCCGGCCACGGCAACCCCCGCCTGCAGGTCGCCGGCGATGCGCAGCGCCGCGGTGCTGCCGCTCAAGTCCGCCCTGATGGCAACCTTACCAAACAACAA
>DATJPN010000011.1:0-26551 GCA_035506335.1 Steroidobacteraceae bacterium | reverse complement strand
TGACCAACACCTGGCGAGTGCGTGCGGGGGCCGGCTCCAGCGGCGCGGCCAACGGCTGGTCGAGCGCGGCGCCGATCGGCACCCAGGGCGCGGTATTCGCCGTGAGCACGGCCGGATACACCAGCATCAGCGTCAGCTTCGACTGGTACGCGACGACGCAGGGCGAGGCGAACCTGCAGTTCGAATACACCACCGACGGCACGACCTGGCACAACGCTCCGCTGACCCTCGGCGGATCCGACGCGGGCCTGGCGCTGGTGACCAACACCGGCACGGATGCCAACTCGGTCGTCGGCTCGTATGTCAGCGACAATCTCCTGACGAACGGCTCGAGCGCGGGCCAGGGCTGGTTCACGGGCCTGACGGCGACCATCACCGATCCGGCCGCGGCGAATGATCCGAACTTCGCCTTCGAGCTGGTCAATGCGTCGACCGGCACCTCGAACGTCAGCACGCAGGGAACGGCCCTGAACAACAGCTCGGGCAACTGGCGCTTCGACAACGTCACGGTCTCCGGAGTGTCCGCGGTGCCGCTGCCGGCCGCGGCGTGGCTGCTGCTGTCGGGCCTCGGTGGCCTCGGACTCTTCGGGCGCCGCCGCAGCGCCTGATCCTTCGCCGCTTCCGGCCTGCGAGAACGCCCGCCCCGTGCGGGCGTTTTTCATTGCGGGTAGGCTTGGGGTCATGCCCGAACTGCCCGAAGTCGAAACCACCCGCCGCGGGCTCGAACCGCACCTCGCGGGGCAGACCATCCTGCGGCTGACCGTTCGCGACCCGCGCCTGCGCTGGCCCATCGATGCGCGGCTGCCGCAGCTGCTCGCCGGGCAGCAGGTCGCCGCGGTGCAGCGGCGCGCCAAGTACCTGCTGCTGCGCCTGACGCATGGCACGGTGCTGTGGCACCTCGGCATGTCGGGGAGCCTGCGCGTCGTCCCGAGCGACCTGCCGGTGGATCCGCATGACCACATCGACCTCACCCTCACCGCGGGCCACACCGTGCGTTTCAATGATCCGCGCCGCTTCGGCAGCCTGATCTATGTCACGGGCGATCCGCAGGCCCACCCGCTGCTCGCGAAGCTGGCCCCGGAGCCCTTCGATCCGGCCTTCGACGCCGATTACCTGTGGCGCGCCACGCGGCGCCGCAAGGTATCCGTGAAGCAGCTGATCATGAACGGCCAGGTCGTGACCGGCGTCGGCAATATCTACGCGAGCGAGGTGCTGTTCCAGGCGGGTATCCGTCCGCGGCGCCGCAGCCGCAGCCTGAAGCGCGAGGAAGCGGCGCGCCTGGTCGGCGCCATCCGCAAGGTGCTGAAGCGGGCCATCCGCGTCGGCGGCACGACGCTGCGCGACTATGTGAATCCCGACGGCAATCCGGGATACTTCCGCCAGAAGCTCTACGTCTACGAGCGTTCGGGCGAGCCGTGCCGGATCTGCGGCACCCCGATCCGCTCGCTGACCCAGGGTCAGCGATCCACCTACTACTGTCCCGTCTGCCAGAAATAGCCGTGACCCTCGAGATCATTGCGCACCTGGGCGAGTCCGATGCGGTGATGAAGCGGCTCATCGCCGCGGCCGGTCCTTACGCGCCCGCATCGCTCGAGGACCGATCGCCCTACGAGGCCCTCGCGCGCGCCATCGCGCACCAGCAGCTGAACGGCAAGGCCGCCGAATCGATCCTGAACCGCTTCATCTCCACCTGCGGCCAGGGCGGCTTCCCCGCTCCGGAGGACCTGCTGGGGCTCGAGGATGCCGCGCTGCGCAGCTGCGGGTTCTCGTTCTCGAAGATCGCGGCGCTGCGGGACCTCGCGGCCAAGACCGTGAGCGGTGTCGTGCCGGAGCGCGACGCGCTGCATCCCTTGAACGACCTCGAGATCATCGAGCGGCTCACGGCCGTGCGGGGCATCGGCCGCTGGACCGTGGAAATGCTGCTGATGTTCCAGCTGCGCCGGCCCGACGTGCTGCCGGTGGCCGACTTCGGCGTGCGCCACGGCTTCCGGCTCGCCTACGGCCTGAAGAAAATGCCCGACCCGAAGGTGCTCGCCCTGTTCGGCGAGCGCTGGGCGCCCCATCGCAGCGCCGCGGCCTGGTACCTGTGGCGGGCGGTGGACCTGCATCGCGAGGGCCGCCTGCCGCGCCCGGCACAGGCGCCGGTGCTGCCGCGACCGCCCCGCAGGCGCCGCAAGGCGGCCCGCAAGCTCAAGCGCGCCGCAGTTTCTGCAGCTCGGCCAGCACGATCGGGTGCACGAACTCGTGCACGTCGCCGCCCAGCACCGCGATCTCGCGCACCAGCGAAGAAGAAATGAAGGTGAACTGTTCCTGCGGCGTCAGGAACACCGTCTCGATGTCGCGGCACAGATGGCGGTTCATGTTCGCCAGCTGGAATTCGAATTCGAAGTCCGAGACGGCGCGCAACCCCCGGATGATCACCGACAGCTGGTGGCGGCGCGCGAACTCCACGGTGAGCTCCGAGTAGGCCACGACCTCCACGTTCGGCTGGTCGGCGAGCACCCGGCGCGCGAGTTCGACGCGCTTGTCCTGGGTGAACAGCGGCGCCTTGCCGGCATTCGAGGCGATGGCCACCACCACCCGGTCGAACAACGTGCACGCGCGGCGCACGAGATCGGCATGCCCGTTGGTGATGGGATCGAAGGTCCCCGGATACAGGGCGTGGCGGTGCATCGTGTTCAAGGTGTTCTCCGCAGCAGATGATACCCGACCTCGCCGGCACGTCCGCTCCGGGTCAGGGTCCAGCTCGCAGGCCATGGCGGCAGCGGCTCGCGGGCCGGGCATTCGGCGTAGATCAGCGCCCCCGGGGCCAGCCAGCCGCCCGCCTCCAGGCGCGCAGCGACCGGCCCGAGCAACCGCTGCGCGTACGGCGGATCCAGGAACACCACATCGAAGGTCGCAGGCTCACCGGACAGAAAACGGTCGGCCTCGGCGACGAGGACCTGCGCGGCGCGGGCGCGCTCGCCACCCCACAGCGCCAGCGTCTGCTTGAGGTCGCGCGCCGTCCTGGCCTCGCTCTCCACGAACACGGCCCGGGCGGCGCCGCGCGACAGCGCCTCGAGGCCGAGGGCGCCGCTGCCGGCGAACAGGTCCAGGCAACGTGCGCCGCTGATGGCGGGGCTCAACCAGTTGAAGAGGGTCTCGCGTACCCGGTCCGGCGTCGGCCGGATGTCGCCTGGGGGAAAGCGCCAGGTGCGACCGCGCCAGGCGCCACCGATGATGCGGAGCTTGCGCGCCCGGTCGCCGCGCTCCACGCGGTGAGCGGCGGGGCCTGTGTCGGGCTTACCAGTCGCTGCCAAGTCGCACGCCCGCCTTTCGAGCCCAGCCAAGCCGGATCATCATACAATAGCAGGATGGTTTTCGGACGCGACAAGACCGGTGAACCCACCGGCGGGTTCTTCCAGCGCCTGCGCAGCAGGTTGAATCGCGGCGGCTCCTGGCTGGACGGCCTGGCGGCCGTCTTCCGGGGCCGCAGGATCGATGCGCAGATCCTCGAGGAGCTCGAAACGCGGCTGCTCGGCGCCGATGTCGGCGTGGAAGTCACGCAACACATCCTGGAGGAGCTGCAGCAGCGCGTCGCGCGCCAGGAACTGGCCGATGTCGGGGCCCTGCGCGCCGCGCTGCGCGAGTCGGTGGCGCAGATCCTCGCCCCGTGCGCGCGACCCCTGGTGATCGATTCGCGGCATCGGCCCTTCGTGATCCTCGTCGTCGGGGTGAACGGCTCCGGCAAGACCACCACCATCGGCAAGCTCGCCCAGCGGCTCACGGCCGCCGGACACAGCGTGATGCTCGCGGCCGGCGACACCTTCCGCGCCGCCGCCATCGAACAGCTGCAGATCTGGGCGAGCCGCACCGGCTCGACGCTGATCGCCCAGCAGGCGGGGGCGGATCCGGGCGCGGTGGTGTTCGACGCCGCCCAGAGCGCGCGCGCGCGCGGCACCGACGTGCTGATCGCCGATACCGCCGGCCGCCTGCACAGCCAGACCCACCTCATGGAGGAACTGAAGAAGGTCCGCCGCGTGATCCAGCGGGTCGACGCCAGTGCACCTCACGAGGTGCTGCTGGTGCTGGACGCGAACCAGGGGCAGAACGCCCTGTCGCAGGCCGTGCAGTTTCACCAGGCGATCGGCGTCACGGGGCTCGTGCTGACCAAGCTCGACGGCACGGCGCGGGGCGGCATCGTGCTCGCCATCGCCCGCAGGCTGAAGCTGCCGATCCGCTTCATCGGCATCGGCGAGCAGGCGGGCGACTTCGGCGAGTTCAACGCCGAGGAGTTCGCCGCCGCCCTCGTCGATGGCGCGGGTGCGCCGCAAAGCCCCGCCGTCTCCAGCGCATGATCCACTTCGAGCGCGTCACCAAGCGATATCCGAACGGGCGCGAGGCGCTGCGCGCCGCGAGCTTCAGCATCGATCGCGGCGAGATGGTGTTCCTGACCGGTCGTTCCGGCGCCGGCAAGAGCACGGTGCTCAAGCTGGTCGCGATGCTGGAGCGGCCGACCCGCGGCACGGTCGTGGTGAATGGCCAGAATCTGGCCGCCCTGAGACCGCGGCACCTGCCGGCCTACCGTCGCGCGCTCGGCGTGGTGTTCCAGGAGCATCGGCTGCTCGATGACCGCACCGTGTTCGACAACGTCGCCCTGCCGCTGAGCGTCGCCGGCGCGAGCCAGGCCGAAACGGGCAAGCGGGTGCGTGCGGCCCTCGACCAGGTCGGGCTGCTGGGCAAGGAGCGCATGCGGCCAAACGAGCTCTCGGTGGGAGAACAGCAGCGCGTCGGCATCGCGCGCGCCGTGGTCGGCAAACCCGCGGTGCTGATCGCCGATGAGCCCACGGGGAACCTCGATCCGGGCCTGGCCCTGGAGGTCATGCGGCTCTTCAAGCGCTTCCAGGATGTCGGGGTCACCGTGGTCGTCGCGACCCATGACCTGCATGTCGTGCATGAATTCGGCCAGCGCACCATCGTCCTCGACGACGGCGCGGTCCAGGGCAACGCGGATGCACCCCTGCCCAGCATGACGGCGACTCGCTAGCCGATGGCCGCGGGCTACCTCGGCCACCACGCCCGGGCGCTCTCCGGGTCCATCGCGCGCCTGGCGCGCGCGCCCTTCGCGACGCTGCTGACGGTGCTCGTCATCGGCCTCGCGCTCGCGCTGCCGCTGGCGCTGTCGCAGTTCGTCGCGAACGCGATGCGCGCCACCGGCGGCTTCACCGGCGTGATGGATGTGACGGTGTACCTGAAGCCGGAGATCGCCCTGGCGCGCGCGCAGCAGCTCGCCCAGAGCGCGCGCGCGCACCCGGGCGTGGCCGCCGTGCAGGTCATCGGCGCCGACGACGCCCTGAAGGAATTCCGCGAGTACTCCGGCTTCGGGGCGGCGCTGCAGTCCCTCGGACACAATCCCCTGCCCAACGTGCTGCACCTGCATCCCTCGCCCGAGGCCAGTTCCCCGGCGGACCTCGCGGCGCTCAAGCGCTACCTCGCGGCCTGGCCGGAGGCGGACCTGGTGCAGCTGGACGATGAGTGGGTGCTGCGCTTCAACGCCATCCTCGATCTGCTGCGCCGGCTGCTGGGCATCGCCGCCGCGCTGCTCGGGGCCGGCGTGCTGGCCGTGGTCGGCAACACCATCCGCCTTGAAATCGAGGGGCGCCGGCCCGAGATCGAAGTGGTCCGGCTCGTCGGCGGGTCCACCGGTTTCGTGCGCAGGCCGTTCCTGTACACGGGCGTCCTCTACGGCCTGGGGGGCGCGCTGCTCGCCTGGGCGATGGTCGCGGCCGGCGTGCTGGTGTTGCGCGCACCGGTTGCCTCCCTCGCGCAGCTCTACGGCAGCCGCTTCAGTCTGGACGGCCCGGGCGCGCGGGAGGTCGCCCTGGTGTTTGCGGCCGGCATGGGCCTGGGATGGCTCGGCGCCTGGATCGCCGCGGCCCGGCACCTCCGGGGCATCGAACCGCGAGCTTAGCAGTATATAAGATATTGTTTTTGATAGATATAACGACCAGCACCAAGTTGAACTCCGCAAGGTCTTAGCACTCCAATACCCCGAGTGCTAAAATTTCTTCCAAGTGAAAGTTCGAACAAGGGAGCCCGCATGACGACCGCTACCGCACTGGTCGCTCCTCAGTCAGACCTCGCCCTGGCGGGGCCGCTCGGGAGCCTCGAGGCCTACATGGATCGCGTCAGCCGCATACCGGTGCTGTCGCGCGACGAAGAGCACGCTCTCGCCGTCCGCTACCGGGTCGAAGACGATCTGGATGCGGCGCGCAAACTGGTGCTCGCACATCTGCGCTTCGTCGTGCACATCGCGCGCGGCTACAGCGGCTACGGCCTGCCGATCGGCGACCTCATCCAGGAAGGCAACGTGGGCCTCATGAAGGCCGTGAAGCGCTTCGACCCGGCGGCCAACGTGCGCCTGGTGTCCTTCGCCGTCCACTGGGTGCGCGCCGAGATCCACGAGTATGTCCTGCGCAACTGGCGGCTCGTCAAGGTGGCCACCACGAAGGCGCAGCGGAAGCTGTTCTTCAACCTGCGCAGCATGAAGAAGAACCTCTCCTGGCTGACGCACGAGGAGACCGCCGCCGTGGCCCGCGACCTCGGCGTCACCACGGCCGAAGTCACCGAAATGGAACAGCGCCTCTCGGCGCGCGACATGTCATTCGATCCGACGCCGGATGGCGACGAGGAGGATGCGACCTACAGCCCGGCCTCCTATCTGCCGGCGCCCGCCGCCGATCCGGCCGAGAGCGTCGAACAGGAAGAGTGGGCCAGCGTGAGCCATGCCAACCTGCAGGCCGCCCTCGGCCGGCTCGATGCGCGCAGCCGCGACATCCTGATCAGCCGCTGGACCGGCGAAGGCAAGTCCACGCTGCATGACCTGGCCGATCGCTACAAGGTCTCCGCGGAGCGCATCCGCCAGATCGAAGCTCAGGCGATGGGCAAGTTGAAGGGCATGATGGCCGCTCAGGACTGAGCGTCCGCCGGCTGCATGGCCGCAGTCATCACCGCGGCCGCGACCCGCTCGTGGACGAGCTTGTCGAGCGGATTCGGCACCAGGTCCTCCCCGGCCAGCTGCGAGATGGTCTCGGCTGCGGCCATCAGCATCGCGTCGGTGAAGCGCGGCGCCTGCGCCGCGAGCGCGCCGCGGAACAGCCCCGGAAAGGCCAGCACGTTGTTGATGCCCTTGCCGTCGGCGGCGAAGGCCGCGCCGCGCTGCATCGCCTCCAGCGGGTCGATCTCGCTTTCCGGATTCGACAGCGCGAGGATGATCTGCCCGGGGCGCACGCTCGCGGCCGGGATCAGGTTCTTGACGCCGGTGGTCGCGATCACGATGTCGCAGCCGGCCATGATCTGATCGAGCGTCGCCCCTTCGGCGCCCATCGATTCGATGCGCCGGACGGCCTCGGGGTTGCGGTCGGCCCCGAGCACCCGGCCCACGCCATAGGCGCGCAGCAGCCGCACGATGCCGGTGCCCGCGGCCCCGAGGCCGATCTGCCCGACGGTGCCCGCGCGCAGGCTGCGCCCGAGGCGCCGCGTGGCGGTGATCAACGCCGCCAGCGTCACCACGGCGGTGCCGTGCTGGTCATCGTGCAGCACCGGCTTCTCGAGCGTGGCGCGCAGCCGCGCCTCGATCTCGAAGCACTCGGGCGCCGCGAAATCCTCCAGCTGGATCGCGCCGAAGGACTGCTCGATGGCCATGATGCTCGCGACCACGCTGTCCGCATCCCGCGTCTTGAGCAGGATCGGCACGCCGCTCAAGTCCACGAGTTCCGCGAACAGCGCGGCCTTGCCCTCCATGACCGGCAGGCCCGGCAGCGCGCCGATGTCGCCGAGCCCCAGGATGGCCGTGCCGTTGGTGACGATCGCCACCGTATGATCGATGCTCGTGTAGTCGTGCGCCTTGTGCGGATCGGCCTTGATGGCCAGGCACACGCGCGCCACGCCCGGGGTGTACACGTCCCGTAGTATGTTCAGGGTGTTGATGGTCACCCGGGATACGGTGCGGATCTTGCCGCCGCGATGCCGGTTGAAGACCCGGTCCGACTTGCCGACGAAGCGCGCGTTCGGCAGGGCGTCGATGCGCTCGTACAGCGACCGGTTCGCGTCCTCGTCCATCTCGAGGGTGATCTCCCAGAGGGTCCGGCCCTGTTCACGGCGCAGGGCGGTCAGGTGTTCGAGCACCAGACCCTCCTCGGCGATCACCTGCAGCACCTTGGCAAGGCTGCCCGGCTCGTGCAGGACCTCGACGATGATGATTTCGGGAATTTTCATGCGTCCGGAATTCTACCGCATCAGGTGAGCACCCCCAGGGACAGCAGCACCAGCACGGCCAGCCAGTTGAACAGCTGCGCCAGCCAGCGCCGCCCTGCCGCGCTGCCGTCGGTGAGGCCAACGGGATCATCGTCCTTGGCGTCCATGGGATGCATTGAACGCCGCGAATCGGGCGGCGCCGGGGTGCGGATCCGGGCCTCGAGCGGGCGAATCGTGGCGAATCATGGCGTCCGACCGATCCGGCGGCGTACGGCCTGCCGCCTGCGTCCCGGTTGCAGTACGCTTGGACGATGAAACTCATCGCCATCATCGAGGACGAGCCGGCCATCCGCGACAACTACGCCGCCGCCTTCACCCGCGAGGGCTACTCGGTGCGCACCTATGGCAACCGCCGGCAGGCCCTGACGGCCTGCGCCGCGCGGCTGCCGGATCTGGCGATCATCGACATTTCGCTCGAGGATGAACCCGAAGGCGGATTCGAGCTGTGCCGCGCGCTGCGCTCGATGTCGGCGGAACTGCCGATCATCTTCCTGACCGCGCGCGACAGCGACCTCGACGCCGTGTCGGGGTTGCGCCTCGGGGCGGATGACTTCCTGACCAAGGACCTGAGCATCCCGCATCTCATCGCGCGGGTGAACGCGCTGTTCCGGCGCATCGAGGCCCTGCGCAGGCCGCCGGCCACCGGTCAGACCCTGCAGCGCGGCGCCCTGCTGCTCGACGGCGAACGCATGCAGGTGCAGTGGGAAGGCCGGGTCGTGCTGCTGTCGCTGACCGAGTTCTGGATCGTGCACGCGCTCGCGCGTCATCCCGGGCACGTGCGCAATCGCCAGCAGCTGATGGATGCCGCCAACGTCGTGCTCGACGACAACACCATCACCTCGCACGTGAAGCGCATTCGCCGCAAGTTCCAGGCCCTGGATCCGCATTTCGACGCCATCCAGACCGTGTACGGCATGGGTTATCGCTGGGTGGAGTGACGGGCCTCACGGCATGTCGCTGCGTCTGAAGCTGCTGCTGCTCGGATTCGCCACGCTGGTGCTGCCGGCCGCCGGCTACGAGTACGCCCGCGAGATGGAAGCCGCCCTGCGCGACAGCGAGCAGCAGTCCCTGCAGGCCATCGCGCAGACCATCGCCGCCTCGCTCCAGGGGCGCGCCGACCTGCTCTATCGCCTGGTGCCGGATGCGGGGCTGACGCCGCCGGGGCCGAACGACCTGCAGGCCGTGCCGCTGCAGACCGTGCCGTTCCTGGACGGCTATGCCGATGAATGGCCGCGCGCTTCGGCGTTCCGGCGCATCATTTCCGATGGCCCGCATCAGGTGGCGCTGCTGGCCGGCGTGCATGAACACATGGCCTACCTGCTCGTCGAGGTCCGCGACGCGCACGTGGTGTGGGACGCGCCCGGCCTGGATGTGCTCGATCCGGCCGGCTTCGGCGACCGGATCTGGGTGGCCTTCACCGACGCGGCCGGCGCGCAGCACCAGTACCTGATCGCGACCGCGGAGCCCGGGCCGGTGCACGGGCGCCGGATCGAGACCCGGGATCTGGGCCGCCAGGTCGCCATCGACGAGCCGCGCATCGTCGGCGGTTGGCAGCCCATGAACGGCGGCTACCGGGTCGAACTGCGCATACCGCTGTCGATGCTGGGCGCGCGCCTGGGCGTGCTGGTGGATGAACGCGACCGGCGCGGCGGCGAAGCGGTGAGTCTCGGCACCCTGGACCGCGACACCCTCGCGCCACTCGGGCGGCTGCTGATTCCCTCACCGGAGCTCACCGGCTACCTCTCCCAGTTCATCCAGCCGGGTCTGCGGCTGACCGTGCTCGGAACCGATCAGGCGGTGCTCGCGCAGGTCGATGCCCTCGCCGCCACGGTCGCCGGCGCCGACCGCGGCCTGCTGCCGCAGCTGTATCGCCGGATGCTGGAGCGCCCGGATGATCGCAAGGTGGTCGAGGCGCGCTCGCCGATCGTGGGCCTCGACCGGCGCCAGACCTTAGGGTCGGTGCAGATCGTGGAGACCGCCGAGCGCTCGCTGACCCTGCGCGACAAGGCACTCACGCAGCTGCTCGACTTCACGCTGGTCACGAGCGCGCTGGTGGTCATCCTGATGTTCAGCTTCGCGGCGTGGCTCGCCTGGCGGCTGGCGCGGCTGCGGCGCGCGAGCGAGACGGCGCTCACCCGTGAAGGCCTCGTGACGAGCTTCCCCGACACCTCCGCCCCGGATGAACTCGGCGACGTGGCCCGCAGCTTCGCGATGCTGCTCGGCCGGCTGAACGAGTACACCGGGTACCTGCGGACACTCGCCGGGAAGCTCGCCCATGAGATCCGCACCCCGCTCACCATCGTGCGCTCCTCGCTGGACAACCTGGATTCCGAAGCGGTATCCCCGGCCGCGCGCACCTATCTGGATCGCGCCCGTGAGGGCAGCGAGCGGCTGAGCGCGATCCTCGTCGCCATGGGTGCCGCGACCCGGGTGGAAGAGGCCATCCAGGGCGCCGAGCGCACCCGCTTCGACCTGCGCGCCCTCATGGACAGCGCGGCGGACGCCTACCGGACCGGATTCCCGCAGCGGCGCTTCATCGCGCAGCTGCCCGCGGACCCGGTGATGCTCGAGGGCGCGCCGGATCTCATCGTGCAGATGCTCGACAAGCTCATCGACAACGCGGTCGATTTCAGCCCCGAGCACGGCACCATCACGCTGCGGCTGCTCGCCGATGCCGGCCAGGTGCTGATCGAGGTCGACAATCCCGGGCCGGCCCTGGCCGGTGCGTCGCTCGCGGCGGGGGGCAGTCACCTGTTCGAATCGCTGTGGCAGTCCCGCGCCGGCGGCGACAGCCGCCCGCATTTCGGCTTAGGGCTGTACATCGTGCGGCTGATCGCCGAATTCCACGGCGGTCGCGCCGAGGCGGCCAATCTGCCGGATGGCAGCGGCGCCCGGTTCACGGTCGTACTGCCGCGGCCGAGTTGACGCATCAATTCCCGTCTGTCTCACAACTGCCACATGCATAAGCTATAAAAAGCCGGTACTATTACTCGGTGGACTGTGTCGGGAAGTTCGAATAACCATCTGTTTTGGTTGTTCTTATGACATAAGGCCTCGGTGATGGCACCTGTGTGGTCACAATTTCTTACCACCAGTGATGCGCGCAGCGAACAGATTTCGGGAAGGAAGAACTGAGAAACTTGGGCGATTAACACAGGCACGGAGGGCCTTCGCCAATTGTGCGACGGCCATGGGCGGGTAGCGTGAAGTGCCACGCAGTCTGCAATTGCCAGACCGGAGCTCGTTAGCTCCACCGCCGAACCGTGGTGAATTGACGCCTGTGGCGACGCGACGCGAAGTGCGCCGGAGTTTGCGGACTTGGCCGTAGCTGACAATGATTGACCCGGTCGGTGAGGACCTGCCCACGTAAAGCCCCGCTCATGGCGGGGTTTTTTTTTCCGCGCGCATACTATGCCAATGCCTGCGATGAAGATCGTTCCCGGCCGCATTCCTCGGGCGATCTGGGCGCTCGGGCTCGTCAGCCTGTTGATGGACATTTCCTCCGAGCTGATCCACGGACTGCTGCCGGTGTTCCTGGTCGGGAGCCTCGGCGCCAGTACGCTGATGGTGGGCCTCGTCGAAGGCAGCGGCGAGGCCACGGCGCTCATCGTCAAGGTGTTCTCCGGAGTGCTCTCCGACTTCTGGGGCACGCGCAAGCCGCTGGTGCTGCTCGGCTACGGGCTCGGCGCGCTCTCCAAGCCCCTGTTCGCGATCGCGCCGGCGCCGGGATTCATCCTGTTCGCGCGGATCACGGACCGCATCGGCAAGGGCATCCGCGATGCGCCCCGCGATGCGCTGATCGCGGACATCACGCCGCCGGGAGTGCGCGGCGCAGCCATCGGCCTGCGGCAGTCGCTCGACACGGTCGGCGCATTCCTCGGGCCCCTGCTCGGAATCGGTCTCATGCTGCTGTGGTCGAATGCCTTCCGCAAGGTGTTCGCGGTGGCGGTCGTTCCCGGAGTGATGGCGGTGGCGCTGCTGTATTTCGCCGTACGCGAGCCGGACCGCTCGCCGGACCGGCCCCGCGCGAATCCGCTCACCCGCGCCAACGTGCGGCGGGTCCCCGCGGCATTCTGGGGCCTCGTGGGCATCGGGGCGGCGTTTTCGCTGGCACGGTTCTCCGAGGCCTTCCTGATCCTGCGCGCCTCGCAGGGAGGCCTGCCGGCGGCCTTCGCGCCCCTGGTGCTCGTGGGCATGAACACGATCTATGCGCTGGCCGCCTATCCGCTCGGCTGGCTCTCGGATCGCGTCAGCCGCCCGCGGCTGCTGTCGGCGGGCATCGCGACCCTCATCTGCGCCGATCTGCTGCTGGCGTGGAGCGCCCGATGGGAATTCGTGTGGGCGGGCATCGGCCTGTGGGGCCTGCACCTGGGCATGACGCAGGGACTGCTCGCCGCGATGGTCGCGGATGTCGCGCCGCCGGACCTGCGCGGCACGGCCTACGGGATCTTCAACCTCGTGAGCGGCGTCGCGCTGCTCGTCGCGAGCGCGCTCGCGGGGCTGCTGTGGGAGCGCTTCGGAGCCACGCACACCTTCGTCGCCGGAGCGACCCTCGGGTTCGCGACCCTCGCGGGGCTGCTCATCCGGCAGCGCTACACGTGAGCCTGCGAAGCGCGATGCGGGCGGCCTGCAGCGGCGCGGTGCTGCTCGCCCTCGGCGCCGCGGCCGGCGCCTCGGACCCGATCGGCGACGCCGGCGAGCGCGACGGCCTCGAGCGGGCGCTGTTCCTGTGCCAGTGGCGCAGCGGCCATGGCGCGCCGGACGGCGCGCCCGCTCCGGCCGCGTGCCGAAGCGCCGCCGTGTCGGTCGAGGATGCGCTGCTGCAGACCAAGCAGTGGTGGACCTTCTGGGCGCGAATCGACGGCGCCGCGGCCGCGGACGGCAGGGTCCGCTTCAACGCGGACTTCGCGGCCTTCCGGGCCGAGCGGCTGCGGCATCCGCAAGCCGCCGCGCTCCTGCTGCCGCCCGGGATCGGACTGCGCGACGCCGACTGGCGCGCCGCGCTGGTGCGGGAACTGGAGCGGTCAGCGCAGACGAGCGGCGCCGCTACGGCAGATCCGTAGCGCCCATCAGGAAGCGGTCGCACTCGCGCGCGGCGCCGCGTCCCTCGTTGATGGCCCACACCACCAGGCTCTGGCCGCGCCGGCAATCGCCGGCGGCGAACACACCCTCGACGCTGGTCGCGAAGCTGCCGTACTGGGCCTCGATGTTGGTGCGCGCGTCGATCTGCAGGTCAAGGTCCGTGATCAGCGCGGACTCGGGGCCGAGGAAGCCCATGGCGAGCAGCACCAGCTGCGCCGGGCGGCTCTCCTCGCTCCCGGCCACTTCCACCGGGCGCATGCGCCCGTCGCTGTTCTCCCAGCCGATCCTCACGGTCGAGAGCTGCGCCACATCGCCCCGGGCGTCGCCGGTGAACTTCCTGACGGTGGTCAGGTACACCCGCGGATCGGAGCCGAAGCGCGCGGCGGCCTCCTCCTGGCCGTAATCCATGCGGTAGACCCGCGGCCACTCCGGCCAGGGATTGTCGGGCGCGCGGTCCCGCGGCGGCTCGGGCATGATCTCGAACTGAGTCACGCTGCGGCAGCCCTGGCGCATGGCGGTGCCGACGCAGTCGGTGCCCGTGTCGCCCCCGCCGATGACGATCACGTCCTTGCCCCGCGCATGGATGGCCGCCTGGTCCGGCCCGCCGTCGAGCAGTGCCCTGGTGCTGGCGGTGAGGTAGTCCATCGCGAAATGCACGCCATTCAACTGCCGGCCGTCGACGTTCAGGTCGCGCGGTACCGTCGCGCCGGTGCACAGCACCACCGCATCGAAGTCCTTGCGCAGGGTGCGCGCGTCGACGTTCGTGCCGACATTGGCTCCGCACTGGAACCGGACGCCGGCCTCCTCCATGAGCTTGATCCGGCGCATCACCACTTCGCGCTTGTCGAGCTTCATGTTCGGGATGCCGTACATGAGCAGGCCTCCCGGGCGGTCCGCGCGCTCGAACACGGTGACCAGGTGCCCCGCCTGGTTCAACTGCGCGGCCGCGGCGAGTCCGGCGGGCCCCGAGCCCACGATCGCGACGCTCTTGCCGGTGCGTTCGGCGGGAGAGTCGGGCAGCACCCACCCCTCCTCCCAGCCCTTGTCGATGATCGCGTTTTCGATGTTCTTGATGGTCACCGGCGGGGCGTTGATCCCCAGCACGCACGAGCCTTCGCATGGCGCCGGACACACGCGCCCCGTGAACTCCGGGAAGTTGTTGGTCCGGTGCAGCCGTTCGAGCGCCTCGCGCCACAGGCCCCGGTACACCAGGTCATTCCACTCCGGAATGAGGTTGTTGACCGGGCAGCCCGAGGCGCCGCCATTGATCAGCTTGCCGGTGTGGCAGAAGGGCACGCCGCAATCCATGCAGCGCGCCCCCTGGTGGCGCAGGCGCTTGTCCTCCATGTGGAAATGGAACTCACGCCAGTCCTGGATGCGCTCCAGCGGTGTGCGGTCCACGGGCAGTTCCCGCAAATACTCGATGAATCCGGTCGGCTTGCCCATGATGAAACTCAGTTCCCGCCAATGCGCGCGAGGTCGCGCGCGTTCTCTTCGAATGCGGCCATGATGGCCTCGTCGCCCGTGAGGCCCTGGTCGTGCGCCTTCTTGATGCAGGCCAGCACCCGCTGGTAGTCCTTCGGCATGACCTTCACGAACTTCGCGACGCTCGTGTCCCAGGAATCGAGCACCCGCCGGGCGCGGCCGCTGCCGGTGTAGTGCCAGTGCCGCTCGATCAGCTCGCGCAGTTCGGCGCGGTCCTCCTCGTCGTCGACGCCGGTGACCGCGACCATCTGCCTGTTGATGTGATTGCGGCAGTCGCCGGCCTCGTCGAGAACGTAGGCGACGCCGCCGGACATGCCGGCCGCGAAATTGCGCCCCGTGGGCCCGAGCACCACGACGCGGCCACCGGTCATGTACTCGCAGCCGTGATCGCCGACGCCTTCCACCACGGTCTTCACACCGCTGTTGCGCACCGCGAAGCGCTCGCCCGCCATGCCGCGGAACCAGGCTTCACCGGCCGTCGCGCCGTACAGCGCGACGTTGCCGATGATGATGTTCTCCTCGGGCACGAAGGTCGCGGCCGGCGACGGTTTGACGATGATGCGGCCGCCCGAGAGCCCCTTGCCCACGTAGTCGTTGGCATCGCCCTCGAGCCGGAAGGTCATGCCGGGGGGCATGAAGGCGCCGAAGCTCTGGCCCGCGGAGCCCTTGAACAGCAGCTGCACGGTGTCCTCGGGCAGCCCCTTCGCGCCCCAGCGGCGCGTGATGGCGCTGCCGGTGATGGTGCCGACGACCCGGTTCACGTTGCGGATGGCGATCTCCCCGCGCACCGGCTCGCCGCGCTCGATGGCCGGCCGGCACAACGCCAGCAGCGTGGTCACGTCCAGGGACTTCTCCAGGCCATGGTCCTGGACGTCGGTGCAGAAGCGGCCGATCTCCGGTCCGAGGTCAGGCTGGTAGAGGATGTTCGAGAAGTCGAAGCCGCGCGCCTTCCAGTGGGCGACGGCCTTGCGCGGCTCGAGCCGATCCACCCGCCCCACCATTTCATCGATGGTGCGGAAGCCCAGCTGCGCCATGCGCTCGCGCAGGTCCTGCGCGACGAACTGCATGAAGTTGACGACATGTTCGGCAGTGCCGGCGAAGCGCTCGCGCAGCTTCGGATCCTGCGTCGCGACGCCGGCCGGGCAGGTGTTCAGGTGGCACACGCGCATCAGGATGCAGCCCATCGAAACCAGCGGTGCGGTCGCGAACCCGAACTCCTCGGCCCCGAGCAGCGCGGCGATGGCCACGTCGCGGCCGGTCTTCAGCTGGCCGTCGGTCTCGACGCGGATGCGGCTGCGCAGGTTGTTGAGCACCAGGGTCTGGTGCGTCTCGGCCAGGCCCAGCTCCCAGGGCAGTCCGGCGTGCATGATCGAGGTCTGCGGCGAGGCACCGGTGCCGCCGTCGTAGCCGCTGATCAGCACCACTTCCGCGTGGGCCTTCGCAACCCCGGCGGCGATCGTGCCCACGCCCACTTCGGCCACGAGCTTCACGCTGATGCGCGCATCGCGGTTGCTGTTCTTCAGGTCGTGGATCAGCTCCGCCAGATCCTCGATGGAGTAGATGTCGTGGTGCGGCGGCGGCGAAATCAGTCCGACGCCGGCCGTCGTGTGCCGCGTCTTGGCCACCCACGGATAGACCTTCGAGCCGGGCAGCTGCCCGCCCTCGCCGGGCTTGGCGCCCTGCGCCATCTTGATCTGCAGCTCGCGCGCGTTGACGAGGTACTCGCTGGTCACGCCGAAGCGCCCCGAGGCCACCTGCTTGATGGCCGAGTTGCGCGAATCCCCGTTGGGCAGGACCTGGTAGCGCTCCGGGTCCTCGCCACCCTCACCGGTGTTGCTCTTGCCCCCGATGCGGTTCATCGCGACGGCCAGGGTCTCGTGCGCCTCCTTGCTGATGGAGCCGTAGGACATGGCGCCGGTCTTGAAGCGCCTGACGATGCTCGCGACCGGCTCGACCTCCTCGAGGGGAACCGGATCCCCGGCCTTGAACTCGAGCAGTCCGCGCAGCGTGCACAGGTTCGTGGACTGGTCATCGATCAGCTGGGCGTAGGAGCGGTAGGTCGCGTAGCTGCCGGTGCGCACCGCCTTCTGCAGGCGGTGGATGGCCTCGGGGCTGAACAGGTGGGTCTCCCCGTCGCTGCGCCACTGGTACTGGCCGCCGGCGCTCAAGGAGGTGTCGTGGGTGCCGCGCGCCGGGAACGCGGCGCGGTGCCGCATCATGACCTCCTGTGCCACGACATCCATGCCGATGCCGCCGATGCGCGAGGGCGTCCAGGTGAAGTATTCATCGATCAGGTCCTGGCGCAGGCCGACCGCCTCGAAGACCTGGGCGCCGTGGTAGCTCTGCACGGCGGAGATGCCCATCTTCGACATCACCTTGATGACGCCCTTCGTGGCGGCCTTGGAGTAGTTGCCGCAGGCCTTCGCGTGATCGATGTCCTGCAGCAACCCGTCGCGGATCATGCCGTCCAGGGTCTCGAACGCGAGGTAGGGATTGATGGCGCTGCAGCCATAGCCGATGAGCAGCGAGAAGTGATGCACTTCGCGCGCCTCGCCGGTCTCCAGCACCAGGCTCACCTGGGTGCGCAGGCCTTCGCGGATCAGGTAGTGGTGCAGGGCCGAGACGGCCAGCAGCGAGGGCACGGCGGCGAAATCGCGGTTCACGCCGCGATCGCTCAGGATGAGGATGTTGACCTCCTCCTCCTGCACCATGCGCTTCGCCTCCAGCCGCAGCTCCTCCACGGCCTTGACCAGCCCGCGTTCACCGCGAGAGGCGCGGAACAGGATCGACAGCACTCCGACCTTGAGGTCCGGGGCCTGCAGTCGGCGGACCTTCGCGAACTCCTCGTTGGTGAGGATCGGGCCTGCGAGCTCCAGGCGCCGGCAATCGGCCGGCTGCGGCATCAGCAGGTTGCCCTCCGAGCCGAGCCACACCTCGGAGGCGGTGATCAGTTCCTCGCGGATGCAGTCGATGGGCGGGTTCGTGACCTGCGCGAACAGCTGCTTGAAGTAGTCGTACAGCAGGCGCGGCCTGGAAGACAGCACCGCCAGCGCCCCATCGTTGCCCATCGAGCCCACGGCCTCGACGCCGCTCCTGGCCATCGGCGTCATCAGCACCCGCAGGTCCTCGAAGGTGTAGCCAAAGGCGATCTGTCGCTGCAGCAGCGTGTCGTGGTCCGGCACCGGCACCTCGGGCGCCGCCGGCAGATCCGACAGGTGCAGCAGATGTCCGTCCAGCCACTGCCGGTAGGGCCGCTCGCTCGCCACCTGGCGCTTGATCTCCTCGTCCCCGACGATGCGACCGGCTTCGGTGTCGATCAGGAACATGCGCCCCGGTTGCAGCCGGCCCTTGATGAGCACGTCCTCCGGCGGCAGGTCGAGCACGCCGGCCTCCGAGGCCATCACCACCATGTCGTCGCGGGTCACGTAGTAGCGCGACGGCCGCAGGCCATTGCGGTCGAGCACGGCGCCGATCTTGCGGCCATCGGTGAAGGCGATGCAGGCGGGGCCGTCCCAGGGCTCCATCAGGCTGGAGTGGTATTCATAGAAGGCGCGCAGCGAATCATCCATGTTCTCGTGATTCGACCACGGCTCCGGAATCATCATCATCACGGCGTGCGGCAGGGAGCGCCCGGCGAGCACCAGCAGCTCCAGCGTGTTGTCGAACATCGCCGAGTCGCTGCCGTTCGGATTGATGATCGGCAGGATCTTCTTGATGTCCTCGCCGAACACATCCGACTCGAACAGCGCCTCGCGGGCCTTCATCCAGTTGATGTTGCCGCGCAGGGTGTTGATCTCGCCGTTGTGGGCGATGTAGCGGTAGGGATGCGAGCGGTCCCAGCTCGGGAAGGTGTTGGTGCTGAAGCGCGAATGCACCAGCGCCAGCGCCGTCTCCATGGCCGGATCGTTCAGGTCCCGGAAGTACCGCGCGAGCTGGCCGGTGAGCAGCATGCCCTTGTAGACGATGGTCTTGTGCGACAGGCTCGGCACGTACCAGTACTCGGCGCCGTCCATGGTCGAGGCGCGGATCTCGCTGTAGGCGCGCTTGCGGATCACGTAGAGCTTGCGCTCGAACACCGCCTCGTCCGTCAGGGCGGGGTCACGGCCGATGAACACCTGGCGCATGAACGGCTCGCTGCCCTTGGCCGCCTCGCCGAGCATCGAGTTGTCGGTCGGCAGCGTCCGCCAGCCGATCAGGGTCTGGCCCTCCGACTGCACGATCTGCTCGAAATGCTCCTCGAGCCGGCGCCGCCGCGTGGGGTTGCGCGGCAGGAAGATGATGCCGCTGCCATAGGCTCCGGGGGCCGGCAGGTTGAGGCGGGCCTTGCGGGCGACTTCCTTGAAGAACGCATGGGGCATCTGCAGCAGGACACCGGCACCGTCGCCGGTGTTGATCTCGCTGCCGCTGGCGCCGCGATGGTCGAGGTTGCGCAGGACCTCGATGGCCTGCTGCAGGATCCGGTGGGATTTGCGGCCCTTTATGTCGACAACGAAGCCGACTCCGCAGGCATCGTGCTCGAACTGCGGATCGTAGAGGCCCTGCTTTCCCGGCCGCACATGCGGCGCTCTCTGAGTCATTGCCGACACCTTTTGAGCACCGGTGCTGGCCCCCGGCGCGGTTGTATTCCTGCTCACGCTTTGCCCCAAAACCCTGGGGCGCCTCGCGCCCTTCAGGCGGCCTGTTCGGCCTGATTCACGCCGATGACCCCGAGTATCCCCCGGGCAGCCTCGCGACCCTCGAATACGGCGGTCACGACGAGGTCGGAACCTCTAACCATATCACCACCGGCGAAGATCTTGGAATTGGTAGTCTGAAAAGGCGTGTCCCGGGCGGCCGAAACCCGCACCCGGCCGTCGGGATGCAGCTTCACGCCCGCCGTTTCGAGCCAGGCGGGGGGGCTCGGCAGGAAGCCGAAGGCCACGATGACCGCATCGGCCGGGATGACTTCCTCGGATCCCGGGATGGTCTCGGGGACCCGCCGGCCACGGGGTCCGGGGGGCCCGAGGCGGGTCTGGACCACCTTCACGCCCTCGACCCGTTCGGCGCCGACGATCTCGATGGGCTGGCGGTTGAACAGGAACTCCACTCCCTCTTCCTTGCTGTTTTTGTAGTCCCGGCGCGACCCGGGCATGTTGTCGGCGTCACGCCGATAGGTACAGGTCACGGAAGCCGCGCCCTGGCGGATCGCGGTGCGGTTGCAGTCCATGCCCGTATCGCCGCCACCGAGTACCACGACCCGGCGCCCCTGCATGCTGATCCAGCCCTCCGGCGTGCCGGTCATGCCGAGCTCGTGGCGGACGTTCGAGATCAGGAACGGCAGCGCTTCGTGGACACCCGGCAGGTCCTCGCCGGGGAAGCCCCCCTTCACGTACCGGTAGGTGCCCATGCCGAGGAATACCGCATCGAACTGCTCCGCGAGCGCTTCGAGCGACAGGTCCCGGCCGATCTCGACGCCCAGGCGGAACTCCACGCCCATGCCTTCCATGAGCGCGCGGCGCGCCTCGACGATGTGCTTCTCGAGCTTGAACGGCGGAATGCCGAAGGTCAGCAGGCCGCCGATGCGCGGGTAGCGGTCGAAGACCACCGCCTTGACGCCGTTGCGCGCCAGGATGTCCGCGCAGCCGAGCCCCGCGGGTCCGGCGCCCACGATCGCGACGCGTTTGCCGGTGTCCCGGACGTGGGTCATGTCGGGCTTCCAGCCCTGTTTCACGGCCTCGTCGGTGATGTATTTCTCGATGGAGCCGATGGTGACGGCGCCGAGGCCGTCATTGAGCGTGCAGGCGCCCTCGCACAGCCGGTCCTGCGGACAGATCCGCCCGCACACCTCCGGCAGCGAATTGGTCTTGTGGGACAGCTCGGCCGCCTCGAACAGCTTCCCCTGCTGGATCAGCTTCAGCCAGTTCGGGATGTAGTTGTGCACCGGACACTTCCACTCGCAGAACGGATTGCCGCACGCGAGGCAGCGACCGGCCTGGAGTCCCGCCGCCTCGGCGCTGAACGAGGCGTAGATCTCCGAGTATCCGCCGACCCGCACGTTGACGGGCAGCTTGTCCGGGTCGGTGCGCGGGACTTCCAGGAATTGCAGGTTCTTGTCGGCCATGATGATGCTTTCCTCAGGCGGCCCGGCGCAGGTTTTCGATCAGCGAGTCGATCGATGCGGCCTTCGGCTTCACCAGCCAGAACTTCCCGGCGAAGCTGCGCAGATCGTGGAGGATCTCCTCGCCCCAGAGGCTGCCGGTCTCGGCCACGTGCTGCTCGAGCAGGCTCGTCAGGTGCAGCTGGTGGGTCTGCATCGCCTCGGAGTGGATGCGGCTGATGTCGATGAGCTCGTGGTTGTAGCGATCGACGAAGTCGCGCTCCAGGTCCAGCACGTAGGCGAAGCCGCCGGTGAAGCCGGCGCCGAAGTTCACGCCGGTGCGCCCCAGCACGCACACCACGCCTCCGGTCATGTATTCGCAGCAATGATCGCCGGCCCCCTCGACGACGGCGATGGCGCCGGAGTTGCGCACCGCGAAGCGCTCGCCGGCCGTGCCGGCCGCAAACAGCGTGCCGCCCGTGGCCCCGTACAGGCAGGTGTTGCCCATGATCGTGGTCTCCCGCGCGAGGTAGCGCGCGGTGCGCGGCGGCCGCAGCACGATGCGGCCGGCGGCCATGCCCTTGCCGACGTAGTCGTTGGCATCGCCTTCGAGGTACAGATGCAGCCCGCCCGCGTTCCAGGCGCCGAAGCTCTGTCCCGCATTGCCGGACAGCCGAACCGCGATGGGTTTGTCCTGCATGCCGTAATTGCCCCAGCGCCGGGCGATCTCCCCGGAAACACGCGCGCCGATGGAGCGGTTGAAGTTCTTCACCGCGTAGTGCCACTCGCCGCCGGAGCCGTGCCGGATGGCCTCGCGCATGTCCGCGACCATCCTCTCGGCCAGCTCCCCCTTGTCGAAGGGCGCGTTCGCGGGACCGGCGCAGAACTGCGGCGCATCGGCGGCGAGGCCCGCGCGCGACAGGAGCGGCGAGAGGTCAAGCCGCCTCTGACGGGCCGTCTCGCCGGGCAGGACTTCGAGGTACCGGGTCTGGCCGATCAGGTCCTGCATGCGCCGCACGCCCAGGCAGGCCATGAGCTCACGGACCTCGCGCGCCACGAAGCGGAAGTAGTTCATGACCATCTCGGGCAGGCCGATGAAGTACCGGGAGCGCAGCACGTTGTGCTGGGTCGCGACCCCCGTCGCGCAGTTGTTCAGGTGGCAGATGCGCAGGTACTTGCAGCCCAGCGCCACCATCGGCGCCGTGCCGAAGCCGAAGCTCTCGGCGCCGAGAATCGCCGCCTTGATGACGTCGAGGCCCGTCTTGAGGCCCCCGTCGGTCTGCACCCGCACCCGGTGCCGCAGGTCGTTCGCGCGCAGCGTCTGGTGCGCCTCCGCGAGCCCGAGTTCCCAGGGCGTGCCCGCGTACTTGATCGAGGACAGCGGGCTCGCGCCGGTGCCGCCGTCGTGGCCGGAGATCGTGATGAGATCCGCGTAGGCCTTGGCGACCCCCGCCGCCACCGTGCCCACGCCGGGCTCCGCGACCAGCTTCACCGATACGAGGGCCGTCGGGTTGACCTGCTTCAGGTCGAAGATCAGCTGGGCGAGGTCCTCGATGGAGTAGATGTCGTGATGCGGCGGCGGGGAGATCAGTCCCACGCCGGGGCGTGCGAAGCGCAGCCGCGCGATCGACTCGTTGACCTTGTGCCCCGGCAACTGCCCGCCCTCGCCGGGCTTCGCGCCCTGGGCCATCTTGATCTGCAGCACCTCGGCGTTGACCAGGTACTCCGGGGTCACCCCGAAGCGCCCCGAGGCGACCTGCTTGATCTTGGAGCGCTTCTCGGTGCCGTGGCGGGCCGAGTCCTCGCCGCCCTCGCCGGAGTTCGAGCGCGCGCCGAGCCGGTTCATGGCGATCGCGAGCGCCTCGTGTGCCTCCGGCGACAGCGCGCCCATGGACATGCCGGCGCTGTCGAAGCGGGCGAGGATCGCGGCCTCGGATTCGACCTCCTCGAGCGGCACCGGCGCGCCCGAGGGATTCAGGCGCAGCAGATCGCGCAGGCTGGATGCCGGTCGGGAATTCACGAGGTCCGCGTACTGCCGGTAGCGCTCATAGTCGCCGCTGACGACCGCCGCCTGCAGGGTCGCGATGACGTCCGGGTTGTACATGTGGTATTCCCCGCCGTGCACGTACTTGAGCAGACCCCCGTGCTCGAGGGGCTCGCGCGGGTTCCAGGCGCGCGCGCTCAGGGTCTTCTGATCGGCCTCCAGGTCGCTGAAATCAGCGCCCTGGATGCGGCTCACCGTGCCGTCGAAGCACAGCCTCACCACGCTCTCGTGGAGGCCTACGATCTCGAACAGCTGCGAGCTGCGGTAGCTCGCGATGGTCGAGATCCCCATCTTCGACATGATCTTGAAAAGACCCTTGTAGATGCCCGCCCGGTAGGAGCGCCCGAGCTCGTGGCGCTCCGCGAAATCGAGCGTGGCCGCTCCGGTGCGCATCATCTCGAACAGTACCTGGTAGGCCATGTAGGGATACACGGCCGAGGCGCCGAAGCCGATCAGGCAGGCGAAATGATGCGGATCGCGCGCCGTGCCGGTCTCGACGAGCAGGTTGCACTGGCAGCGCAGTCCGGTGCGCACCAGGTGCTGGTGCACGGCGCCGGTGGCGAGCAGCGCGTGGACCGGGAGCTTCCCGCGCACCAGGTAGCGATCCGACAGCAGCAGCACCATCTTGCCGCCGCGCACCGCCTCCTCGGCCTGCGCGCAGATCCGGCGGATGGCCTTCTCGAGCCCTTCCGCGGGCTCGTACTGCAGGTCGATGAAGGCGTGCGTGAGCCCGGTCACGTTCACGTCGAGGATCTGGCGCAGCTTGCGCTGCGAGAGGATCGGCGAGCCGAGCACGATCTGCCGCGCGTGCTCGGCCGCGGGCACGAACACGTTGCACTCCGGGCCGATCTGCGTCTGCAGCGACATGACGATGGACTCGCGCAGCGGATCGATGGGCGGATTCGTGACCTGCGCGAACTGCTGGCGGAAATAGTCGAACAGCGACCGCACCCGCGAGGACAGCACCGGCAGCGGCGTGTCGTCTCCCATCGAACCGACCGCCTCGCTCTCGTCCTGCGCGAGCACGCGGATGATCTCCTCGCGCTCCTCGGTGCTCACGTTGAAGGTCTTCTGGTAGCGCGCGAGGGTGTCCGTGTCCATGGGTTCGGCCGCGAGGCTCGGATCGACGAGGTCGCTCTCGAGGTAGCGCACCCCCTTCTTCAGCCACGTCTTGTACGGATGGCGCGCCGCCAGCATGCGGTCGATGTCCGCGGTTTCGAGCAGGCTCCCCGTGGTCAGGTCGAGCACGAGCATGTCGCCGGGCCCGAGCTTGCCCTTGCGCACGACGTCCTCGGGCTCGTAATCCCACACGCCGGTCTCCGACGCGACGGTGAGGGTGCGATTCGCGGTGATGGCATAGCGCGCCGGGCGCAGGCCGTTGCGATCGAGCGTGCAGCCCACGTACCGGGCGTCGCCGAACACCAGCCCCGCCGGTCCGTCCCAGGGCTCCATGTGCACGGAGTAGTACTCGTAGAAGGCCCGCAGATCGGCGTCGATGTCGTCGCGTCCGTGCCACGCGGGCGGCACCAGCAGCCGCATGGCGTGCATCGGGTCGAGGCCGCCCATCAGCAGCACCTCGAACATGTTGTCGAGGCTCTGCGAGTCCGAGCCGTGCAGCGTCACCAGGGGGAGGATGTCCGCGAGATCCGGCAGGAGCGGTGTGCGGAAGACCGGCCCGCGCGCCAGCGCCCAGTTGCGGTTCGCCTCGATGGTGTTGATCTCGCCGTTGTGGGCGAGATACCGGAACGGATGCGCCAGGCGCCACTGCGGCAGGGTGTTCGTGGAGAAGCGCTGGTGGAACACCACCACCGAGCTCTCGAGCCGCGGATCGAGGAGATCCGGGTAGAACTCCGCCAGGTGCTGCGGCATCACCATGCCCTTGTAGACGAGGTTCACCGCCGAGAGGCTCGGCACGTAGAACACGGGATCGGCCGCGAGGGCTTTCTCGGCGCGCCGCCGCGTCATGAACAGGCGCCGGTCGAAGGCCGCCTCGTCGAGTTCATCGGGACAGTTGATGAAGGCCTGCTCCATGCGCGGCAGGGTCTTCAGGGCCTGGCTGCCGCAGGCCCGTGGGTCCGTGGGCAACACACGCCATCCCGCGAGCACCAGGCCTTCGCGGGCGGCCTCGGCCGCCAGGCGTTCCCGCGCAGCCTGGGCGCGCGCCGGATCGGTGTTCAGGAACACAATCCCCGCCGCGAAGCGTGCGGCGAGCTCGAGGCCGGCCTCCCGGGCCACGGCCCGCAGGAATGATTCCGGGCGCCGCAGCGACACGCCGCAACCGTCGCCGGTCTTGCCGTCGGTCGCGACGGCGCCGCGATGGGTGAGCCGGTTCAGCGAGGTGATCGCGGTCTGCAACAGAGCGTGGCTCGGCTCGTCGTCGAGATTGGCGATCAGACCAAAGCCGCAGCTGTCTTTCTCGCGGGACGCTTCATGGAGGCTGTTCATGGCGGTGATCTGACCCTGTCGGCCGGGAGTGCCTTCGAATATTGCCGACCCGACCGGCAGGGTCAATGAGCACCGTGGGGGCGCGCGCGATCCGCGTGATTCCTGCCCCGTTTCGGGACGCGGCGGCGTCCGGCTGCACAGCCCCGGGGCAGAGCCCGGGCCGGGAATGCTAATGTTCCGCCGTGAATCCCCGGAAGCCAATCGACCGCCACGTGCAGCCGCTGTGCATCGCGGCGGACCATCCGGTGTTTGCGGGGCATTTCCCCGATGCGCCCGTGGTGCCCGGGACGCTGCTGCTCGCGCAGGTCCTCGACGCCGCCGACCGATGGCTGGGCGCGACGGCGGGAGCCGCGCGCCTGCGCCAGGTCAAGTTTCCGGCTCCCTGGCTGCCGGGCATGCAGGTGCTGGCGAGCCTCGAGTGCGATGGTCACGAGCTGCGTTTCGAAGTCACCGCACAGGAGCAGACCCTCGCACGCGGTGTGTTCGAGCTGCAGTCTGCATGATGGTCCGGCTGCTGCAGATGGCGGGCTGGCTGCTGCCGGGCCTGGCGATGGCGGCGGTGCCGGATCCGGATGCACTGCTGCGGCATCTCGCGCGCGCCGCACCGGCCACCACGGCCTTCGTGGAAGTACATTTTTCGCCCCTGCTGAGCCGTCCCCTGATCGTCTCCGGCGAGCTGGAATACGGCGGGCCGGACGTGCTCGGGCGCACGGTCGCGAAGCCGTATTCCGAGCAGACGCAGATACGGGGGGACACCGTCACCATCGTCCGCGGCGCCGGCAAGCCGCGCACCTTTTCACTCGAGCGTGCCCCCGAGCTGAAGATCCTGCTCAGCAGCTTCTCGGCGCTGCTGGAGGGCAACCGCCGGCGGCTCGAAACGGATTTCACCCTGACCGTGGAGGGTGATGCGGCCCACTGGTCACTCGGGCTCACGCCCCGCGACGCCCGCCTGCGGCAGCGCGTGCCGCAGATCACCGTCACCGGCGCGGCCTCGGGACCACGCTGCATGATCACCACGGCGCCGGATGGCAGCCTCACCGTCATGCTGATGGAGGATGCGGCCCGCACGGAGGTGGCCCCGGACGTTGACCGCGCCGGACTCGAGCAGGCATGCCGCTGAAGCC
>DATJPN010000010.1:0-2125 GCA_035506335.1 Steroidobacteraceae bacterium | reverse complement strand
GCTGGCGCCGCCGCGCCGGTGCCCGGACAGTATGCCCGAAGGGAGGCGGTCATGCCATCGCTCTACTGCTATTACAATTCCCAGGTTAGGTTTTCGTAACTATTAGATAGGCTGGCCGCGATCCTGGCTCGGGGCGGGCTGATTTCCTGATCGCCTGGGATATCGAAAAATCGCAGGGGGCACGGGGAAACCCGTCCCCGCGGCCGGTATCGGCGGTGGTTTTTGCTAACCGGCTTCGGAGCGGTACAGGTCAGTCAATGTGCCGTGGTGACCTGGATGAGCTTGATCACCATGATGACGATCGCGAATAGGATGTAGCCGCGCAGGCTGAGCAGGCCGATTCTGCGCGTCATGCTGAGCGTGGGCCGCTCGAGCGTGTCGATGCGGGGCGTGCGCCACGCGGTGCGGCGCTCGCTGAGGGTCTCCTTCCAGGTGGCGCGGTCCATGTCGGGCGGCCGCCTGTTGTTGCCGGGGCCGTCGACGACCGGTTCATTCCGCGAGGCCCGGAACCGCAGGAGCAGGAACGCGGCGATCACCCCAAGGACGAGGCAGACGGCACCGCCGATGAACGTCTGCTTCAGGGTGATGACGGGCCAGAAGGTTGTGACGAGCGGGGCGAGGGAGAAGGTGAGCACGACCCAGGCGATGATGCCGGAGATCCAGTTCTGCGCGGTGGTGTTGCTCCACGGCCCCAGCACCGCTTTATCGTTGGAGAGCAGGATCAGGAAGACCAGGGCCGACGGCAGCAGGATGCCGTTGAGCGCCTCCACGCCGTTGATGACCACGTCCAGGTCGTTGGCCCACGCCAGCGTGACCACGGCGGCGACCGCGATGCTGACCGCGTACAGGCCGTAGAACCACGGTGCCTGCCTCATCTTCCAGTGCAGCGAGTGCCGCATCTTCGGATACACGTCGCCGAGCGTGTAGGTGGTGGTCAGCGCCGTCAGGTTGGCGCCGATCAGCGAGCCGTTGATCGTCGCGATGGCCAGCAGGCCGCCGACGCCGTGGCCGACGTGCTGCTGCAGTGCCGTGAACGTGGTGTTCAGGTCGTTGAAGTTGCCGAACGCGCTGGTGTGCGCCAGGCCGAACGCACAGGCGGCCATGATCGCGAGCGCCCCGATCACCTCGATGCCGATGCCGATGCCTGTGTCCCAGCGTTCGTAGTTCAGCCAGCGCGGGGTGATGCGCTTGTCGACCACGCTGGACTGCTGGAAGAACATCTGCCACGGCTCGACGGTGGTGCCGACCACGGAGACGACCAGCAGCAGCAGGGTCGCGTTCAGCCCGCCGGGCATGCTCGGGACCGCGCCCGCAATGGTCGAGGTGGCGCTGCCGTGCACGAGGAAGGCCATCGGGAAGGAGACGAAGTTCGCGATCACCAGGAGGATCAGGAACCGCTCCCAGTACCGGTAGGTCCCGCCCGCCACGACCAGGAAGAGCAGGACCGCCGACGTGACCACGGCCCAGGTGCTGGACATGCCGAAGAACGAGAGCCCCTGCTCGACCCCGATGAATTCAACGACGATGGTGACCGCGTTGATGATGAACAGGTCGGCGACGGAGAAGGTTCCCCAGAACTTGCCGAACCGGGCGTAGATGAGCTTGCCGTGCCCTACGCCCGAGACCGCGCCGAGGCGTACCACCATCTCCTGGCAGAAGTACAGGATAGGGAACAGCAGGACCATGCACCAGAGCAGCTTCATGCCGTAGTCCTGGCCCATCTGGGCATAGACCGACACGCCGCCCGCGTCGTTCCCGCCGCCCATGACGATAAGGCCGGGACCGATGATGATCAGCAGCAGCCTGAGCTTTCGCCGCCACGATTTCGGTTTTCCCGTCTCGCTCTGCTTAAGCGTGCCGAACGCGCCGACGATATCACCGGCGTGCTGCGGGTCGAGTACCGCAGGACCGTCGGATCCCGGCGCCATTTCGGGCGCAGAAGTACCCGGGGTGCCGATAGCCAATGTCGCACCTCTTCAGGCTGTGGACCTCTCCAACCGCGGCCTTATCGATTTGCCTACGGCAACCTAAATGAGCGCACACTGGCTGTCAACGGGTTTCGGTGAGATCTTACGACAACCGTAAGATCCGACAACCGTTAGGCGGGATCCGCGATAATACTTCA
>DATJPN010000009.1:0-2938 GCA_035506335.1 Steroidobacteraceae bacterium | reverse complement strand
CGTCATCGGCGTCGGCACCTGGCAGTTCGGCGGCGAATGGGGCCGCGCGTTCACCCAGCCGGACGTCGACGCCATCCTGGGCGCCGCGCACGACGCCGGGATCAACCTGCTCGACACCGCCGAGTGCTACGGCGACCACCTGTCCGAGCGGTTCATCGGCGCGGCGCTGGCCGGCCGCCGCGAACAGTGGATCGTCGCCACCAAGTTCGGCCACCATTTCCACGGCGCGTTCCGGCGCACCGACCACTTCACCGCCGCGGACGCCGTGGCCCAGCTCGACGCCTCGCTGCGGGCCCTGCGCACGGATCACGTCGACCTGCTGCAGTGCCACTCGGCCAAGGACGAGCAGTTCCGCGCCGAGGGCCTGTGGGAGGCGCTGCTCGCCGAGAAGGCCAGGGGCAAAATCCGCCACCTCGGCATCTCGATCAGCCCCAACACCAATGTCTACCAGACCGACCGCGCCTCGCTCGTGGGCGCCGAAACCATCCAGGTCGTCTACAACCGGCTCCAGCGCGAGCCCGAGGCGGCGGTCTTTCCCTCATGCCGGAAGCAGAACCTCGGCGTCCTCGCCCGCGTCCCGCTCGCCAGCGGCTTCCTTTCCGGCAAATACCGGCCCGGCGCGGTGTTTCCGGCCGACGACGTGCGCGAGGCGTGGTTCCGGCAGGACCGCGACGCGAAACTGGCGGAGGTCCAGCGGCTCGCCGCCACCGAGGTGCCGGCCGGCGTGCCGATGGCGCGCTGGGCGCTCGCGTGGTGCCTCCACCATCCCGCCGTCACCGCGGTGATCCCCGGCTGCAAGTCGCCGGAGCAGGTGCGCGACAATGCCGCCGCGGCCGATCTGGACATCGGGCAAGCCGGGCACCCGGCGGCGGGGTGAGCGCAAGTTCCCCCTTGGAGCGGCGCCGCCCCCGTCGCCGCCCAGCGCGGAAACGCGACGGCGGCGGCGCGTCCCCGTGACACTGCAGGTTGGCGCGCGCGGCGCTCAGTGCATCAGCCGCGAGACCATCGCGTAGACGATCAGCGCGAGCAGGATCAGGCCGGTGCCGAAGAAGAGGAACCCGAAGCTCCGGGCGATCCGCTTGCTGCCCTCCCAGTCGTCCTTCACCCGGTAATCCTCCAGCCGGCCCTCGGCCACCAGCCGGTCGTACCAGCGCTTCCGCTCGTGGAGCAGCTCCGTCTTGGAGATGCGGCCGGAGAAGATCACGGTGTCCATCGGGAACTTCTCGATCCGGAAGTGGGTGTTGAAGAAGTGGAAGGTGAAGATGAAGCCGGCGGCGAGCAGCGCCTCGTCCGAGTGCACCACCAGCGCGATGTTGATCACCCAGCCGGGCAGGAAACGCGTGAAGAACGCGGGAAACCACATCACCAGCCCCGAGAGACCGATGATGGCCACACCCCAGAATACCGCGAAATAGTCGAAGCGCTCCCAGTAGGTCCAGCGGTCGAACTGCGGGCGCGCGCCCTTGCCGAAAAACCACTTCTGGTGCGCGATGAAGTCGCGCCAATCCTGCAGCCCCGGCACCATCGAGTCGGGGCCGAACAGCGCGCCCCACAGCCGGCTCCAGGTGAGGCGGCCCGTCGCCGGGTCGCGCAGGGTGCCGCGGCGCTTCCAGAGCGACACCGCCAGCTCGCCGAGGTGGAGGACGAAATAGGTGAAGGTGATGAGCGCGCCGAAATGGTGCAGCGAGCGCGCGACCTCCGCGCCGCCGAGCAGGCTGAAGATCACCTTCGCCCAGCTGGTGTAGTAGAACTTCAGCGGCATGCCGGTGATGACGAGCAGGAGGAAGCTGCTCACCACCAGCAGGTGCAGGAAGCGCTCGAAGGGCGTGAAGCGCGTGAACAGCGCGTCGTCGGTGTGCGCCTGCACCTTGGCCTCCCGGAAGGTCTTCGAGTCGTGCAGATAGAGGTAGACCGAGCGGACGAGCCAGAAGAGCGTGTGCACGCCGAAGAAGGCGAACACGCCGACCAGCAGCGCGGTCATGAACAGAAACACCTTGTGCAGGAGCGGATAGTGGACCGCGTCGAGCGGGTTGGCGTGCGGCTGGTAGGCGGTGAACTTCGGCCCGGCGCCGGCATGGCATTGCTGGCAGGTGCCGAGGATGCGCTGGGGCGACAGCCGGGAGCGCGGGTCGCTCACCGGGAACACGTCGTGGTGCCCGTGGCAGTCGTAGCAGGCCGCGACCGCCGGGGCCACGTTGGGCCGGCCGAGCGCCATGGCCTTCCCGTGGTAGGTCTCGTTGTAGTGCTCGAGCCGGTCCTCGTGGCACCGGCCGCACCGCTGGTCGCTCAGGGCCTTGAAGTTGGCGGTGGTCGGGTTGACGATCTGGTGCGCCGTGTGGCAGTCGGTGCACACCGGGCCGCGCTTGTCGCCCTTGGCCAGCAGCTGGCCGTGCACGCTCTGGTTGTAGGTCTGCTCAATGCCGAGATGACACTGGCCGCAGGTCTTGGCCACGTTGAGGTGGGCGGTGCGCGAATCCCGGTCGATCGTGCGCTTGATGTCGTGGACGCCATGGCAGTCGTTGCACGACGGGGCCACCACCAGGCCCATCTGCAGCAGGGCACGGCCGTGGATGCTGTCGAGAAACTGGTCGGCGACGTGCGGGTATTTCAGCCGGTACTCGTCGGTCAACCCCGGGTTGTCGTGGCATTTGCCGCAGGTCTGCGGCAGGTTGAGCTTGAACACCGGGGAATCGAGCTGCTTGACCGGCACGATCTCGTGGTTGCCGTGGCAGCTCACGCAGGTGGCCGCCTCCGAGGCGCCCATCGCGTGGCTCACCCCGTGGATGCTGGTGCCGTACAGCTTCACTTCCGCCGCGTGGCACGTCGCGCACTGGGCCGGCGGCAGCTTGGACGGGTGCGGCACGTCGGTGATGCCGGTGTGGCAGTCGACGCAGTTAAGCTTCCCGTGCACCGAATTCCGGAAGAACTCCGGCCGCAC
>DATJPN010000008.1:0-19584 GCA_035506335.1 Steroidobacteraceae bacterium | reverse complement strand
AGCGGCTTCGGTGCGGCGACACGCTTCGCGCCGTAGATCGCCCACGCGATCCCGATCCCGGTGAGCCCGACCAGCATCGCCACCGCGGAGGTGGCCCACTCCTGTGCGTTCGACGCCTCGACGATCGGCCGGGCGACGGGGTCGAGCCAGGTCGTGAACGGCGTCCAGAGCGGCGCCCACTGGATGAAGCCACCGACCGTCGAGAGCACCGCGAGCACGCCGACCGGCACGAGCATCCAGAACGGCCCTTCCTGCCCGTGGTGGCGGTGGAAGTGCTCGCGCGCGAACGCGCTCGGCTCGCCGAAGAAGACGATGAAGAACAGGCGGAACGCGTAGATGCCCGTCAGCAGGGCACCCGCCAGCCCGGCGGCGTAGAGCACGTCGCCGTACCAGCCGTGGTCGAGGCACGCCGCGAGGATCGCGTCCTTCGAGAAGAAGCCGGCGAACGGGAAGATGCCGACGAGAGCGAGCGAGCCGGCCACGAACACGGCGCGCGAGAACGGCATCAGCTTCCCGACCCCGGCGAGCTTGCGGATGTCCTGCTCGCCCGCGACGGCGTGAATCACGATGCCGGCCGCGAGGAAGAGCAGCGCCTTGAAGAAGGCGTGCGTCATCAGATGGAACATCGCCGCCGGGTACGCGCCGATGCCGGCGCCGACGAACATGTAGCCGATCTGCGACATCGTCGAGTAGGCGATCACGCGCTTGATGTCGGTCTGCACGAGCGCGATCAGCCCGGCCATCAGCAGTGTCGCCGCGCCGAGGCCGGCGGCGAGGTCCTGGATTGCCCAGGCGTTCTCGAACAGCGGCGACATCCGCGCCACCATGAAGATGCCCGCGGTGACCATGGTGGCCGCGTGGATCAGGGCCGAGATCGGGGTCGGGCCTTCCATCGAATCCGGCAGCCACACATGCAGCGGCACCTGCGCCGACTTGCCCATCGCGCCCACGAACAGGCAGATGCAGATCAGCGTCATCGCCGGCACCGCCGTGCCGGACGTGAGCTGCAGGCTCTGCGCCGCGATATGCGGCGCGGCGGCGAAGGCGTCCTGATAGTCGAGCGATCCTGTGTAGTAGGCGATCCCGGCGATGCCGAGCACGAACCCGAAGTCGCCGACGCGGTTGACGATGAAGGCCTTGAAATTGGCGAAGATCGCCGAGGGGCGCGTGTACCAGAAGCCGATCAGCAGGTAGGAGACGACGCCGACGGCCTCCCAGCCGAAGAACAGCTGCATGAAGTTGTTCGACATCACGAGCATCAGCATCGAGAAGGTGAACAGCGAGATGTAGGCGAAGAAACGCTGGTAGCCCGAGTCATCGGCCATGTAGCCGATGGTGTAGACGTGCACGCACAACGACACGAAGGTGACCACGACCATCATCAGTGCCGACAGCCGGTCGATCAGGAAACCCACCTGGAAGTGGATGCCGTCGCTCACCAGCCAGGTGTAGACCGGCCCGTTGAACACGGCGGCTCCGCCCCACACCAGGTCCCGCCACACCGAAATCGACAGCACGCAGGACACCGCCACGGCGGCGATCGTGACCGTGTGCGCCCCGGCGCGCCCGATGACCTTGCCGAACAGCCCGGCAAGGATGGCGCCGAGCAGCGGCAGGACCGGAATGGCGAGAAGGAGATGCGGATTCATCGTATTCAGGCTCACCCTTTGAGCGTGCTCAGGTCTTCGACGTTGATGGTGCGCCGCTCGCGGAACAGCACCACCAGGATGGCGAGGCCGATGGCCGACTCGGCCGCCGCGACGGTGAGCACGAAGAAGACGAAAATCTGGCCGTGGATGTCGCCCAGGTAGCGCGAGAACGACACGAAGTTGAAGTTCGCCGCGAGCAGCAGCAGTTCCACGCACATCAGCAGCAGTATCACGTTCTTGCGATTCAGGAACACCCCGGCCACCGAGATCGCGAACAGCACAGCCGAGAGCGTCAGCAACTGGCCCAGGGTGATCATGTGCGCTTCTCCGCCGCCATCTTCACGATGCGGACCCGGTCCTGGGCGCGAACGGCCACCTGGGCGTCCACGTCCTGGACCTTCAGGCCCTTGCGCTTGCGCATGGTGAGGGCGATGGCCGCGACGATGGCGACCAGCAGCAGCACCGCGGCGAGCTCGAAGGGATAGGCATACCTCGTGTACAGCGCCTCGCCCAGTTCGGCGGTGTTGCTGTAGGTCGCCGGCAGTGCCGCCGGACCCTGCGTGACATCCGGACCCAGGGTGCGCGCCACCACGACGCCCACGATTTCGAAAATGACGGCCCCCGCCGTGATCCATCCCAGCCAGGCGAAGCGCGTGAAGCCCTCCTGCAGCTCCTCGAGGTTGATGTCGAGCATCATCACCACGAACAGGAACAGCACCATCACGGCACCGACATAGACGAGCACCAGCACCACGGCCAGGAACTCCGCGCCGATCAGCAGCCAGATGGCGGCGCTGGTGACGAAGCACATGACCAGCGCCAGCGCCGCATGCACCGGATTGCGCGAGATGATCATGCCGAGGGCCGAGGCGACCAGCACCGCCGCAAAGGCGTAGAACAATATCTGCACGAGCACGCTGCCCTCCCCTTCAACGATGCGCTTGTTGCCGGCGCCTACCTGAACGGCGCATCCGCGGCCTTGTCGGCCGCGATCATCGCCTCGTAACGCTCGCCGACCGCGAGCAGCTTGTCCTTGGACATGATGTTCTCGCCGCGATGCTCCATGTGGTATTCGTGGATGCGCGTGAGAACGATCGCATCCACGGGACAGGCCTCTTCGCAGAAGCCGCAGTAGATGCACTTGAACAGGTCGATGTCGTAGCGGCTGGTACGCCGCGTACCGTCATCGGCGACTTCCGAATCGATGGTGATGCACACCGCGGGGCACACGGCCTCGCACAGCTTGCAGGCGATGCAGCGCTCCTCGCCGTTCGGATAGCGGCGCTGGGCATGCAGGCCGCGGAAGCGCGGCGACTGGGGCGCCCGCTCCTCGGGGTAGTTGAGGGTGTACTTCGGGGACAGGAACATCCGCCACGTCACCGTCATGCCCTTCAGCAGTTCGGGAAGCAACAGGGTCTTGAGCAGTTGGCTGGCCATGGTTCGCGTTCTTCAGGAAGTATGCCAGGGACCGATGTGGGCCCACGACAGGACCCCCTCGACGAAGATCCATACGATGGTCACCGGGATCAGCACCTTCCAGCCCAGCCGCATGATCTGGTCGTAGCGATAGCGCGGGAAGGTGGCACGGATCCACAGGAACAGGAACAGGAAGACGAAGCCCTTGAGCGCCAGCCAGCCGAAGCTCGAGGCGGCGAGGAACGTGCCCCCGAGCAGCGGCCAGCCATTGAAGGGACTCAGCCACCCGCCCCAGAAGAAGATCGACGTGAGGAAGGAGATCAGCAGCATGTTGGCGTATTCGGCCAGGAAGAACAGCGCGAACGTGATGCCGGAATACTCGACGTGGAAACCGGCCACGATTTCCGACTCGCCTTCGGCCACGTCGAACGGCGCGCGATTGGTTTCCGCGACACCGGAAATGAAGTACACGACGAACAGTGGAAACAGCCACACCCAGTTCCAGGTGAAAAGCCCCCCCTGCTGATGACGCACGATGTCGCCGAGATTGAGGCTCCCGGCGGTCATGATCACGCCGACCAGCGCGAAACCCATCGCGATCTCATAGGCCACGATCTGCGCGGCCGAGCGCATGGCCCCGAGGAAGGCGTACTTCGAATTGGAGGCCCAGCCCGCCAGGATCACCCCGTACACCCCCGCCGAGGTGAGCGCCAGCAGGAACAGCAGTCCGGCGTTGACGTTGGCGATGGTGAGGTCCGGCGACAGCGGCATCACCGACCAGGCGGCGAAGGCCGTCACCAGGGTGATGACCGGGGCGAGGATGAACAGGACCCGGTTGGCCCTGGCCGGAACGATCACTTCCTTGGTGAGCAGCTTGACCACGTCCGCGAACGGCTGGCCCAGGCCGGGGAACATCCCGAGGATGGCGACCCGGTTCGGACCGCGGCGCAGCTGCATCCAGCCGATGACCTTGCGTTCCCACAGCGTCGTGAGGGCGACCAGCAGGATCAGGGCGATGGTGACCACCAGGATCCACGCCGTCGAGATCGTCGTCGAGCGCACGATATCCGGCAGCGCGGCCCATTGACTTGTCAGGGTATTTAACACAGTCGCTTTCAGGTTCCAGGAGTTCAGTAGATCGCGGGCGCACAGCGCCCCTCGGCGGTCCGCTGCAGTGACGGCGCGCGCCTCACCACGGCATCGACCTGGTACATCGGAACATCGACGGTGCTGGCCGCGGCGGCGGCGGCGGTCACCGGCCGTGAGCCCGCCCAGGCCGGCGGCAGGCCCGCGGCGCAGATACGCTGCAGTTCGTCGCGAACCTCCTCCGAACTGGTGTACTCGAAGCTTTCGAGCCCCAGTTCAGTGCCGAGCACCCGCAGTACCTTCCAGCCCGGGCGCGACTCGCCGAAGCCGCGGGCCGCCGCGGTGAAGCTCTGCCAGAGGCCTTCCAGGTTCACGTACGTGCCGGAGGTCTCGGCAAAGGTGCCGATCGGCAGCACGACATGCGCGATCTGCTTCAACTGTTCGGTCAGGTAAGGCGTGATGGCCACGACGAACGGCACCCCGGCAAGCGTCTTCAGCGCCTCGGGGCTCAGCGAGTCGGCATCCGGCTCGACGCCGCCGAACAGGATGCAGGCCTCAAGCGGCGATTGCAGCATCCGGGCCGCGGTCAGACCCGGGTCCGCTACGGCCTTGCCGCCGGCTTCGCGATGCGGGACGCACCCCGCGAGATAGGCGCCGGCGGCGTTGCCGCCTTCGGCCAGCTCCGCAAGACTGGCACCGGAAAGGTGTGCGATCGCGGCCGCGAGGGCGCGCAGGTCCGCATACTGGGGATGGCGCAGGGCCAGCGCCCCGAGCCAGACGGCCCGCTTCGGCCCCGACAGCAGCGCGGTGGCCACGGCCCGGTGGGTGTCGTTGACGGTGGCGCCGGCCGCGATGCCCGCAAGCTGCGGCGGCACCGCCGCCTGCGTCGCCGCCGCCACCGCGGCGAGCACGGCGGCGAGGTCCGTCACCTGCGCGGCGGGCGGCGAGTGCGCGAAGGCCGCGACCGGGAAGCGGTACTCGAACTTCGCCGGATTCACGAATGCGACGGCCGCCCCGGCCAGCGCGGCCTTGCGCACCCGATGCGCCAGCACGGGTACTTCCCGCCGCAGGTTCGAACCGACGACCAGCAGGCCGTTCAGGTGGTCGACATCGGCGATGCGCATGCCGAGGTTCGGATACAGCGAATCGGCGGCCTGATCGCTGAAATCGCGTTGTCGCAGGCGATGGTCGATGTTCTGCGAGCCCAGGCCCCGCGTCAGGCGGTTGAGCAGGTACAGCTCCTCGGTGGTCGCGGACGCGCTGGCGAGCGCACCGAAGCTCCCGGCGTGCCTGCGCAGTCCCTCGACGGTGACCGCGAGCGCCGACTCCCAGCTGAGCTGCGTCCAGCCGCCGCCGTCGCGCACCAGCGGCGCGCCCACGCGGTCGGCGCTGTACACGCCCTCGTAGCTGAAGCGGTCGCGGTCGGCGATCCAGGTCTCGTTGATCGCCTCGTTGTCGCGCGGCACGACGCGCATGAGCCGACCGCGCAGCACGTGGCCGAAGAGGTTCGTGCCCACGCCGTCGTGCGGCGAGACCAGCGGATGGGCGATCATTTCCCAGGCGCGCGCGCTGAAGCGGAACGGCTTGGAATTCAGGGCTCCGACCGGACACAGGTCGATGATGTTGCCGGAGAGCTCGTGATCCACGGTGCGCTCGACGAAGGCGCGCACCGTGCTGTGTTCGCCGCGACCGACCATGCCCAGTTCCTGCACCCCGGCGATTTCCTGGGTGAACCGGATGCAGCGGGTGCACTGGATGCAGCGGGTCATGTCGGTGGAGACCAGCGGCCCCAGGGTCTCGTCCCTGACCACGCGCTTGCGCTCGGCGAAGCGGGAAACGTCCCGGCCGAAGCCCACGGCCAGGTCCTGCAGCTCGCATTCCCCGCCCTGGTCGCAGATCGGGCAGTCGAGCGGATGGTTGATGAGCAGGAATTCCATGGTCGCGCGCTGCGCCCCGGTCGCCTTCTGCGACTGGGTGAAGATCTTCATGCCCTCGGCGACCGGCGTCGCGCAGGCCGGCAGCGGCTTCGGCGCCTTCTCGACCTCGACCAGGCACATGCGGCAGTTGGCGGCGACGGACAGTTTGTCGTGGTAGCAGAAGCGCGGCACGTAGACGCCATTCGCATCGGTGACGCGGATGATCATCTCGCCCTTGCGCGCCTTCACCGGCACGCCGTTCACTTCGATATTGACGAACTCATCGGCCATGTCTGACTCTCTGGCTAGGCCGCCGCCAGGCCCTGGCTCTCCAGGATGCTGCGGCCCCCGTGATCGATCATGTATTCGAATTCATGCCGGTAGTGCTTCAGGAAGCTCTGCACCGGCCACGCCGCCGCATCTCCCAGGGCGCAGATCGTGTGGCCCTCGATGCGGTTCGCCACGTCGAGCAGCAGCCCCAGGTCCTCGCGGCGCCCCTGCCCCGCCAGGATCCGCTTGAGCATCCGGTCCATCCAGCCGGTGCCCTCGCGGCAGGGTGTGCACTGCCCGCAGGACTCGGAGGTGTAGAAGCGCGCCAGGCGCTCGAGCACCCGTACCATGCAGGTGGTCTCGTCCATGATGATGACCGCCGCCGAACCGATCGACGATCCCGTCGTCTTCATGGAGTCATAGTCCATGTTGACGTTCATGATGAGCTCGGCGGGCACCACCGGCACCGAGGAGCCCCCCGGAATCACGGCCTTCAGCTTGCGGCCCTTCCACACGCCGCCGGCGATTTCCAGCAGGTCGCGGAACGGCACGCCCATCGGCAGCTCGTAGTTGCCGGGATTGTTGACGTGGCCGGAGACCGAGAAGATGTTGGTGCCGCCGGCGTTCTTCGGGCCCAGGCCCGCGAACCATTCGGGCCCTTTGCGCAGGATGGCCGGCACGGATGCGAAGCTCTGGGTGTTGTTGATGGTCGTCGGCTTGCCGTACAGGCCGAAATTCGCCGGGAACGGCGGCTTGAAGCGCGGCTTGCCCTGCTTGCCCTCGAGCGAGTCCAGGAGCGCGGTCTCCTCGCCGCAGATGTAGGCGCCGGCGCCGACGAAGGTGTGCAGGTCGAAGCTGATGCCGGAGCCCCTGATGTTCCTGCCCAGGAGGCCCGCCCGGTAGGCCTCCTCGAGCGCCGCTTCGAAGCGCGGCACCGGTTCGCCGAGGAACTCGCCGCGGATGTAGTTGTAGCCGACGGTCGCGCCCATCGCGAAGCCGCCGATGGCCATGCCCTCGATGAGCGCGTGCGGATTGAAGCGCAGGATGTCGCGGTCGTGGCACGTGCCCGGCTCGCTTTCGTCCGAATTGCACACCACGTACTTCTGGACCGGAGAGCTGCGCGGCATGAAGCTCCACTTCAGGCCCGTCGGGAAGCCCGCGCCACCGCGGCCCCGCAGGCCGGACGCCTTGACCTGCTCGATGACCTGCTCCTGGGTCATGCCGCCCTGCAGGATCTTTTCCCAGGCCTGGTAGCCACCGATCTGGCGATAGGTGTCCAGGGTCCAGGATTTCGGCAGATGCAGCGACTCGAACAGGTTGAGATTGAACTTGCCGGCGTACTGGTCGCGGATAGAGCTCATTTCAGGTCATCCAGCAGCTTCTCGACCGTTTCCGGCGTCAGGTGCTCGTGGAAGTGGTGGTCGATCATCATCATGGGCGCCCCGGTGCAGGCCGCCAGGCACTCCTCCTCGCGCTTGAGGAGAATGCGGCCATCGGGGGTGCTTTCACCGAGCTTGATGCCCAGGTGCTTCTGCGCATGCTCCACGAGCGCCTCGGCTCCGCGCAGCATGCAGGAGATGTTCGTGCAGATGCTCACATGGTGGCGGCCGCAGGGATGCAGCTCGTACATGGAGTAGAAGCTGGCCACCTCGTACACCTGGATCGGCGGCAGTTCCAGGTACGCGGCGACCGCGTCCATGAGCTCCGTGGTCAGGTGACCCTGGTTCTGCTCCTGCGTGAAACGCAACGCGGCCAGCACCGCCGACCGCTTGCGGTCAGGCGGAAACTTCGCGACCCAGTGATCGATTTCCCGGCGAGTATGCTCGGACAGCAACATCTAGCGATCGACCTCCCCAAATACGATGTCCTGAGTGCCGATGATGGCGACGACATCCGCGAGCATGTGCCCCCGCACCATCTCGTCGAGCGCCGAGAGGTGCACGAAGCCCGGCGCGCGCACCTTCAGCCGATAGGGCTTGTTGGCGCCGTCGGATACCAGGTAGACGCCGAGCTCGCCCTTGGGCGCCTCGACGGCGGCGTAGGTCTCCCCTTCGGGTACGCAGTAGCCCTCCGTGAAGAACTTGAAGTGATGGATCAGCGACTCCATGTCCTCCTTCATCTCCTCGCGCCGGGGCGCGCGTACCTTGCGCTCCTCGACCATCACCGGCCCCGGATTGAGCTTCAGCCACTCCACGCACTGGCGGATGATGCGCGTCGACTGGCGCAGCTCCTCGACCCGCACCAGGTAGCGGTCATAGCAGTCGCCATTGACGCCGACCGGAATATCGAAATCCAGGCGGCCGTAGACCTCGTAGGGCTGCTTCTTGCGCAGGTCCCACGCGATCCCGGACCCGCGCAGCATCGGGCCGCTGAAGCCCAGCTGCAGGGCGCGCTGCGGGCTCACCACGCCGATGTTGACGGTGCGCTGCTTCCAGATGCGGTTGTCGGTCAGCAGGGTTTCATAGTCATCGACGCACTTCGGAAACCGCTCGACGAACGCGGCGATGAAATCCAGCAGCGTGCCGCCGCGCGCGGCGTTGAAGCGGTCCGCATCCTTCTGGCTGCGCCACTTCGAGGCCTGGTAACGCGGCATCGAGTCCGGCAGGTCGCGGTGCACGCCGCCGGGACGGTAGTAGGTCGCGTGCATGCGCGTGCCCGAGACCGCCTCGTACACGTCCATCAGCTCCTCGCGCTCCTTGAAGGCCAGCAGGAACACGGTCATCGCGCCGATGTCCAGCGCGTGGGCGCCGAGCCACATCAGGTGATTGAGGATGCGCGTGATCTCGTCGAACATCACCCGGATGTACTGGGCGCGCTGCGGCGGGGTGATCCCGAGCAGATTCTCGATGGCGAGCACGTACGCATGCTCGTTGCACATCATGGACACGTAATCGAGCCGGTCCATGTAGCCGATCGACTGGTTGTAGGGCTTCGACTCGGCCAGCTTCTCGGTTCCCCGGTGCAGCAGCCCGATGTGCGGATCGGCCTTCTGGATGACCTCGCCGTCCATCTCCAGCACCAGGCGCAGCACGCCGTGCGCGGCCGGATGCTGCGGCCCGAAATTCATCGTGTAATTGCGGATCTCGCTCATACGGCCTTCGGCGCGTCCCGGAGCGCGGGGTTGTAGCGGTTGTCCTCGCGGATCACCCGGGGCACGAGCACGCGCGGCTCGATGCTCACCGGCTGGTAGACGACGCGCTTGCGCTCCTCGTCGTAGCGGACCTCGACGTTGCCGATGAGCGGGAAGTCCTTGCGGAACGGATGGCCCACGAACCCGTAGTCGGTGAGGATGCGCCGCAGATCCGGATGGTCGCGGAAGAAGACTCCGAACAGGTCGAAGGCCTCGCGCTCGAACCAGTTCGCGGCGGGCCAGATGTCCACGACCGAATCGACCACCGGCTCCTCGTCGCTGTCGCACTTCACCCGCATGCGCAGGCGCTGGTTGTTGCCGACCGAGAGCAGGTGGTAGACCACCGCGAAGCGGGAGCCGGCTGCGGGACGCGGCGGCGGCGCGTGCTCCTCGGCCGGGGCGAACGGCAGGCGGCCGCGGCTGAATCCGGTGCCGCTCGCCGAATGCGTCGACCACTGCTCGAGGCGGAACTGCGAGTAATCGACGACCGCCAGGTCGATGAGCGTCTCGAACTGCAGCGCGGGCACGTCGCGCAGGATCCGCGCCACATCGAGCAGCGCGGTTGCGCTCACCTCGATGGTCAATTCGGTGGCCAGCCCCGCGGCGCGCGTGGCGCGCCCCTGCAGCTGCGCGTCCACATTGCGCGCCAGGGCCTCGATGTGCTCGCTCAAATCCTTGTCCTCGATACCTTAGGGCCGGCAGACTAACCGGCTGCGCGCGCACCCGCAAAGATGGTACTGGTGCGCTCGATCTTCTTCTGCAACTGGATGATGCCGTAGATCAGCGCCTCGGCCGTCGGCGGACATCCGGGCACGTAGACGTCCACCGGGACGATGCGGTCGCAACCGCGTACCACGGCGTATGAATAGTGGTAGTAGCCGCCGCCATTGGCGCAGGACCCCATCGAAATCACCCAGCGCGGCTCGGACATCTGGTCATAGACCTTGCGCAGCGGCGCCGCCATCTTGTTGACCAGCGTGCCGGCGACGATCATCACGTCGGACTGGCGCGGGCTCGGGCGGAACACGATGCCGAAGCGGTCGGTGTCGTAGCGCGAGGCGCCGGCGTGCATCATCTCCACGGCGCAGCAGGCGAGGCCGAAGGTCATCGGCCACAGCGAACCGGTGCGGGCCCAATTGACGAGGCTGTCCACCTGCGTGGTGAGGAAGCCACGCTCGGCGAAGCCCTCGGGGCCGTCCTGCGCCTCTAGTCCCACTCGAGCGCTCCTTTGCACCATTCATAGATGAAGCCGACGACGAGGATCCCGAGGAATATGGCCATGGCGAGCAGCCCCACGGCGCCGATCTTTCCGAGGGCGACGGCCCAGGGGAACAGGAATGCGATCTCCAGATCGAAGACGATGAACAGGATGGCGACGAGGTAGTAGCGGACATCGAAGCGCATGCGGGCGTCTTCGTAGGCCTCGAAGCCGCACTCATAGGGGGAGAGCTTCTGCGCATCGCCCTTGGCGCGGACCGACAGGCGGCCGAGCAGTGAGCCCATGCCCAGCATCACGGCCGCCAGGCCCGAGGCGATGATCAGGAAGATCAGGACCGGAAGGTAGTTACCCAGCATGCTCAAAAAGACTGTGCGGCCAGAAGCTGCGGCAATTGTAGCAGCCATGGCCGAGGATGTGGTGCCGACGGCGAGACTCGAACTCGCACGCTGTTACGCGCTAGCCCCTCAAGCTAGTGTGTCTACCAATTCCACCACGTCGGCATTGATCTCGCGGGACGCTACTTCGGCGCGCTGCCGGCGGGCGCCGCTGGTGCAGGAATCGCCGCAGCGCCCGGATTTGCACCGCCGCCGGGCACCGTGACGCGAAGCGGACTGGAAGCCGCCGGCGCCGTCTCGCCCGCCGTATCGAAGATCGTCTTCTGCGCCTCGGGCTTGCGGGTTCCCATGTAGGCAAGCGCCAGGCTGTTCAGCATGAACACCGCGACCAGGATCGCCGTGGCGCGCGACAGCGCGGTGCCCGCGCCGCGCGCACCGAAGACGGTGCCGGACGCGCCCGCGCCGAAACCGGCGCCCGCATCGGCGCCCTTGCCGCGCTGGATCAGCACCAGCGCGATGATCGCGGCGCAGCTCACGAACTGCACGATGGTCAGAACGATATGCATTGACGAAACTGCTCCAGAAACGACCGAAACGCCACCCTGGCCCGTCAGCGCTCGGCCGCTGCCAGGATGGCCAGAAAATCCCTTGCCTTGAGCGACGCGCCCCCGATCAGTCCGCCGTCCACATCGGGCATCGCGAACAGCTCGGCGGCGTTTCCAGGATTGACGCTGCCGCCGTAGAGGATACGGACTCCATCGGCAATTTTAGCATCATGATGCGCCAAGTGCCCGCGGATGAACGCATGGACCTCCTGGGCCTGCTCCGGCGTCGCCGTCATACCGGTCCCGATGGCCCAGCGCGGCTCGTAGGCGATCACGCCGCCGCCGAAGCCGACGGCGCCGCAGCGCTCGAGCACGGCGTCCAGCTGCCGCCCGATCACGGCCAGAGTCCGGCCGTCGCGGCGTTCGGCGAGGCGCTCGCCGACGCACAGGATCGGGACCATCTTCGAGCGCGCCGCGTCGAATTTGCGGGCGACCAGGTGATCGTTCTCGCCCTCCGCCTTGCGTCTTTCGGAGTGACCGACGATCACGTAGGTACAGCCCAGGTCCTGCAGCATGCTCACCGATACTTCGCCGGTGAACGCGCCCTGGACCTCCGCACTGACATCCTGGGCGCCCAGGGCAATCGGCAGCTCGGCGGCACGCAGCAGCTCCCCGACGTCGGCCAGGTACACGTGGGGCGGGCACACCGCGCAGGCCACGGAAGTGGTCGGGAAACCCGCCGCAAGCCCTTCAATAAGCTTGGCGTTTTCCGCCCGGGACCCGTGCATCTTCCAGTTGCCGGCGACCAGGGGTTGTCGCATTGGAACCTCAAAAAATGGCGCGCGATCATAGCCATGCCGTCGCCGCGTTGCAAACGGCTTGAGCGGGAGCCTTGCGCGGGGCCGATGCCCCTAGGCCACGGCGGCCCGAACCACTTCGGCGAGTTCGGCCGCATAGGCCCGCGTCGCCCGTTCATCGCGCCCCTCCACCATGACCCGGATGACCGGCTCGGTGCCGGAGGGCCGCAGCACCACCCGGCCCTCGCCGGCCAGGCGCGATTCGACGCTGCGCACGCCGCTCTGGATGGCCGGCACCGTCGCCGGATCGACGCGCTGCGCCACCTTCACGTTGAGCAGCACCTGCGGGAAGCGCTCCATCCCGGCGGCCAGTTCCGCCAGGCTCTGGCCGGTGCGCTTCATGATGGCCAGCACCTGCAGGGCGCTGATCAGGGCATCCCCGGTGGTGGTCTGGTCCAGGCACAGGATATGTCCGGAGGTCTCGCCCCCGAGCACGCCACCGGTCTCGCGCAGCAGGCCGAGCACGTAGCGGTCCCCGACGGCCGCGCGCTGGAACTCGATGCCCTGTGTCTTCAGCGCCTGTTCGAGTCCGAAGTTGCTCATGACCGTGCCCACGACCGGCCCGGCAAGCGTGCCCTCGCGCTTGCGGGCGCGTGCCATGACGTACAGCAGCTGGTCGCCGTCCACGACCCTTCCGAGATGGTCCACCATGACTAGCCGGTCCCCGTCGCCGTCCAGGGCAATGCCGACGTCGGCGCGTACACCGGGAACCGTGAGCTGCAGCAGCTGCGGCGCCATCGTGCCGCAGCCGTCGTTGATGTTACGGCCGTTGGGCGAGCAACCCACCGGCACGATCTCCGCGCCCAGTTCGCTGAGCACCCGCGGGCCCACCTTGTAGGCCGCGCCATTCGCACAGTCGATGACGATCTTCAGGCCCTTCAGGTTCACCCCCGCCGGCATGGTCGAGGCGCAGAACCGCTGGTAGGCCGCGCGTGACTTGTCCACGCGCGTGGCACGCCCGAGCCGCGCGGATTCGCGCGTCACCGGACCGTGCGCGAGCTGCGCTTCGATCTTCTCCTCGAGTTCGTCGGAGAGCTTGCCACCCTCGGAATCGAAGAATTTGATGCCGTTGTCATCGTAGGGATTGTGGGATGCGCTGATCACCACTCCGAACCGGCAGCCGAACAGGCGCGTCAGGTATGCGATCCCGGGAGTGGGCAACGGGCCGATGAGCATCACATCGACTCCGGTGGCCACGAAGCCGGCCTCCAGCGCCGCTTCGAACATGTACCCCGACAGGCGCGTGTCCTTGCCGATGAGCACCTTGCCGCCCTCCGGAGCGAGCACCCGCGCCGCGGCGCTGGCGAGGGCGAGCGCAAAGTCCACGGTCATGGGATGCTCTCCCACGTGTCCGCGTACGCCATCGGTTCCGAAGTACTTCCGCGCCAAGACCTACACTCCCGCCTGAACCGCGTGCGCCACCCGCAAGGCATCCACCGTCTCGGCCACGTCATGCGCCCGGATGATGTGGGCGCCGCGCAGGACCGCGGCCACCGCCAGCGCCAGGCTCGCGGCGAGGCGCTGCCCGCCGGGCCGGCCCGTGATCGCCGCGAGGGTCGATTTGCGCGACACACCCATCACCACCGGCCGGCGCAACGAGACGAAATCCGGCAACTGCCGCACCAGCGCCAGATTGTGCGCCACCGTCTTGCCGAAGCCGAAGCCCGGATCGATGGCGATGCGCTCCCGCTCGATGCCCGCGGCCTCGCAGGCGGCGACCCGATGTCGCAGGAAGTCCTTCACCTCGGCGACGACATCGGCGTACTGCGGCCGCTGCTGCATGGTCTGCGGCTCGCCCTGCATGTGCATGAGGCATACCGCGCATCCCGAGGCGGCGGCCGCGGCCAGCGCGCCCGGACGCTGCAGGGCGCGCACGTCATTGATGAGCCCGGCTCCGGCGGCGGCGGCGGCCCGCATCACTTCCGGGCAGCTGGTATCCACCGACACGATGCCGCGGCCCGCCCGGGCGAGGCGCTCCACCACCGGAATCACCCGGCGCAGTTCCTCCTCCACCTCGACCGCCGCGGCCCCCGGGCGCGTGGATTCCCCGCCCACGTCGATAATGGCGGCCCCGGCCGCGATCATGGCCTGACCGTGCTCCACCGCACGCTCCGGTTGCAGGAAGCGGCCGCCATCTGAAAAGGAATCCGGCGTGACGTTCAGCACGCCCATCACGACCGGGCGGGTGAGGTCGAGCACCGTCGTGCCACAGCGCAGCTGCATCGCAGAGGCGGCTTGCCGCCCGGCTCGCCGGGGACCTGCCTAGTGCTGACCGGCGGGCGAGCCGATCGGGCCCGGCTGCCCCGCGGCCTTCGGCGCCGGCGGCTTGTTGGCCGGCAGGGAATCGTCCCAGCCCTCCGGCGGCTGCGGCGGCTTGCCGTCCATGATGTCCTTCAACTGGGAATCATCGATGGTCTCGTACTTGATGAGCGCCGCGGCCATGGCGTGCAGCTTGTCGAGGTTCGTCACCAGGATCTGCTTGGCCCACTGGTAATTGGTCTCGATGACGTTGCGGATTTCCTCGTCGATGGCATGGGCGGTGCCGTCCGAGACCTGCTTGTGCTGGGTCACGCTGCGACCGAGGAACACCTCGCCGGTCTCCTCCGTGTAGGTCAGGGGCCCGAGCTTGTCCGACAGACCCCACTTCGTGACCATGTTGCGCGCAAGATCCGTGGCCCGTTCGATGTCATTCGACGCGCCGGTGGTCACGGCGTCCTGCCCGAAGATGAGCTCCTCGGCGATACGGCCGCCGAACAGCGTCGCGATCGAACTCTGGATGCGCCGCCGAGACAGGCTGTAGCGGTCCTGTTCGGGGAGGAACTGGGTGACGCCCAGCGCGCGGCCGCGCGGAATGATCGTGACCTTGTAGACCGGATCATGCTCCGGCACCGTCATGCCGACGATGGCGTGGCCGGCCTCGTGGTAGGCCGTCATCTGCTTCTCGTCCTCGGTCATCACCATGGAACGCCGCTCGGCGCCCATCATGATCTTGTCCTTCGCGCGCTCGAACTCCTCCATGCCGACGATGCGCTTGTTGGCGCGCGCCGCGAAGAGGGCCGCCTCGTTGACGAGGTTCGCGAGGTCCGCGCCGGAGAACCCGGGCGTGCCGCGGGCGATGAGCTGCGGCTTCACGTCCTCGGCCAGCGGCACCCGGCGCATGTGCACGCGCAGGATCTGCTCGCGGCCGCGCACGTCCGGCAGCGGCACCACGACCTGGCGGTCGAAGCGGCCCGGCCGCAGCAGCGCCGGGTCGAGCACGTCCGGACGGTTGGTGGCCGCGATGACGATGATGCCCTCGTTGCCTTCGAAGCCGTCCATCTCGACCAGCAGCTGGTTCAGCGTCTGCTCGCGTTCGTCATGGCCGCCGCCCAGGCCGGCACCGCGGTGCCGGCCCACGGCGTCGATTTCGTCGATGAAGATGATGCACGGGGCGTGTTTCTTGGCCTGCTCGAACATGTCGCGCACGCGCGAGGCGCCCACGCCCACGAACATCTCCACGAAGTCGGAACCCGAAATCGTGAAGAACGGCACCTTGGCTTCCCCGGCGATGGCGCGCGCCAGCAGCGTCTTGCCGGTGCCGGGCGATCCGACCATGAGCACGCCCTTCGGGATCTTGCCGCCGAGCTTCTGGAACTTGCCCGGGTCCTTCAGGAAGTCGACGATCTCGGCGACCTCCTGCTTGGCCTCATCGACGCCGGCGACATCGGCGAAGGTGACATTGACCTGGTCCTCACCGAGCAGGCGCGCCCGGCTCTTGCCGAAGGACATCGCGCCGCGGCCGCCCGAGGCGCCCTGCATCTGGCGCAGCATGTAGAGGAAGACGAACAGCAGCAGCACGGGGCCCGCGAGCTGCAGGACCAGCTGCATCCAGAAGCTGGGCGGCTTCGGCGGCCGGCCCTCGATCGAAACGTTGCCCTTCTGCAACTCCCCGATCAGCGCCGTGTAGTCGGTCTCCGGATTGAAGGCCTTGAATTGGGTCTTGTCCTTCAGTGAGCCGAGGATCTGGTCCCCCTGCAGCACGACCGAATCGACCTTGTTGCCCTTCACATCGTCGAGGAAGGCGGAATAGGTGATCTCCTGCGGCTGGTTCTGCGGCGGCAGGTAGCGGCTGAACACAGCGAGCAGGACGGCGACGATGATCACCCACAGGAGGATGTTTTTCGTCAGGTCATTCAAGGATACATCCTCATGAAAGCGGTGATTTGGCTCATCAATCCAACCTACACTATCGTGAAGTCCTTAGCCAGCAAGTACAGCTCGGGACTGCGCGCCCGGGAGGCTTCGGGCTTGAGCATCCGCACCTTGGCAAATCGCTGCCGGGCGGCGGCCAGCAACTCGTTGAATCCGGAGCCCTGGAAAACCTTGATCAGGGCCGTACCGCCGGGTTTCAAGACCTGGTCCGCCATATCCAGGGCGAGTTCCGCCAGGTACATCGACCGGGGCTGGTCCACGGCATCGATTCCGCTCAAGTTGGGGGCCATATCGGACAGGAGCAGGTCCACGGACCGGTCCGGCAGCAGCGCCCGTAGCGCGGCCACCACGGCGGGCTCGCGGAAGTCCCCCTGGATGAATTCGACGCCCACGATGGGGTCCATGGGGAGGATGTCGGTGGCCACCACGCGGCCGCGGGGGCCCACCCGGCGGCTGGCGTACTGGCTCCAGGCGCCGGGAGCCGCGCCCAGGTCCAGGCACACCATGCCCGGCCGCAGCAGCTTCTCGCGCTGGTCGAGCTCCTCGAGCTTGTAGATGGCACGGGAGCGGAAACCCTGCGCCCGGGCCTTCTTCACGAAGGGGTCGGCGAAGTGCTCCTGCAGCCAGCGACCGCTGCTCCGGGAACGGCGCGCCACCTCAAGTCACCCCAGCCGCTAGAATTGCCGTCATGGAACTATCCGAGAACCAGCGCCGCTTCCTGCGCGGCCGTGCCCACGCCCTCAAACCCGTCATCCAGATCGGCAACAGCGGCCTGACCGAGGCCGTCGCCCGGGAAACCGCCCGTGCCCTGGAGGATCACGAGCTGATCAAGGTCCGCGCGCGCGCGGCCGACCGGGCGGCGCGGGATGCCCTGTTCGCGCAACTCGCGACGCGCACCGGCAGCGCCCTGATCCACCGCATCGGGCACGTCGCCGTGCTGTACCGGCCGCATGACTCCAGGCCCGGACTGGTCATTCCGGATCCGGTCCCGCCGGGCAAGGGGCCTATTCCCCGGCCTTGACGATGGCGACCTCGATTTCGTAGGCCACGGTCACGATTTCGTACGACCGGGTGCCGCCGGGGGCCGCCACGTCCACGACATCGCCTTCGGACTTCGCGACCAGCGCGCGCGCGATCGGCGAGGTCACGGAGATCCGCCCGGCCTTCAGGTCCGCCTCGTCCTCCCCGACGATCTGGTAGGAGAGCCGCACGCCGCTGTCCTGGTCCTCGAGCGTGACCATGGCGCCGAACACCACCCGGCCGGTCTTCGGCAGCGTGGCGGGGTCGATCACCTCGGCCGTCGACAGCTTGGCCTCGATTTCCTTGATCCGGCCCTCGATGAACCCCTGCTGCTCGCGCGCCGCATGGTATTCGGCGTTCTCCGACAGGTCCCCGTGCGCGCGGGCCTCGGCGATGGCCTTGATCACGTTCGGCCGGTCGTGGGACTTCAGCCGCTTCAACTCGGCGCGCAGCGCTTCGGCGCCGCGCAGCGTCATGGGGGTGCGTTTCATGCGCTGAAGGTCTCCTGATGCAGGTCGGCAAGGCGGTTGACCTCGACTTCATCGATGTGCTCGAGGGCCTCGCAGGTCGCCAGCGCCGCGGCCAGCGTCGTGTAGTACGTGACGCGGCGATGGACCGCTTCACGACGGATCGAATTGGATTCGCGGATGGCCTGCTTGCCTTCGGTGGTGTTCACGATCAGATCGATTTCGTCGTTCTTGATCATGTCCACGATGTGCGGGCGGCCCTCGCGCACCTTGTTGGCGCGGCGACAGGCCACGCCGGCATCCTGCAGGACCTGCGCGGTACCGCTGGTGGCGACGATCGTGAAGCCGTGGGCGATGAGACGCCGGGCGAGCGCGACGGCCCCGGGCTTGTCGCGCTCGCGCACGCTGATCAGGCACACCCCCTCGCGCGGCAGGGTGACCCCCGATCCGGCCTGCGCCTTGGCGTAGGCCTCGCCGAAGGTGCGGCCCGTACCCATGACCTCACCGGTGGATTTCATCTCCGGCCCGAGTATCGGGTCGGCCTCCGGGAACTTCGCGAACGGAAAGACCGCCTCCTTCACCGAGAAGTACGGCGGCACGCGTTCGGCGGTGGCGTCGAGCTCCTCGAGGCGGCGGCCGATCATGGTGCGCGCGGCGATCTTCGCCAGCGCCAGCCCCGTGGTCTTCGACACGAACGGCACCGTGCGCGAGGCACGCGGATTGACTTCGAGCACGTACACGATGCCGTTCTGCACCGCGAACTGGATGTTCATCAGGCCCACGACATTCAGCGCCCTGGCGAGCTTGCGGGTCTGGTCGCGGATTTCATCCTGGATGGCCGCACTCAGGCTGAACGGCGGCAGCGAACTGCCCGAATCACCCGAGTGCACCCCGGCCTGCTCCACGTGCTCCATGATGCCGCCGATGAGCACCCGCTCCCCGTCGCACACCGCATCCACGTCAACCTCGATGGCCACGTCCAGGAAACGGTCGAGGAGCACCGGGCTGTCGTTGGAGACGCGCACCGCATCGGTCATGTAGGCACGCAGGTCTTCCTCGGTGAACACCACTTCCATGGCGCGTCCGCCGAGCACGTAGGACGGCCGCACCACCAGCGGAAAGCCCACCTCGCGGGCGAGGCGCACGGCCTGCTCCTCGGTCCGCGCCGTGGCGTTCGCGGGCTGCTTCAGGCCGAGGTTGCGCACCAGCAGCTGGAAGCGCTCGCGATCCTCGGCGACATCGATCGAGTCCGGACTCGTGCCGATGATCGGTGCTCCGGCTTCCTCGAGCGCCCGCGACAGCTTCAGCGGCGTCTGCCCGCCGAACTGCACGATGACCCCTTCGGGCTTTTCCTTCTGCATGACCTCGAGCACGTCCTCGAGGGTCAGCGGTTCGAAGTACAGCCGGTCGGAGGTATCGTAGTCGGTGGAGACGGTCTCCGGGTTGCAGTTGACCATCACGGTCTCGTAGCCGGCCTCGCGCA
>DATJPN010000007.1:0-29613 GCA_035506335.1 Steroidobacteraceae bacterium | reverse complement strand
TCCCGGCCGCGTTGAGCGTCCCCGACGCGAGCACCGGATCACCGACGCCGGTGAGCGTGATCGTACCGCCGCTGTTGTCCAGGTTGACCGCGCGGATGATGCCGCTGGTGTTCACCGCGCCGGAGGCGAACATCGCGTTCGCATCATTGGCCGACAGGCGCACGGCGGCGCCGCTCAAGGATCCCTCGTTCGCGCTCGCGTAGCTCGCGGCCGCATTGTTGTTCGCGAGCGCGTTGGCGCTCGTCAGGTCGAGGGCGAAATTGAGGCCGCCCCCGCTGAGCGCCGTCACGGTGGCCACGCGCCCGGCGGCGAGATCCACGGTTCCGAAGCCCACGTCGATGGTGCCGCCACTGGCGTTGTCGACGCTGTTGCCGACCAGGGCCACGTACCCGGTCGTGCCGCTCGCCGTGATGGCGCCGGCATTGGTCACCGCGCCGTTGGTCGGCGTCGGACCGCCGCCGTCATTGATCGGCAGCGCCGAATTCGGGTTCGCGAGCCAGGTCGCCGGGTCGGCAGTGAGCGAAGAGGCCAGCAGGCCGCCGACATTGACCACCGCGCCGGTGCCGATCGCGATGCCGTTGGGGTCGAACAGCCACACCTTGCCGCCGACGGTTCCGGGAGAACCGCTGAGCTGGGTCTGCAGCGTGCCCGCGATCTGGGTCGCCGAGCACCCGCTGCAGACGATCTGGTTGAAGGCGATCGACGTGACCGAAGGCTGGATGAACGTGACCGTCTCGCCGCTCAGGATGTCGAAGGCCTTGGTGGGCGTGGATCCGGTGCCCGAGGGCGCCCAGCTCAGCGCCAGGTTCGGCACCAGCTGGGTCACGGTCAGGGTGGTCGCCGTACTGGCAAAGGTCGCGCTGTTGGCGGGCGGGCCCCCATTGATGACGGTCGGCGTGCCCGGGAGCGCGTAGGCGGTGTTCAGGGTGACCGATCCATAGCCCAACCCCAGCACGAATGCGAGGAGCGCGCTGCCGCCGGAACGCACCCGGAACTGGTGCTGCCGGTCGCGCCGGGCGTGGGTGATTGAATGCTGCATGATCTGGCTCCCGAATTTATCCGTGGCGTGCGACACGTGGCGTCAGAACGTGACGCCCATGGATCCGTAGACATGGCTCTTCTTGGGATCCACGCTCTTGATCAGGGTGTCTGGCGATATCTCGCGCGCCCAGCTGACACGGGCGTAGAACCGGTCCGGAAGATTGAACTGCAGCGCCGCGCCGTAGTCGCGCAGCGTTTCCGCGGGCAGGTTCACGCCGCCGCTGGCGGTGATCGTGTTGTTCTTGCCATAGCCGGCATCGCCGAACAGCGAGAACTGCAGCAGGTCTCCCCAGGGACGCCCGGCCGGACCGGCCCGGGAGGCGAACAGCGGCGCGCCGATGACCCATTCGATGGTGCCGTAATAGCCCTCGTCGCCGACGTAATCGGCAACGCCGAAGCCGCGCAGGCTCGCCGGACCACCGAGTGCGATCTGGTCCAGTGTCGCAACGGTGTCGCTGGAAATCTGGCCGTTGAAGGACAGCCGCAGCGTCTGGAATCGCGTGAGCCCCTGCTGGTGCAACAGGTGGAAATCGAACACGCTGTAGGAACCCTTGACGCCCACGCGAACCGGCGCATCCCCGGTATCGGGATTGGCGACCGAGCCGTGCAGGTAGGTGGCCGCGATTTCGGAGTATCCATGGAAGGAGTCCGTGTAGCGGACGCCGAAGGTGGCCGAGACGTCATCGACGTGCTCCTGGCCCGGCAGGCCCACCGGCAGGTGCACGTCGGCGCGCTTGTCGGCACCGACCAGGTCCCCGTAAACGTCGAGCCGCCGCGTGCGATAGAAATCCTGGTGGTAGCCGACCGTGGCCACCTTCACCTTGCCCGTGACATCGAGGCTCTGGCCCACGTCATAGTTGTTGAGCGTGTAGCCGGCGGTCAGTGCACCGCGCGCCGCGAACAGCGGCAGGCTGTATTCGACGCCGCCGTAATTGGTCCTCGCCTTGCTGTCACCGCTGGTCTGCGAGTGCAATCCGTAGAGGCTCAGACGGTCACCGATGCCGAAGGGGCTGTTCCAGCGCAGGCTCAGGTCGCCACGATCCTCGCCGGCGAGCTTGGTGCCGAAGTTATCGATGCCGAGCGAGGCCTCGAACATCTGCTCGCGCTGCACGCGCAACACGAGGTCGCTGGTGCCGACCGCCGTGCCCGGCGTCACGACGCCGAACACCGCCAGTCCCGGGTACTCCGTCAGGCGCAGCAGCGCGGCATCCGTCGCGGTCTGCTCGAAGGGCTTCCCGACCAGGGGCTGGAACGGTGCCTGCAGGGCGCTGCTGCGGTTGTGCTTGTTGTTCTCGGTCTTCACCGCCTCGAGCACGCCCTCGAGCACGCGCAGCTGCACCATGCCGTCGTTGATCTGCTGCGCCGGCACGACCACCTGCGCCAGGATCAGTCCGTGCTTGTGGTAGATGTCCGACAACCGCGAGGCGATCTGCTGCAGCTGCAATATCGTATAGCCTTGCGCGGGCTGCGCCCGCACGGCCGCATCGAGCTCGCTGTCGAGGCTCGCCACCGTGAGTCCCAGGTTGGGATGGTCATGGGCGTCGACCAGCTTGAAGCCGCGTACCTTGAGCCGCGGCCCCTCCTCCAGGGCGAGCGGCCGGTTCGGCATGGTCGGAACGCTGAGCGAGGCGTCGTTGGCGGGCGTCGTCTGCGGTCCCCCCGGCGGCAGGGGCTGCGCGGCACCGGGAGAGATGGGCGGCGCGGCCTGCGCCAGCGCCAGCAGCGGCACTGCGGCAAGCGCGAGGCCGGCGGCTGTCGATAGAATGCGGCGGTTGCCTTGAACTGAAACGGACACTTCTGTTTCTCCTGGCGTTCGAACCGCGCCGGTTGTTCTTATGGCGCCGATCCTTCCCCAAAAAACCGCTTATAAAACCGGCGGGTAGTCCTTGCTTCTGCGTTCTTTTCTACATCCGGATCATCAATTTAGGCTAATCGCTCCAGCGTGCAATTACAAGCCGCTGCGATGACGTGGTCATTGCACCAGATCGCGCACCAGCCGAAATCCCGTCACCGCATCACGGGTACCGGCATCGAGCTTGACACGCGCCGCCGAACGCAGTTTCGGCAACGTGTCCTTGTAGGAGCCACCCCGCACCACCCGCAGCGTACCGCTTCCGCCGCGTGCACTGCCATCGGCCGGCGCACCGGAGTAGTCGTCGCTCCAGGTATCGGCGACCCACTCGCGCACATTGCCCGCGACATGCTTCAGCGACCAGCTGTTGGCCGCCACGGCCTCACCGCTGGCCTCGGTCGGGGCCTGCGGACTGCGCGTATCGCTCGTGAAAATCGCCTGACCCGGGTTCAGGGGCGCATCCGACCAGTAATCCCCATGGCTGCCGGCCCGCGCGAAATACTCCCACTCGGCCTCGCTCGGCAGGCGGTAATGCTGCCCGGTCAGTCGTGACAGCCAGGCGGCGAAGTCGTTGGCATCGCTCCAGCTGACATTGACGGCCGGCAGGCCCTCTCCCGGCCAGGGTTGCGCCGGGCAGCTGCGACCGGTCTGAGTGCAGAACTGCGCGTAGGCCGCGGCGCTGATTTCACCGATCGTGACCGCAAAGGGCCGACTGATCACGACGTTGTGTGCCGGCAGCTCCTCGGGATTGGTCGTTCCGCCCATGGTGTAGCTGCCGGACGGGATGATCGCCAGCGCCGGTCCCGCCGACCCTCCCGTGAGCGTGTCGTGGCAATAGCGATGGCGCGGGTTGGTGAAGTAGTCGTGGCAGGAGTCGCTCGCGGCCGCCGCAGCCGTCGTGCCTGCGGCGACCGCGCCCTGGGCCGGCGCCGCCGCACCCGGGCCGGGCGGCGCACTGGCCGCGCTGCGGTTGACCGTGGCGGCGGCCGCCGGCGCAGCGGCTGCCTTGATGCCGGGCTTGGCGCTCGCAGCCGCCGTCCCCGGCGTCTCCTTCTGGGGCGCCGGCGCTGGCGCCGGCGCCGGGACGGCCTTGGCGGCGGCAACCGCCGGTGCCGGCGCCGATGCGGCCTGCACGGCAGGTCCGAAGCTCGTCACGGCCTGGTCCGGAATGGGCACGTTGAGATTGCGGGCCAGCAGGATGAGCGGCGCGCTCGGATCCAGTCGCGACGCGCCGCCCTGCACCCTTCGCACCTGTGCGGCCAGATGCGCCGCCAGCACGCTGCGCAACTGCTTCACCGAGTCCTGCCCGAGAAGCGGCGCCACCTGCGCATCGCTCAGGTTCCACCAGGCGCTGTTCAGGGCCGACACCGAAGCGTCCGACCAGTCGTCACGTTGCAGGAAGGCGGCCACGAGCTGCGCGGGATCGACCGCCGCCGCCGGTTCGGAACCCTGTTCGGCAACGGCCGCCGGTCCGGACGCCGGCGGCAGGGCGGCCGACTCCTCGCGCGCCGGAGTACGATGCAACCACCACCAGCCCCCGCCGGCCGCCGCCAGGATCACTGCGGCGGCGAGTACGAGGAACAGCGACGCACTGCTCTTCTTCGGCGTCGAACCAGGACCGGGGCGCGATACCGGTGCGGTGCGCTCATCGTCCGCCGGAGGCGGTGCGGGCGTCACCGTCGCGGGGGCCTTCGGGGCAGGCGCCCCCGAGGGCGGCACGCGCGGGCGTGTCACATCCCCGGCCGGAGGCGGGGGTGCAAGGCCCACCAGGTGATCGAGGATCCGGGCCCGGCGCTCGCGATAGGGTGTCGTGGCAAGGCGTCCCTCGGCATGAGCAGCCGAAAGCTCGCGCAACTCCTTCATGGCCGCTTCGCTCACCGCCCCTCCGCCGCTCATCGCTACCCGGGCGCTATTGCATTTCGCGCACCAGCCGGAATCCCGTCTTCCCGTCGGGCGCGCCATTGTGCACGCGGGCCAGATCGGGTGTACAGGTCTCGAACGGATCACCGATCGCTCCGCCCATGGCCTTCAGTCCCCCGCCGTCGGCGCGCACCCACTCCTGCGCGTTGCCGAACGCGTGGCGCAGGCCCTGACCGTTCAGATCGCCCTGGTCGGCCGGTCGCAGGGCGGTGCCGCGCACCGCCTGTCCGTTGATCGTCACCAGGCAGTTGGCCTTCGGATCCGGTTGCGTGCCCGCGGCGCGGCGCCACTCCGCCTCGGTCGGCAGCCGGTACTTCGCGCCGGTCGCCGCGCTCAACCAGGCGGCGTATTTGTCGGCGGCGGTGACCGGCACCGTGGTGATGGGAACCTCCGGTGTGGCGCCGGCCGGTGCCGCGCAATTGTTCGCCGCGCAGTAGGCGGCGTATTCGGCCACGCTGGTCTCGTTGCGCATGATGGCGAACATTCCGAGTCCGTTGCCGGGCGCGATCACGACCAGTTCGGGCCCCCGGCCGCCCCCGTTCAGCCCGTCCCGGCAGCTGGCGCGCGGGTTCTGGCCGAGGCCCGCGAGTGAAGCCGTGCAGGGTCGGCCCGCAGGCGCCGGCGCGACCGATGTGCCCGGTGCCGGCAGCACCTGGGGCTGGGGCGCGGGTGTCGTCACCGGCGTCGTGGCGACCGGCACGGGAGCCGACGCCGGCGGCGTCGCCGCCGGCGTCGCTGCGGGGGTCGTGGGAGTGGCCGCCGCGGGTGTCGCACCCGGTGTCTCCGCCTGCGTCCCCGTGCCGGGATTGGCGGGCTGCGCAGCCGGCGTCGGCGCGCGTTGCGCCGGAGGCGGCGGCGGCGGGCTCTCGCGCCTGGGCGCGAAGCTCGGCAAGTTGCTGCCCGGGAACAGCTGCACCGCGCTCGCGCGCAGCTGCATCGCGGCGGCCGGATCGCGCGCCCCCAGGCGGTTCAGGCGGTCGGTCACGACGCGCACCAACCCGACCTCGACCGGCGCGAAGGCGGTGCGATCGGTGGTGCGCAGCCGGTCGATGCCCGCCTTCAGCGGGCCGAAATCGTTGGCCGTGGCGAGCGCGGCGGCGGTGGCGCGCGCGCTCTGGTAAAGCTGCAGGCTCGCCTGGAACTCGGGCAATCGCGCCGCGGCGCGCTGCGCGGCCTGCGCCGCCTGCAGGGCATCGTCGAAGCGCGCCTGCGAAGCCAGACGCTGCGCACGCGCGAGGTAGGCGTTGCCGATGGCGCGCGGCCCATCGTTCTGCAGGAACGGATCGGTCGCCGGAAGCTGCTTCTGCAGATCCGCGAGCAGCGATTCGGCGACATCGATGTGATCCGCGCGGGCCTGGTCGAGCACGCGCTGGCGGGCCGCGGCGAGCTGCGCCTGCGCCGCGCGCGCGCGCGCATCGGATTCGAGCGCCGCACGCGCCTGCGCCAGGGCGCTGGCTTCGGCGGTGGCCAGATCCGCGGCGAGGCCGACGCGCCGGGCAAGGCCCAGGATGCGTTCGGCCTCGCTCAGACGCTGGTCCTGGCGCAGCTTGCGCGCCTGCGCCAGGAACGCCTGCGAGATCCGGTCCTGGGCCTCGCGAACGGCACTGTCGCCCTTGCCGACCAGGGCCTCGAGATTGGTCCGGTCGCGTTCGAACTGGGTGACCCAGGCATCGTCGGCCACCGGCGCCCCGGCCGACCTGGCCAGGGTCGCGCGCAACTGCGCGATCGTCGTCTCGCGCGCCTTGGCCTCGCCGACCACGTTCGCGATGCTGCTGCGCTGCGTGGCCACGAACGAATCGGGTAGCAGATCGCTGAACTCGCCCACCAGCGCCTCGACCCCCGTCACCTGGCGCTGCTGCACGGCCGCCTGCACGGCCGCGCCGACCAGCTGCTCGAGGCGCGACTGGGCGGCCCCGAGCGCGGCACTCGAGGGGGCCGCGCGCCGCAACTGCGTCAGCACGTCACGCTGGCTGCGGAAGGCGTTGACGTCCGCGGCGTTGGCGAGCGGGGCGATCTGCTTCTCCATGGCACCGATGCGCTCGACCAGCTGCGCGGCGCTCTTCAGGCGCTCGACCTGATCCTGCAGGTCGAGCAGGCCCACGTCGCGGGGCGCCAGGCGCAGGCCCGCGGCCAGCAATTCGCCCGCCAGGGTGCTGTTGTTGGCCTCCAGGGCCACACGGGTCTGCGCGGCGAACGCAATCGGCAGACGTTTGTCGGTCAGCGCCGAATGACTCGGATCAAGCTGGGCGATGACGCCCAGGGTGCGTTGCACGTTGTCGGCATTCTGACGCGCGATGAGCGTGCCGGCGGCGAGCAGCGCCTCGAAGTGCTCGGCCTGGCGCAACACCTCGGCCTTGCGCGCCGACTCGAGCTGATCGAGTGCATCGGTGAGCTGCCGGGAGTCCTCGTAGGCCTTGCTCAGGGCCTGCGCGTCCTTGAGCACCTTCACTGCCGCCGCATAGTCGTAGCGACCGGCCGCCGGATCGAAAGCGGCGCGCACCTGGCGGCCGAAGTAGGCGAACAGGTGCGACTGCACGGCGTCATTGATCAGCAGCGTGGTGCGCTGCTCCGGCGTGTACCTGGCGAGCGCCAGCAGCCCTTGCGCCACGGCCGCGTTGTCGTCCGACTGCAGCTCGGCGCTGATGGTCTGCAGGCGCGAGCGTTCCAGGTAGGAGGGCAGCACCAGCGCCAGCACCGCGATGACCACCGCCGCGGCCACACCGGCGCTGATCAGCGCGGCCATCGAGCGCTTCTTCGGGGCCAGGCCCTCGAGGAACTCTCCGGCGTTGCGCGGCCGCTGGCTGCGCTCGAAGGACAGCGCCCGCTGCAGCGTCAGCCACTGGTTGCGAGCCAGGCCCGGAACCGGAGCCGGCTTCAACTTCAGGCCCCGGGCCGTGACGGCATCGGTCTTCTCGAGCTGTCCCTGGCGGGCCGGGTTCAGCCGCTCGTAGGGGTGCTTGCCGGTGAGCAACTCGTAGGCGACGATGCCCAGCGCATAGACGTCGTCGGCCGGATCCGGATCCTTGCCCTCGATCTGCTCGCAGCTCGCATAGGGCATGGTCAGCGCGCCGAGCGTCCCGGCATCGAACAGCGTCTTCTCCCCGCCGCTCGCGCCGCCGACCTTGGCCGCGCGCGCGATGCCGAAGTCGAGCACCTTGACGCGCCCGTCGTGGGTCAGGAAGGAATTGCCGGGCTTGAAATCCGAATGCACGATGGCATTGGCATGCGCATGCGACAGCGCGCTGGCGAGGCCCCGGATGATCTTCAGGGCCTCGGCCACGGGCATGCCACCGCGGTCGCGGTAGGAGCGGATCAGGTCATTGAGAGGACTGCCCTCGAGCAGCTCCATCGCCATGTAGACGTTGCCGCGATCGCGGTTGAAGTCGTACACGTTGACGATGTTGGGGTGCGAGAGCTTGCGGGTCTTGTTGGTCTCGCGCGCCAGGGCCTTGATCGAGTCGGGATGGCGCTTGAACTCCTCGTTCAGGACCTTGATCGCGACATAGGGATTGCGCTCCTGGGCCTCCTGCTGGCGCAGGTCCAGCGCCTTGTAGACCACGCCCATGCCGCCCTTGTCGCCGCCGGCAACGATGCTCTCGAGCACGTAGCGGTCGGCGAGGAGGCTCCCGACATTGAGCACCTCTCCGGGAACCGCCCCGCCCTGGCCGAAATCCGTCCAGCTTCCGGCGGACGTGCCGTGCGTGCCGGTGGTGTGCGCCCCGGTCGTCTGAGCGCGTACCTGGGAAATGGAGCTGCTGGTCGCGGGAGCATGGGCGGAATCCGCAGGCGGCGCGGTGCCGGCGGCGGCGCCCGGGCTGCGCGGCTTGAAGTTGGTGCGGTCCTCGGGCGCGGGCGCCGCTTGCGGTGCCGCCGCGGCGGGCGTCGCCCCACCGGCCTGGGGACGAAACTGGGTCCGGTCCGCGGACGTCCCGGCATCGGGCGCCGGAGCCGTTGGCGCCCCGGCGGGACGGAACTGGGTCCGATCGGGAGGCGGTGCGGCTTGCGGCGGGGCCGTTGCCGGTCCCGCGGCGGGGCGGAACTGGGTCCGGTCGGCACCCGGGGCGGCCGCACTACCCGCGGCAACTCCGGGGGCTGCGGCCGCAGCCGCCGCCGGGGCACTGGCCGCGGCCGCCTGGATCACGGCCTTCAGGCTCGCGCCCACGTCCGCCCCGAAGCGGTTGCTGCGCTGATAGGCCTCGATGCTCGCCATCATGGCCGCCGCGAGCGCCGGGGAGTTCTGCACCGCCGCGTGGATGCGCGCCTGCGCCGTGGCCGGGTCGATCCGGCCCGTGAGGTAATCCTCGAGTGCGGCGCGGAATTCGTTCATGCGCCGCGCCACCGCTGCGTATGCGAAAGACAGTGCATCGGCCTACCGCGCGGCCCTGAACTGGACCGTCACCACCGTGACGTTGTCGATGCAGGCGCCGCTCGCGGCCTGCTCGATCATCGCCTTGCACGCCGCGCGCGGATCCAGGCTCGCCAGGTGATTGCCGATCTGCGTCTCATCGAGTTCCTTGAACAGGCCATCGCTGCACAGCAGGTAGTGGTCACCGTCGGCCAGCTCCCGCAATTCGATGTCGACGAACAGCTCATCGGTCCCGCCGACCGCGCGGGTGATGACGTTCTGGGCCGGCTCGGCCCCGGGGGCGCGGCCGGCCTGGTGCTCCGCCACTTCGCTGTGATCGGTCGTGACCTGCTCGAGCACGCCGCCACGGGAGCGATACACGCGGCTGTCCCCGGCCCACAGGCTCACGACATAGCGGTCGAAGGCGAGGAGCGCGGCCACGGTGCTGCCGCACAGACCGCCGTTCGGATCATCGACGGAGCGCCGGTACAGGGCGTGATTGACGGCGAGCAGCCGGTCCTCGACGTCATCGACGAAGCGGCCCGGATACTGCTGCGGCCGGACATCGGCCAGGGATTCGGTGATCATCCGGCTGGCGACATCACCGGCGTTGTGCCCCCCCATGCCATCGGCCACGACCCACAGTCCCGCGGCCGGCATGTCCAGGCAGGAATCCTCGTTGACCTTGCGGACGTTGCCCGCGATCGAGGCGCTCGCGGAACTCCACTTGAATGCCGGCTTCGACTCCATGCGCTCGCAGTTTGACCGCAAATCGATCCGCGGCCAAGCACCCCCTGCACCGTCATCCGCGGATCACTGCTGGCGCGCACGCGCGTCCTGGAGCTTGCGGATCTGATCGTCATACGCGCGCACGAAGGCCTCGCCGAAGATCTGCTGGAAGTTGGCCTCCGAGTCGTGCGTCACACGGGTGTAATGCTGGCGGAACTGCTCCCACAGGGCGGCCTTGCCCCCGCCGAACAGGCCGCCCTTCTTGCCGGCGGCCTTCTCCCAATGTGCTTCCAGGGCATCCGGATCAAATCGCTGCAGGGTCGCGAAGAATGCCGCCCGCATCCCCGCGAGCGTCGCCAGCTGATGGAACGACAGGTCGTCGAAGGCTTCCTTGAAGGCCTCGACGGGACCCAGGTAGCCGGGATTGCGCTTGACGAAGAGCGTGTAGACCGCATCCTCCGGGGTCGCCGCGAACTTCAGCGGATTGTTCTCCACCGGCCGGATGATGGTCATCGCCATGCGGAAGTTGTCCTTGACCTGCTTGCGCGCGAGCAGCACCTCCATCAGGCCCTGCACCACCACGCGCAGGATCTGTCCGAGCTGCGACAGCGTATCCGGCGGCACCTGCTGCGGCTGCAGGCCGAGCATCGCGAACAGCTGCGCCACATCGGGCGCGGGAGCCGCGGGCGCGTAGTGCGCCGGCATGGCAGGCGGTGGCGGCGCCGCGTAGCCGGGTGGCACGACGGCCGACGGATAGGGTGCGGCCATCGGCGCGGCCATGGGCGGCATCGCCGGCGGCAGCGGTGGTGCCATCGGCAGGGGTGCCGCCGCGGGGGGCGCGGCCGGGGCGGCGGCCGGCGCGAGATTGAAACCGGTCAGATCCCAGTTGTCCGGGAGCACGCCGGCTGCGGCCGGTGCCGGCGCCACCGGGGCGGGCATCGGCGGTGGCATGGGCGGCATCGGCGGTGGCACCGGGGGCGCCGGGGGCGCCATGGCGGGGGCGTAGGCGGGTGCGGCAGGTGCATAGGCCGGTGCCGCGGGTGCGTAGGCGGGCGGCGCCGGCGCGACCTGCGGCGCCGGCGTCTGTGGGGGCTCCGCGAGCAGGTCTTCGAGCGCCCCGCCACCGCCCGGCAGCCGCAGCGCAGCGAGCTGTCCCGTCGCGGAAATCTCGGCCGCCGGCAGGGCCGCCGGAGCATCCGCCACCAGCTGCACGAGGATCTCGAAGTCCCCGACGAAGAGGTGATCGCCGTCGTTGAGCGGCTGCAGCTGCCCGCGCGGCACGACCGAGTGCGGAGCGTTGTACCCGGTGCCGTTGGTGCTCACGTCCTCCAGGTAATACGCGTCGCGAACGAAGCGGATATTGGCGTGGCGGCTCGAGACCAGCTTTTCCGGGTCGGGGAGCACCCAGTCATTGCCCTCGATCCGGCCGATGCTGCCGCCGCGCGCGTCGAATACGCGATAGCTGGCCGCGCCCAGGCGCTGGCTCTGGTGACTGATGACGCTCAATGCAAGCAGCACGGCGATACGTCCTTAGGGGTCCTGAGCCTACGCAGCTTGCGACGCGACGGGAGTGTGGGCCGTGCGCGCGGTCACATTCCCGGCGTCGCCCCGCGGATCGCATAGCAGGATCAGGGCCGGCGCGGCGCCTTCGGCGCGTTCGCCCAGGGCCTCGATCAGCCGTTCGATCCCGTAGCGCGGATCCTCTTCATCGAGCGCCGACACCAGCTGGCCCCAGCTGAGCGATGGATAACTGCCATCGGCGCACAGCAGGATCCGGTCCTGCGCGTCGAAAGTCTCCACTCGCAGCAGGTTCAGGAACGGCGCGGCTGCATTCTCGTCCTGCGGCGCCTGCAGCAGATCGAGCAGCGTGCCCCCGGCGGTGGCCGCAGGCGCCGCGCGCGCCAGGCGTTCGAGCTCGCGGCCGCGCAGCCGGTAGATGCTGGCGGCACCGCACCAGAAGAACAACCGGCCCGTGGGCCCCTGCAGGCAGCCGGCCACGTGAATGCCCGACTCGGCCGGAGCCGCCGCGGCCGGCGCCAGCGCCGCCTCCAGTTCCGACCTGAGCACGTTCTCGTCCAGATCAGCCCGGGCGAGCAGCTGCTCGATGCCGAGCAGTTCCGGTCCGGCCAGCACCGCATGCACGAGGTTCGGCTGCTCGCGCTCGATTACCGCGTACCGGCGCACGGGCGGTGAAAATGCCGGCGGCGCCGGCGTCACGGGAATCGGGGTCACGGCTGCGGGCGCCGCGATCAGCCGCGGTGCGCGCAGCATGTCGGCGAAGAACTGCGGCGCCGGCAAGCCACGGGAGGCGAGTAGTGTCCGCTCCGCGCCGGTCGCTTCGCACCAGAACAGGCTCAATGGCGGCGCCGTGCGCGAGAGCTGTCCGGCGCACATCGCCGCCAGCGCATGGGTGAAACCGCCGGGCTCGATCGGCAGGCGGAACGCCCCGTGTGCCAGCAGGAACTGCTGGCAGGCGCCGACGTCCGCCGCCGCGGCCGCCGGTGCCATCGGATCGATGACCGGCGGCAACGCGCACACGGCGGCGTCGAAGGCCTGCGTCTCGTAGGCGCCGGCGCTGCCGGCGAGCAACAGCCCTTCCGCGGCTTCGAACCAGTGGCCGAGCGTCGTGGCGAGCTCGACCGCGCCGTAGCCCTGCGGCAATTCACTCGCCAGCGTCAGCGGAAACTGCCGGCCCACCCGATCGGTGCTGGCGAGCAGCGCCCCGACGACGGGGCGCGGCCCGGCCACGCCGGCCTCGAGCGCGAAGCGCCACGGTGCGGAGTTCCCGTACCACGCATTCCAGTGAACGCCGAGCTGCTCGCGCGCAGTGGCCACGCACTGGCGCAGCCACTGGTCCCACGGTTCCAGGAACCCCTGGGTGAGGCGCCTGCTCAGGAAGTCTCCCAGCACCGGGAGCTTGCCGAAAAAACCCGCCTGCTGCTCCGCACTCAATTGCATTTGAAACGCAGCAGCTCGGGGTGCGCGAAGGGGTTGCGGATGCTCGTCGCCTCCAGCACCAGGCGCGCGCTGTGCCCCCCGGCGCTGAAGCTCAGCAGGTAGCGCACGTCCGACTGTCCCTGGATCTGCGCATGTTCGAGCAGCCGGAACCACGCCCAGGGTCCCTGGAACGGCAGGTTCGCGCCGGCACCGGCTCCAGACTCGAAGGTGACGGCCGCCTGCCCGCCGGGCCCGCCCGGCCAGCTCATCGCGGTGGTTCGTGCCGGTCCATGCCGGTACTCGAGCTGCTGGCCATCCAGTTCCAGCACGAAACGGTTCGAGTCCGAATCCAGCGAATCGGGGGCGAGCGTGAAACGCACCTCGGGTTGCTGCCCGCCGGGCTTGAAGAAATTGTCGCGGATCCGCTGCGCAGCCTGGAATCGTTCCAGCAGCCCGGGAATCGCGGTTGCGGCCCCCGCCCCCTCCCGCCAGGTCCACGGACTGCGCGAGGTGTCCACGAGCGGCTGCAACGTCGTGGTGAAGAAGCTGTCGTAGACACCGCCATAGCCGAAGATGCGGCCGAAGTCCGCGAGCGGCACGTCGATCGCACTGCCGCTCTCGAAGGGATAGCGGCCGGCCACGACCTCGCGACACGCACGCACCACCTGTTCCTGGTACTGACGTCCGAGTTCACTGCGGGCCTGATCCGTGACCACGGTCTCGCTGCGCTGGCCGATCTGGCCCACGAGGTCCCCGATGGCCGGCGGCAGCAGCGCCGCTTCGGACTTCAGGGCCTGGAAGGCATCGGATTGACCGGCCTGCGCGGCCCCGCCGGCGCCGCCGCCGCCTTGATTGACCCGGTCGAGCGCCTGCTGCGCCTGGCCGAATCCGGCCAGCAGCCGGTCGATCGGCGCCGCGCCGCCGCTCGCGTCCACGAGCTTGTGGAAGGGATCGAAGTGCGCCGTGACCTTGGCACCCGGAACGTCATTCGGATCCGTCGATGCGGCATCCCCGCCGAACACCTGCGAGAGCTGGCCGGCCTTGGAGGCGAGCCCGCTCAGGGCCGCGTCCGCCTTGGTGCCGAGCGGGTTGTCGTCCTTCTTGAGCAGGTTCGTCTGCTTGTCCACCGCCAGGTAGAAGCCCTTCAGGGGCGAGGCGGGGCTGGCGAGCAGCCGCAGCAGATCCGCGAGGTCGCGGCTGTCGGTGGTCGGGCGCACGCGCACGTCGGCGAGGAGCGCATCCCAGGTCGCGATGTAGTCGGCCTCGTACAGCTGCGTCACGTCGTAGGTCATGTGCGACATGTCCTGCAGCGACGGGGCGGCATCGCCGAGTACCCAGCGGTCGTCGGCGAACTGCTTGATCAGCGACATCTTGCCGGTGCGCTGGAACTCGTCGAACACGGCCTTGGTGTAGACGGCGGATACCGGTTCGGAAAGCTTCGCGCCGCTTACGCGCACGAACACCTTGTCCGCGCCGAGCCCCGCGGCGGTGTCGATCCGGAAGGCGCGCTTCTTGTCGCCGGCATAGGCGAGCTTCAGGCGGCTGTACATCAGCAGCGGCAGCGAGGCGGCGCGCAGCGAGTCGCGCGCGCGCTGCACCAGGTCGTTATCGGCCGTGAGCGGCCGCAACCGGTCCTTGTCCTGCAGCAGGGCGCCAAAATGCGCCTGCAGCTGGTCGCGGATGTCGGGCTGGCTCGGAAACAGCCGGCGCCACTCCAGATTGGCGAGGAACCCGATCTGGTCGGCATCCAGGCGCTTCGGATCCGAAAGCATCAGGTAGGCCTTCAGGTACTCGTAGAGCCGGTCAGGCTGGGCGGTGGTCGCGAGCACGCCGGCGCGGAAGCGGTCCCCGAGTGCCGGCAGCAGCGAGCCGCTCAACTCCCGGATATAGGCATCGCGCGCCGCATCCCCGACGGCGTTGCCCTGGTAGAGCCCCCAGCGCATCCGCAGCGGACGCGCGTCGCGATAGCGCTCGGCGGTGTCGACCACGTTGCGCAGCGCCCCGAGACGCGGCAGCGTGTCGCCGAGGGTCTCGGCCGTCACTGGCGCGGCCGGTGCGGGGGTCTGCTGGTAGGCGCCGATCGCCGCCCCGACCTCGTCCAGGTAACTGCCATTCGCGGAGAAGCTCACGAACATGGCGCTCAGACCGAGGATCGTGATCAGCGCGCAGGCCACGTAGCCGGCGTACTGCAGCGCCAGCAACCGGTATTCCAGCCGGCGATTGACGCCCGCGAGCCCGGCCTCCGCGATCACGACATCCTTGAGCAGCTTCTCTATGAAATAGGAGCGCCCGGCCGGCGGCGGCGCCACGACCTGGTTGTCGAGGCCGAAGGTGCGGGCGATCGCGCCCATCATGCGGTCGATCGGCGTGGATTCCTGCGTGCCGCTGGTGAAGTAGACCCCGCGCAGCAGCACGTCACTGTCATAGCCGGTGCTGCTGAAGGCCTCGTTGACGAAAGCGGTCAGCGTCCCCTTCAGCGACCCGAGCTGCTGCGGGAAGGCCAGCATCGCCGCACGACGGCGCGGATCACGGTCCGCCTCCAGGCGCCCGATCAGCTTCTCCTGGAGCCTCGCCATGAGGGCATCGAACTCGGCCGCGAAGCTCTTGGGTGCTTCGCCGCGCTCGCTCGCCTCGATCGCGAAGGTCGCGCCCCACACCTGCGCGCGGCCATCCTGCGCCAGGTCGTCGAAGAACTCGGTGAAGCCGGCGATCAGGTCGCATTTGGTGATCAGCAGGTAGACCGGCAGTCGGATGCGCAGATTGTGGTTCAGTTCCTCGAGGCGCCGCCGCACCGCCGCCACATGGCCGCCGCGGGCGCGATCATCGAGCAGCATCAGGTCCGAGGCGCTCATCGCCACCAGCACGCCGTTGATCGGCCGGCGGCCGCGGTAGCGCTTCAACAGCTTCAGGAATTCCGCCCACCCCGCGCTGTCGGCGCTGGCATCGGAGTCCTGGGTCATGTAGCGGCCGGCGGTATCCAGCAGCACGGCCTGGTCGGTGAACCACCAGTCGCAGTTGCGCGTGCCACCCACGCCGCGCAGGGCGCCGGCGCCGAATTTCTGCGACAGCGGGAAGCGCAGCCCCGAATTCACCAGCGCCGTGGTCTTGCCCGAACCCGGCGGGCCGACGATCACGTACCACGGCAGGTCGTAGAGACTGGCCCCGCCGCGCTTGGACTTGCGCAACGCATCGACGGCCTCGGCGAAGCGCTCGCGCAGCTGCTTGGCATCGGCCGACTCGCGCGCGGCGCCGGAGGCCGGGCCATCCGCCTGGCCGGTCACCGCGCTCGCGAGCTGCTTGTTGCTGTTCTGCGCGCGCATCGAACCGATCTGCAGCCACACGGCGCAGATCACGACCACGACGAGGACGCCGATCAGCCGGCCGACCACGCTCTCCAGCGGGCGGACGTCCGCGAAGGCGACGTACGGGCCGGCAAACCAGAGGATCAACGACACCAGCACCGCGACGATCAGGGCGAGGAACCAGCGCTGCTTCAGGAATCCCGGCATGCTCAGAAGCCTCCCCGCTGCACGATTTCCACGCGCCGGTTCTTGGCGCGGTTCTGCGGCAGGTCCGCCGGCGTGAAGCGTGGCTGATCCGAACCGCGGCCGACGGCCTCGAGCCGCCCGGTGCCGCCCATGCCGTTGCCGAGCAGCGCAACCACTGCCAGGGCGCGCGCCCGCGACAGCTCGGTATTGTTGGCGAAGCGCAGCGAACGCACCGGCTGGTCATCGGTGTGCCCGATCACCGTGATCCGGCCGGGCACGCGGTTCAGTGCCTGCGCGATGGCGTTCAGCACGCCCTGGTAGCGCGGGTTCACCTCCGCGCTGCCGCTCGCGAACAGGTCGCCGGAGTTCAGGATCACGACGCTGCGGTCGGCCTGTTCGTCGACCTGCAGGTCGCCGTTCAGTTCCTGCGGCGCGAGCAGCGCCTTCAACCTCGGGCCCGTCGCCGGCAGCGCCTGGGCGGCGTACATCGGCTCAAGTCCGATGCGTCCCAGCGCGGTCAGCGTCGGCTCCGAGCGGCTGCCGAGGCGCGCGTACAGCACCACGAAGCTGATGACCAGCACCGCCAGCGCGCCCAGGGCCACCATCCACAGCGGGACGAAGCGTGCGACGCGATTGCGCCGGTCGGTCAGCCCATGCCAGTGCGGCGCCAGGTCCGACGCGACCGGTCCGCGCTGCATGCGGATGCGCTGGTACAGGTCGCGCTGCACCTCGGCGAGCTTGGCCGCACCGCGCTCATCGAGCCGATAGCGCCCCTCGAAGCCGAGCGCGAGGCACACGTACATCAGTTCCATCAGGTCGATGTAGCGGGCCGGATCGGCGGTCAGGCGGTCGAGAATCTGGAAGAACTTCTCTCCTCCGAACGCCTCCCGATGGAAGGCCACGAGCAGCGTCTGCGAAGCCCACTCGCTCTGTGCGCCCCAGGGGGTGTTGAGCACCGCCTCATCGAGCGCCGTGCACAGAGTGTAGCGTGCCGCCAGCACGTCCTCCGCGCTCACGCCCGAACCGCGCGCCCGGTTCTCGAAGGTGCGCAGTTCCTCGAAGACCTGGCGGCGCAGCCCCCCGACATCCGGCACCGACACCGTACCGCGCAGCCGCTGCGCCAGCACCAGCAGCGGGGTGGCCGATTGCAGCAGCACGTTGTTGCCGCTGGAGTAGAAGTCTGCGAGGTTGATGGGCGGAGCGGCCGGCGCGGGTGCGGCAGGAGGCGGCGGCGGCGCCGGTGCGCGTGGCGCGCCACCCAGGGGCGGGAGCGACGGCGCCGGACCGGGGTTCAGCGGTGGCAGCGAGGGTGCGGCCGGTGCAGCGGGTGCTGACGGGCCCGGACGGCGCGCGCCGCCGCCCGCCGGTCGCAACATGGTGCGGTCGCCGTTGTCGTCCCCAGGAGGCGCCATTCCTTATCCCCTGACGGCCCAGAATTCCAGCGCCATGCCCGGGAAAGTCCCCGTGACATGGAATGCGACTCCGCCCGAGCCCCGCAGCTGCCCCCACAGGTCGCTTTGCTGGTCGAGCGCGAAGTAGGCGAAGCCCGAGTGATACGGGATCTGACGCGGTGCGACCGGCAGGGCCCGCAGCGCGATGCCGGGCAGCTGCAGATTCACCAGATCGCGGATCTTCTCGACCGGTCCGATCTTGGTCTGCATCGGGAACATCCGCCGCAGGTCCTCGGCCGCGATTTCCGCGCGCACCGCCAGCACGAACTCCGCCGAGCCGAACAGCGTCTTGTCGGCGACCACCGCGACGCTGACGCCGAACTTCTTCTGTTCGACAGGGATGGCGATGGCGCTGGCATCCAGGGTCGCACTGAACACGGCCCGCAGGGCGGCGAACAGCGGCTCGTAGGACTGGCGCAGGTTCTCATGCCGATACACCGGGAGCGCCGTGGGCCTGCGGGTCTGCGTCGTCAGCGTGGACAGCTCGCCTGCGATCTGCACCAGGACCGCGTAGGCGTCCTCCGGATGCACGCTGCCGGCGGCGGCCAGATGGGTGATCAGGGGCTCGTAGCGGTTCACGGCCTGCAGCAGCAGGAAATCGGCAATTTCGGCCGAGGCGGCCCGGCCCGTCGCGACCGCGCGCTGCGCCAGCGCCTCGCCACGCTGGTGCAACAGGCCCTGCAGCTCGTTCAGGAAGGCCGAAAGACGCGGGGCCGCGCGCGCCGCCAGCGCCGTGGGCAAGAACCGGTCGTCGAGCACGATCTGGCCGTCGGCGCGCCGCTCGCTGATCTGCGCCACCGGAATCCGCGCGTAGCCTTCCGCGGGCTGGCTGATGGGCATCAGACGGGTGCGCAGCGGCGCCACTTCGATGGCGGCATCGCCCTCGGACCCCGCGATCACGTCGCGCGTGTTCTCGACCCGGACCGCGTAGCGCGCCAGCGCGTCGGGGCGCTCGCTGCGATCGGTCTCGATCGCACCGCCGCGACGGATCGGCACGGCCAGGCACACCACTTCGTCACGCAGCTCGATGCCCGGCTCGAGCGGCATCGGCAGGGGGTCATCCTCGGGCATCGTGAACGGCGTGCCATCCGGGAACACCCCGCGCGCGCGGCGCAGCGCGAGCTTGCCGATGGACAGCAGGTCGCGCTCGATCTCGAGCTCCAGGAAACCCCAGCCATTGCTGTGCAGGCCGAGGCTGCGTGCCTCGACGTAGCGCTCGAAGTAGCGCTCCTGCTGCTGGAAGTGCTGTGGCCGCAGGAACAGCCCCTCGGACCATACCACCTTGCTGTTTGTCGTCATGGCGTGCGATTCGATGCGGTGCGGCTAGTGACCCGGGGCCAGGGTGACGCCCGCGCGGGCGAGGCCTGCGGCGAGGATAACAGGTGGCAGGGTCTTTGCACCCTTCGCAGGCGGCGGCGGCAGGTCGAAGCTGGCGCGCCAGACCGAGTTGCGCAGGTCCCGGTAGGCCGCCATCACCGCGACCGTGTGCACCTGCGCATCCCCCTTGAAGCTGACCGCGCGGCTCTCCCCGGGCTTCAGTTCGAATTCCTGGGAACTGACGAGGTCCGCGCCGAGGGTTTCCTTCTCATGGTCGTACAGCGCGAAGAACTCGGCGCCCTTGAAGGCGGCGTCCTGGCGCAGCTGGTACACCCGCACCACCAGGGGCGAGGGCCGGCCGGCGGCATCGGGATTGAGGTCCGCAGCGGCGCTCAAGTGCAGCGCGACATCCGCCGGGGGCGGTGGCGGCTTCGGCGCCGAGGCACAGCCGCCGAGAACGGCAAGCAGGCCCGCCAGGACCAGATTCCAGCTGTTCTTCATGGTCACGCTCTCCAGGTCAAGGCGCACGGCGCTGTCGCGCCATGCGTCGCTGCCGATCGAGGGCCTGCTCGTAGGCCTTCGCGAAATTGGCGCCGAACAGACGCCGGAAGGCCTCTTCGTGGTCCGCCCCGACCTGCTCGGCGAAATACTCGAGATAATTTTCCCAGTGACGTGCACGCCCCGGCAAGCCCAGCGCGCCGCGCCGGCCGGTGGCATCGGCGGCCTCTGCCTGCCGCTGCGGGTCGAGCCGTTCGATGAGCGCATCGAAGGCGCCGCGCATCGCATCGAGCATCGCCAACTGGTGGCAACGCGCCTCCTCGAGCGCATCGGCCAGGGCCGCATCCACGGGCAGCGCACCGGCCTGGCGACGCCGGAAGAGCTCATGCACCGCATCCTCGATGTTCGGCGCGCGCTTCAGGGGATTCGGGTCGCGGGCGGCCGTCTGGGTGAGGGCAACGCGGAACCGCGCCCGGATCTCCCCGCGCACCTGCAGCAGTTCGATCAGGCCGGCCAGGCAGTTGCGCAGCGCCCGGCCGAGGGCCGCGGCGTCGCTCGACTGCAGCTCGTTGGGCTGCAGGCCGAGGGCGAGCGCGAACTGCTGCAGCTCGTTTCCCGGCGGCGCCTGCGGGGGCGCGGTCCGAGGCGGCACGTACGCGGGTGGCATCGACGCCTGGCGCGGTGGTGGTGGCGGTGCCGGGGATGGCGCCGCGGCGCCGCGCGAAAAACTGGTCTTGTCCCAGTCATCCGGCAGGATGGCACCGCCGCCTCCCTGCGCGGCGCCGGTGAGGCCGGGTGCGTGGAAGGAGTCCGTGAGCACCGAGCCGTGGGTGAACATCGACGGCAGCGGCTGGTCGGCCGGACGCTGCGGAGACCTCGGGCTCATGTGCCGCAGCGGATCCAGGTCGCCCGGATCCAGTGATTCGAGCACCGGTGCCACCAGCGGGTCCGAACGCCGCGGCCCGGTGATCGGGTCCAGCGACTGCAGCGACACGGTGGGCGCCACGACCGGCGCCGGCGCCGGCGCGGACTGGGTCACGCTGACCGACAGTTCGTACTCGTCGATGAAGAGCTTGTCGCCGTTCTTGATCGGGAAGGGTTCGTTCGGGGAAAGATCGGCGTCCGGCCGGTTCACCGCGACGCGATTCTGGCCGCGCTTCTCGATGAAGAACAGTCCGCTCATGTAGCGCACCACCGCGTGCACGCTGTGGATGTACTGGTCCGGGATCACCCACTCGTTGTCGGGAGCGCGGCCGATGCGGCCGCCCTCGATGTCGAAGGTGTGACGCCGCTGCGATCCGAAGCGGGCCGCCGCCTCCCCCATGATTTCCAGCGTCAGGTACATGGCATTTGCGAGGTGCCGACGCGTCTCACGCGATCAGTACCGTGAAACAGCCCAGAACGATGGTCCCGCCATGGGCGGTGGGGTCGCCGAGGCGCGCGGCCGGCATGCCGCCGACGAGCACCGTCGGGGAACCCATCACGATCGCCGAGGGCGGGCCGACGCAGGTGCACGGATTGCCGATCGGAGCGGCCGGCTGGCCCCCGATCAGCACCGTCGGAACGCCGGGTGGCAGTATCGGACCACCGACATGCGGCACCAGCACCGTGACCATCGGGCACACGTGCATGTCGCCGACCCGTGCCGCCGGCATCATGGTCGCGAGGCCGATGCCCGGGCGGCGGGCTCCTTGCGGGCAAACACATCGAGCGCGCGCTCCACCCAGGCGCCCAGGGTATCGGCGAAGGCCTCCGGCCCGGCGCGCATCGCGAGCAGCGACACCGCCGCGAGACACGCCTTGCCGGTCGCATGCTCCGGCGGCGGCACGACGGTGAAGCCGCGCGGCGCAAGACTGCCACCGCTCCAGGCCACGGCCGCCGCGAGCCAGCTGCCCGGCGTCTCGTAGTTCATGGCCGCGGCGCGTTCGGCGCCCGCACGCCGGTTCGCGTCGTTGTCCTCGGCAATCCAGGTCTCCGCGCAGCGCAGGCACTCCGCGTCCGCCTCGGCCAGCGGCTGACGCTCGGCGTCGCGGCGGAAACATTCGCACACCCAGGCCACCGCATAGCGCTTGGGCAGCGCCCGCACCAGCAGCCGGACCGCATCGACCGGCAGCCGTGCCTGGCTGAGCGCGCTCACCAATCCGTACAGCGACGGGGCCGCCGCGACCAGCTCTCTGGCAGCATCGCTGAGTCCGGCCGCGTCGGCCAGCTCGGTCGGTGGGACCGTGGAGGCGGGATTGAGTGTCTCCAGCATGCCCCGCCGCCCTAGCCGACCATGGTGATCGCGCCGCTGACCTGAGTCATGGCCTGGCCGCTCACCTGCACCATCGCGCCCTTCAGAGCGCTCTGGGCACTCCCCTCGACCGAGGTGATGACGCCCTTCAGAGAGGCCTGTACGCCGCCCTCGAGCGCCAGCGTGGTATCGGCCTTGGCTTCGACCTGCAGGCCGTGCAGCTTGAGGTCGGCCTTCGCATCGAGCTTGATATTGACGGCGGATATGGTGATGTCGCCCGTCTGGGTCATTTCGATCTTCGACTCACCGGTCTTGAAGGTGATCTTGCTGAAGGCCGTGGTGACGATGGTGCCGTCGCTCTTGAGCACGATCTGCGACTGGGAGGAGGCGTTGGATCCATCCTGCGCTGTGATCGTGATCGAGCCGTCCTTGTTCATGACGATCCGGGTCTTGTTGTCGCTACTGGCGAGGCCTGCGGCGACCTTCACCTCCTCCTCCGCCTCCGCGACCATGTCTTTCTCGGCGTGCAGCATCAGGAGCTCGCTGCCCTTCTTGTCCTCGAAGCGCAGTTCGTTGTAATTGGCGTCCTCGCCGCCCTCGCTGCTGCGGGTCTTGATGCCCGACTGGGTCTTCTTGTCCGGCAATGCGTAGGGCGGCTTGTTCTGGCCGTTGTACACCGAGCCGACCACGATCGGGTGATCCGGATCACCCTCTTCGAACTGTACCAGCACTTCCTGGCCGACACGGGGCAGGAACTGGGCACCCCACTGCTTGCCGGCCCAGGGCTGGGAGACGCGCACCCAGAATGAGCTGTCCGTGCCGCCGCTCGCGTCTCGGTCCCAGGGAAACTCCACCTTGATGCGTCCGAATTCATCGGTGTAGATCTCGCCGTCGCCGACGACGATGGCGGTCTGGACCCCCGAAATCACCGGCTTCGGTGTCAGGCGCGCCGGGCGATAGGCCACCGTCTTGACGATGGCATCGACCTGGACGTGGTAGTCCGCTTCCCGGTTCCCGCCGCCGCCACCCATATAGGGACTTTCGGTCAGGGTGTAACGGGAGCCGAGCACGAGGTATTCGACGTTGAGTTCCTTGCGCGTGTGGTTCTCGAGCTTGAAGGTATAGCCTGGCAGCAGCCCGCCGATCCGTCCGGCCGCGTGCGCGACCCGATACAGCGACTGCAGCTCCTCGATGCGCAGTTTCGCGGCCCGATCGCTCTCTTCCTTGGTCGGCTTGGCCATCGCCGCCGGGTAGTCGAAGATCCCCGCGGTGTCCGACGAGGGATGCTTGTACTCCTTGCTCTGGGGTTTCGCGGCGCGCAGCGACGTCTTGGTGTTCTGGAAATCGAAATCCGTGGTGGCCGCGGCCGGCGGCACGACGCGCGTCGCCATCCGCCATTCGGACAGATGGTCCTCCTTGCCCTGCGCACCGCCCTCGGTCCTCAGGGGCACCTTGGCGTAGCCCGGGCACGCCTCGTGCTTGCCGGCATCGTCGGTGAGCACCATCACGTGCTTGTCTTTCTCGTGCTTGAAGTAATAGTAGATGCCTTCGTGCTCGAGCAGCCGGCTGATGAAGTTGAAGTCGGTCTCGCGGTACTGCACGCAGAAATCCAGCGGCTTGTAATCGCCCTGGTTGGCCAGATCGAGCTTGTAATCCGCGAATCCGTGCTGGTCCTTGACGACTTCCTCGAAGATCTTCACGACCGACTTGCCCTGGAAGCTGCGGCAGTCGGCCGAATGATTCAGGAACCACAGCCAGGGCCGCAGGGTCACCTCGTACTGGTAGAAGCCCTCCTGCTGGCCTGACAGGTGGAACTCCGTGACCAGGCCGTGAAAGTAGCGCTCACCGTCCTTCGCGCCGTTTTGCGTGCCACGCCAGGTGATCGTCAGGCCATGCCCGAGGATGTCGTCCGCCTTCAGGTCATTCTTGGTGCTGAGCGCCAGCAGCGTGAATACGAAGGGCTGGCTTAAGCGCTCCTCCCCGGTGCATTGATCGAACAGCAGCCCATCCTTGCCGAACGGCGAGGTGACCGAGAACAGGCGCTTGTCCTGGGTGGGATTCGGTGTGGACATGCGTGCCCGGTCAAGGCGTCATGATGATTCGGCCATCACGAGGCGCACGCAGCCCTCCTCGTTGGTCGAATAGAAATACAGCCCGTCGGTGTCCTTGCCTTCGGCCAGGATGACGGGCACCGCGACTTCGAACTTCTGCCGGGCAATGGCGGTCGCGGCCACTTCATTGATCCCGTGGGTGCGGATGTACTCCGCCCAGCGCGGCTGGCCCTTGTCGATGCGCGCGCCGGCATCCGTCGCCTGGCGCATCAGCTTGACGAACTGGTAGTAGTCGTAGTCGACCACCCTAGCGCGAGCCATTAATGGACCCCATTTTTGGGTTGATGCCGGCCCAAAACCGTGTAACCGCCTGTTCGGTATGGTACATCACTCAAACGCGTAGCCAAAATCGCCGCTGTCGACCTTGACATGGACGCGGTCGATCGGCTGTCCGGCAATCATCCGTTTCAGGAACTCCTCGCTGATCTTCGGCAGGATCGTATTGGTCAGGATGGCGTCGATCATGCGGCCGCCGCTCTCCGTTTCGGTGCAGCGGCTGGCGATCAGCCCGATCACCTGGTCGTCATATGTAAACGGCACCTTGTGGTTTTCGCGGATGCGCTTGGCTATGCGCCCGAGCTGCAGGCGGGCGATCGCCCCGATCATTTCATCATTGAGCGGGTAGTACGGGATCACGACCAGCCGGCCGAGCAGGGCGGGCGGGAAAACCTTCAGCAGCGGCTCACGCAGCGCCTTGGCGATGCCCTCCGGCTCGGGCATCAGCTCCGGGTCCTTGCACAGGTTCGCGATCAGGTCCGTGCCGGCGTTGGTGGTCAGCAGGATCAGCGTGTTCTTGAAGTCGATCAGCCGCCCCTCGCCATCCTCCATCCAGCCTTTGTCAAATACCTGGAAGAACATCTCGTGCACGTCCGGATGGGCCTTTTCGACCTCATCGAGCAGCACCACGCTGTAGGGACGCCGGCGCACGGCTTCCGTGAGCACCCCGCCCTCGCCGTATCCGACATATCCGGGCGGCGCACCCTTCAGGGTCGAGACGGTATGGGCTTCCTGGAATTCGCTCATGTTGATCGTGATGACGTTCTGCTCACCACCGTAGAGCACCTCGGCCAGGGCGAGCGCCGTCTCGGTCTTGCCGACGCCGGAGGTGCCGGCGAGCATGAAGACGCCGATCGGCTTGTTGGGGTTGTCGAGCTTGGCGCGCGAGGTCTGGATGCGCCGGGCGATCATGTCGAGCGCATGCCGCTGCCCGATGATGCGCAGCGCCAGCGTATCGGCGAGCTTCAGGATGGACTCGAGTTCGTTCTTGACCATCCGCCCGACCGGAATGCCGGTCCAGCTCTCCACGACGGCGGCGACCGCCTGCTGGTCCACGGTCGGCAGGATCAGGGGCTGGTCCCCCTGCAGCGCCTGCAGTTCGGCCTGCAGCGCGTGCAGCTGCGTCAGCAGCGCCGTGCGCTCGGCATCGGTGAGCGGTGGCGCGGCGGCCACGGCCGGTGCTTCCGCCACGGCCGCGGCATCGGCCGCCTTCTCCAGCGCGCTCGCCGTGCCTTCGACCTTGCCGGTCGTCGCGCGCAACTGCCCGCGGATCGCCAGCACCTTTTCGACCAGCGCCTTCTCGGCGTTCCAGCGCGCCTCGAGCTTCGCGAGCTGCTCCTTGTCGGCCGTGAGCTTCTCGCGAGCCACGCGTTCGCGCTCGGCGGTTTCCTGGCCCACCGCCGTCTCGCGCGCGATGATCTCGAGCTCGGTCTCGAGCGCCTGGATGCGCTTGCGGCAGTCGTCCACCTCCGCCGGCACGGCGTGCTGGCTGATCGCCACGCGCGCGCAGGCGGTATCGAGCAGGCTCACGGCCTTGTCCGGCAGCTGGCGCGCGGGAATGTAGCGATGCGAGAGTCGCACCGCCGCCTCGATGGCCTCATCGAGCAGCTGCACCCGGTGATGCTTTTCCATGGTCGAGGCGACTCCGCGCATCATCAGGATGGCCTTCTCTTCGGAGGGTTCCGGCACCTGCACCACCTGGAAGCGGCGCGTCAGGGCCGGGTCCTTCTCGATGTGCTTCTTGTATTCGGCCCAGGTCGTGGCCGCGACCGTCCGCAGGGTGCCGCGCGCCAGCGCCGGCTTGAGCAGATTGGCCGCATCGCCGGTGCCGGCCGCGCCGCCCGCGCCGACCAGCGTGTGCGCCTCGTCGATGAACAGGATGATCGGCTTCGGCGAGGCCTGCACCTCCTCGATCACGCTGCGCAGCCGCTGCTCGAATTCGCCCTTCATGCTCGCCCCAGCCTGCAGCAACCCGACATCGAGGCTGCGCAGGCTCACGTCCTTGAGCGGCGGCGGCACATCGCCGCTCGCGATCTTCAGCGCGAAGCCCTCGACCACCGCCGTCTTGCCGACGCCGGCCTCGCCCGTGAGCAGCGGATTGTTCTGCCGGCGGCGCATCAGGATGTCGATGATCTGGCGGATCTCCTCGTCGCGGCCGACGATGGGATCGAGCTTGCCGCTGCGGGCCTGCTCGGTCAGGTCCACCGTGAATTTCTTCAGGGCTTCCTGCTTGCCCATCTGGGCGGGTGCGAGCGCGTCGCTGGCCTCGCCGGGTGCCGCCTGGCCGGCGAGACCGGAACCATCCGTTGCCCCGAGCGCCGCTTCCGGCGAGCTCGCCACGATCTTCTCGAAGTCGTCGGCGAGCTGGTCGGGCTTGATCTTGTCGAACTCGCGCGACATGCCGAGCAGCACGTTCTTCAGGTTCGGCAGCTTCAGCATCGCAAGCAACACGTGCCCCGTGCGCACCTGGCCGTCCCCGTACTTGAGCGTCGCCCATACCCAGGCACGCTCGATCACGTCCTCGAAATGCGAGGAGAGATCGGAAATCGACGTCGCGCCGCGCGGCAGACGATCGAGCGCCTCGGTCATGTCGCGGGCCAGCCGGCTCGGGTCCAGGTTGAACGCGCGGACGATCGCGTGGACGTCCGAGTTCTGCAGCTGCAGGATCTGATGGAACCAGTGCACCAGCTCGACGTACGGGTTGCCGCGCAGCTTGCAGAAGACGGTGGCCCCCTCCACGGCCTTGTACCCTAAGCTGTTGAGCTTGCCGAACAGCGCCACTCTGCTTATGTCGCTCATGACCGAAGGTCCCCTGTTGAAAGGTAAATCACGCGGCCGCGCCGCCCTCGCCGCTCAGCACCACGTCGCTGGCGGTGCTCCGGCGGCCCCCCACCCAGCTGGTCCAGCCGAGCCGGCTGTGCTGCCCGAGCCGTGCCTTGGGGACGCCACCGGCCCGCAGCAGCAGGCGCACCTGGAAGCTCCACTCACCGTTAGTGTAGCCGAGGACCAGATCACGCAGTTGCTTCAATCCGGCTTCGCCGGGCAGGAACTGCTCGAACTGCGCCGCATCGAGCGGACCGACGATGATCTCGAAGCGGTGCTGGCACTGCCAGCTGGACGCCCCGAGCGATGCATTCAGTCCGAGGGTCGCGGTGTCGGGCCTGCCCAGCCGGCAGTAGGTCGGCGGCGGAATGTCCAGCCACGCGCCGACGAACTGGCGGATCGATACCCGTTCCCCGAAATAGCCGCCGAGCAGCGTCTCGAGGTTCGCGGCGCTTCGCGCGTGCGGCCCGAGCAACCCGACGCGCGACAGCCTGGCGTAGTCATTGACGCTGTCGCGCTGCCACGCCGCATCGCTTCCCAGCCCGGACAGGCTACCGAGGTAGGTCCGGAAGCGGTCGGACTCGGGGCGGTCCAGGCTGCAGGCCGGATCGGAATTGGCCCAGGCCCGGTAGAACAGGCTGATCAGCCGATGCTGGAAGAGGTTGATGAAGTCGCTGAAGGTCGCGTCGGCGAAATGCTTGCGCCGCTCGAACGCAAATTCCGTCAGGTGCAGCGGCAGCGCTCCATTGGGTCCGAACACTCCGAAGGAGAACTCCTCGAGCACCGGCCGGCGCTCCCCCGAGACGCGCAGTTCGTGCACGTCACTGGGCGCGAACTCGAGGTGCGGAATCTGCCGCAGGCGCACCGGGTCATCCGCCGCGCGGCGCGACTCGCCGAGCCGCGGCCCGCCGGCATGCTGCTGTTCGAGCCAGCGCAGTGCGGCGAACAGCGAATACTCGGCGGCATCGCGTTCGAGCGGCGTCAGATCAGCTGGCGCCGGCCCAGCCTCGGTGGCCATTCTTTCACCTCGCCGCGGGTCAGGGACAGGATCCGCGTCTGTGTAAAGGAGTTGATCGTCACGTACGCGGCGAAGAAGCGCTCGAGCACGCTGCCCAGGATCATCATGCCCGTGCCTTCGAAGGCGGCCTCTTCCAGGGTCAGCGAGATGCGCAGGCCCCGACCGTAAGTGATCGGACCGGGCATCGGCAGGCGCCGCACCACCGCCTCGTGCGCGATGCTGCGCACGCCTTCTATCTGGCGGGCGACCGCCGGATTGCCGGGATCGGCGTAGAGCTGCAGCATGTCCCGCAGCAACGCCGCGCCGGTGACCGGATCACTGTCGAGCAGCGACAGGTAGTTGAGCGACAGATGGCTGATCAGCTTCCAGGCGCTGTCGCCGAAGGCGGGCGCCGGCCGCGGGTAGGTCGGGCTCGACAGGCAGCGCACCGATTCGACCATGGCGGCGCCCTCGACCAGGAAATCACTGCGTCCGCCGCCGAGGGCCAGCTGTATCGGAAGGTCGCGGTTGGTGCACAGGGCCCGCGCGTCGAGCTGCTGTATCTGCTGCAGCAAATCGGGATTGCCGGTCAGCGACAGGAACCACTCGCTGCCCATGTAGCTGGTGCGGTTGCCGGTGCGTGCCTGGTTGCTGGAATAGACGCGCGGCCGGCGCTGCACCGAGTAGAAAAGCCCCGTCCCCGGGGCCGCGCTGTGGTAGCCGACCGAGTAGACCGGGTGGACCGGAATCGCCGTTTCGGCGCCGCTGCTGATCGCGCTCACCGACTCGAGCGCAAAGATCTCGAAGTCCTGCGGCCGGTTGCGGTCCGGCACCAGGTGGTGCTCGGTCTGGCGCGGGCTGATGTGCAGGCGGTCGATGCCGCGCGGAAACAGGTTGATCACCGGCGTGCAGCCCAGCCTGAACTGCGCCGCATCGAGCTGGTTTTCGAGCGCCGCCTGGGCGCGGTCGAGCAGGATGAAGAGCTCGATTTCCTCGGCCTTGATCGTGGCCAGTGCCGCCGTCAGGTCGGCGAGCGCGAAGAACAGGTAGCGCTCCGGCAGCGCGAAGTATTCGCGCAGCAGCCGGTACCCTGCGAAATCGGCGCGCCCCGGCGGCAACAGGGCCTCCGAATCAGCGAATCCGACCTCGCGTATGGCGCTGGCCGGGCACTGCTGCAGCGCCGAGCCACCCGTTGGCCGCAGCGCCAGCCCCAGTGCATTGGCGCTCACCTGTTCGTGGATCTTCGCACCGATGTCCCCGCCCGCCTTGATGAAGAACACGAGGCGCTCGATGGGCAGCTTGTCGAAGCCGATGCCGCCCTGGGTCTTCAGCTTCAGGCGGATGGCGGCCCGCGCGCCCGTGGCGCCGCTGACCGCGAGGGTCGAGAGCGCACCGGCGCCGGAGATGTAGCGGGCCTCGGTCACTTCCAGCGGCCACAGCGTGACCTCGTGCGCGGTACGGAATTCGCAGGCAGTGCGTCCGCCCTTGCCGAGCGGCGGCCGCAGCGCCGTGCCGCGCGCGACGCGCAGCCCCTGCTTGAGGCTGTCGTCGCCGGGAGCGGCCTTGAACTCGACGATGGCGCACGAAGGCACCGG
>DATJPN010000006.1:0-34369 GCA_035506335.1 Steroidobacteraceae bacterium | reverse complement strand
GCGCGAACAACGCCTGAAGTCGCTGCGTTCCGACCTGGCGCTGTCCGAGGCGGCGTTGCAGCGCGCTGACGCCGCGCTTGCCAGTATCCGCCACGCCCAGGAGCAGGCCGAGGCCGAACGCGACCGGCTGCAGGGGCGCATCCAGGAAGGCCATCGGGAGCATTCCGATGCGCGCAGCCGCCTCGAAGCGGCCCGCGCCCGGGCGCAGGAGCGCCAGTCGCGGCGCACCCGTCTGGAACACGAGGCGGCCGAGGTGACCCGTGAAACCGCCGTCGCGCGCGAGGCCGTGGAACGTGCCCGTGCCGATCTCGCCGTGGCGCTGTCGCAGCAGGAAGACCTCGCGGCGCGCCTGCCCGCGCTCGAGGCCGAGCGTGACGACCGGCGCGCGGCCCTGACGGCGGCGCGCGCGCGGGCGCAGAGCGCGCAGATCGCATCACGCGACCTCATGATCCTGAGCGAGTCACGCCGGTCGCAGGAGACCTCGGTGGCGACCGGCCTGGCACGCATGGCCGACCAGCGCGACCAGCTGAACCGGCGCTGTGCGGAGCTCGACGCGGAGCTGGCCGTCGGCGACACGCCCATCAACGAGCTGCACGCGCGCCTGGATGCACTGCTGGCACAGCGTCTCGAGGTCGAGAGCGAGCTGCAGGCCGCACGCCGTTCGCTGGAGGATGCCGATGCGCAGATCCGGGACCTCGAGCAGCTGCGCAGCGCGGCCGAGGAGCGGGTCACCGGGTCGCGCGATGCCATCGAACAGGCGCGTCTGGCGGCGCAGGAAAACCGGGTGCGGCGCGAGGCCCTGGCCGAGCAGTTCGCGGCCACGCAGCACGAGCTGGCGCAGGTCATCCAGGGTCTGCCCGAGAATGCGGATGTCCCGGCCTGGGAGGAGCAGCTCGATGGCGTGCGCGCCGACGTGGCACGCCTGGGCCAGGTGAACCTCGCCGCCATCGACGAGCTCAAGGAGCAGTCCGAGCGCAAGGAGTACCTGGACCGCCAGCACGCCGACCTGACCGACGCGCTGTCGACCCTCGAGGAGGCCATGCGCAAGATCGACAAGGAGACACGCACGCGCTTCGAGGACACGTTCGAGAAGATCAACAATGGTCTGAAGGAAAAATTCCCGCGCCTGTTCGGCGGCGGGCATGCCTATCTGGAGCTGGTGGGCGATGACGTCCTGGGCGCCGGCGTCGCCGTGATGGCCCGTCCGCCGGGCAAGCGCAACAGCACCATCCATCTGCTGTCGGGCGGTGAGAAGGCCCTGACCGCGGTGGCGCTGGTGTTCTCGATATTCGATCTGAATCCGGCGCCCTTCTGCCTGCTGGACGAGGTGGACGCGCCGCTCGATGAGCACAACGTCGGGCGTTTCTGCGAGATCGTCAGGGACATGTCCGAGCGGGTGCAGTTCATCTTCATCACCCACAACAAGGCGACCATGGAGCTGGCCTCGCAGCTGATCGGCGTCACCATGACGGAGCCGGGCGTCTCGCGGCTCGTGGCCGTCGACGTGGAAGAGGCGGTGCGCCTCGCAGCGGTCTGACCCTGGAATAGGATGCCCCGCATGCCGGAGCTGCGCCTGACACTGCTGATCGCGGGTCTGATTTTCCTGATCGGCCTGACCATCTGGGAGCTGCGCCGGCCGCGCCATGCGCGCGGCAGCGATCTTTCCCGCGCGACGCCCGAGCCGCCCGAGCGATTGCCGGATAGCGTCGGCGACTGGGATGCGCCGGCCCTGGAGTTGCCTCACATCAGCGCCCGTGATCCGGAGGCGCAGCTGCCGGTGATCGAGGTGGGACCCGCCGAGTTCGCGGCCCTGGAAGCCCGGGCCGACGGGGTCCCCGCCGCGGAAGTCTCCGCCGCGGAAGTCCCCGCCGAGTGGCCCGATGGCGGCATGGAGGTGCTGCCCGCGACCCCCGTGGTGGACTGGCCCGCAGCCGATGAGAGCCAGGTGATTTCGGTGCGGCTGGTCAGCGTGGGGGAGAAGTTCTCCGGCCGCGCGGTACGCCTGGCGCTCGCCGCCGAGGGTTTCGTGCTAGGCAAGTTCTCGATCTTCCACAAGGCGGCCGCGGACGGGCGCGCGCTGCTCAGCGTCGCAGGCCTCAACAAGCCCGGCACGTTCGACATCGATTCGATCGATCTGCAGCGCTACGGCGGCCTGAACCTCTTCACCGTGCTGCCGGGTCCGCTGCCGGGACCGGACGCCGTCGATGAGCTGCTCGCCTGCGCCCAGGTCCTCTCGCAGCGGCTGCGCGGGGCCCTGCAGGACGAGCACGGCGAGGCGCTCAGTCCGGCGCGGACCGCCGTCATGCGCGAGCTGGCGGCCGCGGCGCAGGCATGAAGCGGACCGACTCCGTGGGCCGGCGCATCGAGGCGCTGCGCACGCAACTGGCCGCGCATGACTACCGGTACTACGTGCTCGATGACCCGAGCGTCAGCGACGCCGAGTACGACGGCCTCATGCAGGAGCTCAAGCAGCTGGAGGCCGAGCACCCGGAACTCATCACTCCCGACTCCCCCACGCAGCGCGTCGGCGGCACGCCGGTCGCCGATTTCGGCGTGGTCGAGCACTTGGTGCCGATGCTGTCGCTGGACAACGGCTTCAGCGAGCAGGACGTGCGTGATTTCGACCGGCGTGTCCGCGAGCGACTGCACACCGACGCCGAGATCCGCTATTCGGCCGAACCGAAACTCGATGGGCTGGCCGTGTCGCTGACCTACCGGCGCGGCGTGCTGCAGCTCGCGGCCACCCGCGGTGACGGCGTACGTGGCGAGGATGTCACGGCGAATGTCCGCACCATCCGCGGCGTGCCCTTGTCCCTGCGCGGCTCACCCCCGGATCTGATCGAGGCGCGTGGCGAGGTCTTCATGCCGGTGGCCGGCTTCCATGCCATGAACCTCCAGGCCCAGGAGCGCGGCGAGAAGCTGTTCGTGAATCCGCGCAACGCCGCGGCCGGGAGCCTGCGGCAGCTGGATGCGCGCATCACGGCGAGCCGCCCGCTCGATGTCTTCTTCTACGCCGTCGGTCAGGTCGAAGGCGGCGCGGTGCCGGACCACCATACGGGGCTCCTGCGGGCCTTCCGGGAATGGGGACTGAAGACCTGTCCGCAGTCGCGGGCCGTCTCGGGGCTCGCGGGGTGCCTGGCCTATTACCGGGACATGGGTGAGCGCCGCGCGACCCTGCCGTACCAGATCGACGGCGTGGTCTACAAGGTCGATGCGCGCGCGGACCAGGAACGCCTGGGGTTCATCTCCCGCGCCCCACGCTGGGCGCTCGCCCACAAGTTCCCGGCAGAGGAGGCCACCACGGTGCTGACCGCCATCGATTTTCAGGTGGGCCGCACGGGCGCGCTGACCCCGGTCGCGCGGCTGCAGCCGGTGTTCGTGGGCGGCGTCACGGTCAGCAACGCGACGCTCCACAACATGGACGAGGTGCGGCGCAAGGACGTGCGTGCCGGCGACACCGTCGTGATCCGCCGCGCGGGTGATGTGATTCCGGAAGTGGTGCGGGTCGTGGCCGATGCCGCGCATGCCCGCCGCCAGAAGGTGCGGTTGCCGGAAAAGTGCCCGGTGTGCGACTCCCCGGTCGAGAAGGCCGAGGATGAGGCGATCGCCCGCTGCACGGGGGGCTTCACCTGCCGCGCCCAGCGCCAGGAGGGTATCCGGCATTTCGCGAGTCGCCGGGCCATGGATATCGACGGCCTCGGGGACCGGATCATCGAACAGCTCGTCGAGCAGGACCTCGTCAGGTCGCCGGCCGACCTCTATGCGCTGACCGTCGCGCAGCTCGCGGGACTCGAACGCATGGGCGAGAAGTCCGCCGCGAACCTGCACGCCGCCATCGCCCGCAGCCGCGACACGACGCTGCCGCGCTTCCTGTTCGCGCTGGGGATCCGCGACGTGGGCGAGGCCACCGCGCTCGCCCTCGCGCAGCACTTCCTCACCCTCGAGGCGCTCTCCCGGGCGACCCCCGCGCAGATCCAGGAAGTGCCGGATGTGGGGCCGGTGGTGGCGGCGCACGTGGCGCTGTTCTTCGCCTCGCACGCCCACACGGCCGTGATCGCGCGGCTGCGTGAGCTCGGCGTGCGCTGGCCGCCGATGCCGGCGCGCACCAGCACCGGCCGCCCGCTTTCCGGCCAGACCTGGGTCGTGACCGGCACGCTCGAGTCGATGTCGCGGGATGAGGCGACCGAAGCGCTGGTCGCGCTCGGTGCGAAGGTGTCGGGAAGCGTCTCGAAGAAGACTTCGGGCGTGGTGGTCGGTGCCGACCCCGGGTCGAAGCTCAGGAAGGCCCGGGAACTCGGGATCCCGGTACTCGATGAGCCGGGATTCCACGAGCTCCTGAAGCGGCGCTGAGCCGCCTCACATCTTCTTGTCGATCTGCGCCTTGGCGAGCAGGCCGTCCACGTAGGCCTTGTACTTCTTGCTGAGCACGATCTGCCCGACGCGGTCCTTCACCGAATCAAACGTCGGCGGGGCGAGCGGGCGGGTCTCCAGCAGCTTGATGACGTGCCAGCCGTACTGGGTCTGCACCGAGACATGGGTGTACTCGCCGGGCTTCAGCGCGACCATGGCGTCGGAGAAAGGCTTGACCATGCGGTCCGGGGTCTGCCAGCCGAGGTCCCCGCCCTGGGCTTTGGAGCTGTCGCTGGAGGCGCTCTTGGCGAGCTCTTCGAACTTCGCGCCCTTGTCGAGGTCGGCGATCACCTTCGCGGCTGCATCCGCGGTGGGTACGAGGATGTGCGCCACGTGGTACTCGGTATGCGCCATCTGCGCGACATCGGAGTCATATTCCTTCTTCAACTCCTCGTCGGTGGGCTTGTTCTCCTTCACGAAATTCTCGCTGAAGGCCTGCTGTACCGCGTTCAGGCGCGACAGCTCGATCATGTTCGCGGTCTGGGGATCCTTGAGGATCCCGTTCTTCTCGGCCTGCTGCACCACCAGTTCGGCCTTCACGAAGTTGTCGAGCATCTCTTCCTTCTGCTGCTGGGTGAAGGTGGCCGGATCCTTGCCCTGGCTCGCGGCCGCGTTCTTCACGTAGAAATTGAACAGGTCGCGGCTGATGGCGGTGCCGTTGACCGTGGCGATGTTGTCGACCGGCGCGGTCGGCGTGCCGGGGTGGCAGGCCGCGAGACTCGTCGCACTCAGCACGAAAAGGCAGATTCTGAAAAGTTTCATAGGTTTACTCGAATAGTTGAACGGATCAATCAAGAATTTTCCTGCGGCGTCCGCGCCTGGATGCGCAAGGCATGGATATCGGTGCGCAGCAGCTCCGATACGGCGTCGTACACGAGCCGGTGACGCTGCATGCGGGTGCGGCCGGCGAACCGGTCCGAGACCACGAACACGGAAAAGTGCCCGCCCTCGCGTGCCCCCGCATGGCCGGCATGCGCCTCGCTGTCATCGCGGATCGTGAGCTCGGTGGGCGCCAGGTGGGCAATCAGCACCTGCCGGATCCTTTCGACTCGCTCGGCTGCCGTCATGGTGCTGCCTGGCTTCAGGCCGCCGGAGCGGATTCGCCGGCCGGGGCAAGGCGGCGCGCGAGCCAGGCGATTTGCAGCGCCGTGAACACCACGGTGGCCGCGGACAGGCCGAAGAGCTTGAAGTTCACCCAGGCGCGCTCGCTCAGGTTGAAGGCCACGAGCAGGTTCGCTCCGCCGAGCAGCCCGTAGAAGACCACCGCGAGGGCATTGAGCGTGCGCCATTGCCGCGGCGTGACCTGCACCGGTTCCCCGAGGGCATGTTCGAGCAGGCGCTGGGTGAGCGTGCGCCGGCCGATCCACATGCTGCCCAGGAAGGCGAGGCTGATCAGCCAGAAAAGCACAGTGGGCTTCCACTGGATGAAGCGCTGGTTGTGCAGGATGAGGGTCGCCGATCCGAACGCGAACACCAGCGCGGCGGAGAGGGCGTGCATCGCCGGAATGCGCTTCTGCCAGGCAAGGTCGACCACCAGCAGCAGCAGCATCGATGCCATCAGGGCCGCCGTCGCGACGTAGATGCCGTGGGTGTAATAGGCCACACCGAACACGGCCAGCGGGGAGAGCTCCAGCACGGACGACATTGACTTGGAAACGGCCTCGGGAACCGGTTGGCTTGAACAGCTATGTATGATAGCCCATGAGCCAGTATTTCGAGCTACATCCCGTGACGCCCCAGGCGCGGCTGATCCGCCGTGCCGTGGAGATCATCCGGGCCGGCGGTGTCATCGCCTATCCCACGGATTCGTGTTACGCGCTGGGCTGTCATATCGGCGACAAGGATGCCCTGGAGCGGGTCCGGCGCATTCGCCAGGCCGATCGGCACCATCATTTCACGCTGGTGTGCCGCGACGTGGGGGAGGCGGCGCGGTTCGTGCGCATCGACACCCCGCAGTTCCGCATGCTCAAGGCCTGCACTCCCGGTCCCTTCACCTTCCTGCTGCCCGCGACGCGCGAGACGCCGCGGCGTCTGCAGCACGAGAAGCGTCGCACGGTCGGCATCCGCGTGCCCGATCACCCGGTGCCGCAGCTGCTGCTCGCCGAACTCGGCGAACCGTTGATGAGCTCCACCCTGATCCTGCCCGGCGATGCCCTGCCGCTGACGGACGGCCGCGAGATCCGCGAACGACTCGAGCACCAGATCGACGCGGTGCTCGATGGCGGCCATTGCGGGATCGAGCCCACGACCGTGGTGGATCTTGCGGTCGACCCGCCGCTCGTCCTGCGCCGCGGCCCCGGAAACCTCAGCCTGCTCGGGCTGTAGCCGGCCCGAGCGCCCGGCTGCCTTGCGCTATACTGCAAAGCTTGAACATGAGCGCCAATCCGCAAACCCGCCGGGTGCTTTCCGGCATGCGGCCCACGGGGCCGCTGCATCTGGGAAACTTCCACGGCGCACTGCGCAACTGGGTGGAGCTGCAGTACCAGTACGAGTGTTTCTTCTTCGTGGCCGACTGGCACGCCCTGACGACGGGCTACGAGGACACCGCCCGGTTGCAGGAGTACGTGCATGCCGTGCTCATCGACTGGCTCGCGGCGGGCTTGAACCCCGGCGTCGCGACCCTGTTCGTGCAATCCCAGGTTCCGGAGCATGCCGAACTGCATCTGCTGCTGTCGATGATCACGCCGCTCGGCTGGCTCGAGCGGGTTCCCACCTACAAGGATCAACAGGCCCAGCTCAAGGAAAAGGATCTGGCCACCTACGGTTTCCTGGGGTACCCGGTGCTGCAGAGCGCCGACATCCTGCTCTATCGGCCGGCGTTCGTGCCCGTCGGCGAAGACCAGGTCGCGCACGTGGAGATCACGCGCGAGATCGCCCGGCGCTTCAACCACCTCTATGGTCGCGAGCCGGATTTCGAGGGACGGGTCCGCAAGGCGTTGAAGGGCCTCGGCGGCCGCAACGCCACACGCTATGAGCAGCTGCGCCACCGCTACCAGGAGACCGGCGCGAGCGACGCGCTGGAGCAGGCCCGCGAGCTGGTGCAGGGCAACAACCGGATCACGGTGGCGGACCGGGAGCGCCTGCTCGGTTACCTGGAGGGTGGCGCCATGAGCATCCTGCCGGAGCCGCAGGTGCTGCTGACCGCGACGCCCCGGGTGCCGGGCATCGACGGCCGCAAGATGTCGAAGTCCTACGCCAACACCATCGGCCTGCGCGATGACCCGGATGCCGTCGCGCAGAAGCTGAAGACCATGCAGACCGATCCGGCCCGCGTACGGCGCACCGATCCGGGTGATCCGGAGAAGTGCCCGGTGTGGGACCTGCACCGGATCTATTCCGACGCACCAACCCGGCAATGGGTGAGCGAGGGCTGCCGCAGCGCGGGCATCGGCTGCCTGGACTGCAAGAAACCGGTGATCGAGAAGATCGTCGAGGAGATCCGCGGCATGCGCAAGCGTGCCCAGGAATTCGAGGATCAGCCCGAGCTGGTTCGCAGTATAGTCACCGAAGGCGCGGACAAGGCCCGTGAGGCCGCCCGCCAGACGCTGGACGAAGTGCGGCGGGTCATGCACCTGCGCGCGGACTGAGCCTGAGGCGTACCCCTTGCAACCGGAGCTGAAGATCGTGGTGTCCAACGAGGCGGCTGCACCACAACCGCCGCCGGCGCCTCCCGAGCAGGTGGAAATGCCGTTCGCCGTCGTCAACGGCGAGCCGGTCACGCAGCTGCCCAGGGATCTGTACATTCCGCCGCAGGCGCTCGAGGTGTTCCTCGAAGCCTTCGAGGGCCCCCTCGACCTGTTGCTGTACCTGATCCGTCGCCAGAACCTCGACGTGCTCGACATTCCGCTGGCGGAGATCACCCGCCAGTACATGAAGTACATCGAGCTCATGCAGGACCTGCAGCTTGAGCTGGCCGGCGAGTACCTGGTCATGGCCGCGACGCTCGCCGAGATCAAGTCACGCATGCTGCTGCCGCGCGCCGCCGCGGTCGATGATGCCGAAGAGGATCCGCGCGCGGAGCTGGTGCGCCGCCTGCAGGAATACGAGCGCTTCAAGCGCGCCGCGGAGAACCTCGATGCCCTGCCGCGCCTGGAGCGCGATGTGTGGAGTGCCAGCGCCGTCCTGACGGACCGCAAGGTCGTGCGCCTGGTGCCGCCGGTCACGCTGCAGGAGATGATCATCGCGTTTCGCGATGTCGTCGCCCGCAGCGAGATGTTCGCGCACCATCACGTGCAGCGCGAGCCGTTGTCGGTCCGCGCCCGCATGACCGATATCGTCGCCAGCCTCGGCGGCGGCGGCTTCGTCGACTTCGTGCAGCTGTTCCGGCCCGAAGAAGGCCGCATGGGGGTGGCGGTGACCTTCATCGCCATCCTCGAACTGGTGCGCGAGGGACTGATCGATATCGTGCAGCAGGAGCCGTTCGCCCCTCTTCACGTGCGCGCGGCCGCGGCGCGCCAGTTGACGGCGGACGCCCCCGACCCGGAATCGCGCCAATGAGATCCTTGCGGAGCTGACCGTCCATGAGCGATGCCTATCGCAGAAATGTCGTCGAGGCGGCGCTGCTGGCCGCCGGCCGATCCTTGCAGCTGTCCGACCTCGCCCAGGTGTTCACGCTGGAGGAGCGCCCGAGCGATGCGCAGCTGCTCGCGACGCTCGAGGAACTGGCGGCGCTGTACGCCGATCGGGCGCTGGAGCTCGCGCACACGGCCAGCGGCTGGCGTGTGCAGGTGCGCTCCGATTACGCCACGCAGATCGCGAGGCTCTGGCCCGAGCGTCCGGCCCGCTACTCCCGGGCGCTGCTGGAGACGCTCGCCCTGATCGCCTACCGCCAGCCGATCACGCGCGGCGAGATCGAGCAGGTGCGCGGCGTCGCGGTCAATCCGAACATCATCAAGACGCTGCTCGAGCGCAACTGGATCCGCGTCATCGGCACTCGCGACGTGCCGGGCCGGCCCGAGGTGCTGGGCACGACGGCCGAGTTCCTGGATTATTTCGGCCTGCAGAAGCTCGAGCAGTTGCCGCCGCTCGCCGAATTGCGGGCGCTGGCCGAGTTCAACCTGCAGCTGGAACTGGCCGATCCCTCGACCGCGCAGCTTGCCGATGGCACCAGCGACGGGTGATGACCGAAGCGACCGGTCAACGCCTGCAGAAGGCGCTCGCGCACCTCGGACTGGCCTCGCGGCGTGAAGTCGAGGCCTGGATTCGCGCCGGCCGGCTGACAGTCAATGGGCAGCCGGCGACGCTCGGGATGCGCGTCGGCGCCACCGACAAGGTCCGCCTCGATGGCCGCCTCGTGCGCCAGCGGGCGAGCCAGGCGGTCAAGGTGTTCGTCGTACACCGTTCGCCGGGCACGCCGATGCGTGAACTGCTGCAGACCCTGCCGCGCAGCGGCGGACGCCGCTTCGTCGCGGTCAGTCCGATGCCGACCATCGACGGCGGCCTTGAGCTCTTGAGTTCCGACGGGCAGACCGCCGAGAAGCTGCAACGCGGGGTGCGCCGGCTGACGGCCGATTTCAGCGTGCGGGTTCATGGCGAGCTGTCTGCCGAGGGGCTCGAGCGGGTGCTCGGGGGCAAGCTCGACAACGGAGCGACCGTGTCCGTGCACAGCTGTGAGGCGGCCGGCGGCGAGGGCAGCAACCGCTGGTACAGCCTGGTCGCGGTCGGCGCCAGCGGCAAGGACGTCCGGCAGCTCTTCGAGCGCCAGGGAGCCCTGGTGAGTCGTGTGCTGCGCACGCGCCTGGGGACCGTGGCGCTCGATCGCTCGCTGGCACGCGGCCGTTCGCGACTGCTGGACGAGGCCGAGGCCGCGATGCTGATGAGCGCGCTCGATGCCACTGCCGCCCCCACGCCGGGCGCAGAGGCGCGCTGACCCCGGCGCCGCTTACTGCGCGTCGAAGCGCCGGCCGCTGACGCCGCGGCTCGCGGGTCCCAGCAGCGCGATGTACGGGCGCGTGATGCTCTCGGGTGCGGCGAGCAGCCCGGCATCTTCGGCGGGGTAGGCCTGGCGCCGCATGCGGGTCCGCGTCGGGCCCGGATTCAGTGAATTGACGCGGATGTTCGTGATCCCGGACAGCTCCTGCGACAGCACCTCGTTCAACCCCTCGAGCGCGAATTTCGAGACCGCATAGGCGCCCCAGTACGCCCGCCCGACACGGCCGACGCTGCTGGAAGTGAACACGATCGAGGCATCCGCCGAGCGCTTCAGCAGCGGCAGCAGAATCTGCGTCAGGACGAAGGCCGCCGTCAGGTTCACCTGCAGCACCCGGCACCAGGTGGGCACGTCGTAGTGCTCGATGGGCGCGAGCTGACCGAGCATGCCGGCATTGTGCAGCAGGCCGTCCAGATGCCCGTAGCGCCCCTCGATGGCCGCGAACAGCGCGTCGTAGTCGCGCGCCAGCGCATTTTCCAGATCAAACTCGATGATCGTCGCCCGGTCCGCGCCGCAGAGGCCGCCGATGTGCGCGTGCACTTCGCCGAGCGGGCGGGCGTTGCGCCCCAGCAGCAGCACCGTCGCGCCGTGCCGGGCGCAGTCGATGGCCACGGCCCGGCCGATGCCCTGGCCGGCGCCCGTGACCAGGATCACGCGCCCGTGCAGGTCATCCTCGCCAACCGCCGCGGTGCGCGGATCGAAATCGCCAATGCGGGTGCCAGCTGCGGCCGATTCGCTCATGAATGCTCCAGGAAATCCAGAAAGGTATCATCCGGTCCGCGTCGCGTGGCGCGGCGGGCCGTGCGCCAGGCGCGCAGCGCATCGGCGACCCCGTCCCGGCGGCTGCGCTGCCAGGAGCGGGGCAGTGCCCGTTCCGCGCGGCGCGAGTGCTGCAGCATCAGCGCCGCCCACACCAGCAGTCCGCGCAGGGCGGTGCGCTGCGCGGGCTGCTGCAGCAGCGCGCAGTTCTGCACCACTGCAGCGCGCAGCTGCCGGTGCCGCTCGGAAAGCCGCGCGACGAGCGCGGGGGGCCATGGCGTGCGCGCCAGGGTCTCGGGAGGCACGCCGAGTGTGCCGAGCTCATCCAGTGGCAGGCGCAGGCGGCCCGCGCCGGCGGACTGCTGCAGCCCGACGAGCAGCTCCAGCTCGCACAGCGCGACTCCGAGGCCGTGGCCGAACTGCCGGATCGGCTGCGCGGGCAGGTCGGGCGCGCTCCAGAGGGCGGCCGGTTCGGTCACGGCCCGGGCCCAGCGATCGCAATAGCCGGCCAGTTCGCGCCCCGTTTCGAAGGTGGCGCAGGCCAGGTCCCAGGTGGCGACATCCACCAGACCACGGATATCGGGTCCCGCCGCGTCCGCGGCCAGCGACGTCGGGCGTTGCGCGAGCAGCGCGCGCGTCAGCGGGTGTACGGCCGTGCCGCCGTGCAGGCGCTGCGTCTCCTCGGCCCACCAGCGCATGCGGACATGGGCCACGGCATGCTCCAGGCCCGGCCGCAGCGCGGCGTTGATCTGTGCTTCGATGCCGAACAATGGCGCGAGCACCGCCCGCATCCGCTCGCTGCCGTACAGCCACGCGAAATAGCGCGGCGTGCCCTCGAGCTCCGGATTCAAGGCAGATCCTTCGGCGCGGCGTCGATGTCGGCCGGGGGCTCGAGCGGCGCTTCCGCCGTGGCGCCGAAGTCGCGCAGGCGCCGGGCCTGCGGGACGACCTGCCGCTGCAGGGATCCGGTGGCGGCATTGTAGGCTTCGACGGCCCCGCCGAGTCTCTGTCCGACCTTGACGAGATGCGTGAGGAAGGTCGCGAGCCGCGCATGCAGTTCGCCGCCGAGTTGCTGGATCTGCCGGGCATTGTCGGCGACCTGGCTCTGCCGCCAGCTGTAGGCGACGCACTTGAGCACGGCCATGAGCGTGGCGGGGCTGGCCAGGACCACGCCGGTCTCGAGCGCCTGTTCGATGAGCTGGGGTTGGGCCGCGAGCGCTGCGGCCAGCAGCTGGTCGCCGGGAATGAACAGGATGACGAACTCGGGTGCGCGCGCGAACTGCGCCCAGTAGGCCTTGCCGGCCAGCTCGCGCACGCGCGCGCCGAGCTGCTGCGCGTGGCGCTGCAGGTGCTGGCGCTGGCTCGTCTCGTCGGCCGCCTCGAGGGCCGCGAGATAGGCATCGAGGGGCGCCTTCGCGTCGATCACCAGTTCGCGGCCCTCCGGCAGGTGCACGATGAGATCCGGGCGTGATACTCCGGCAGGGCCACTGACCTGGACCTGCTCGGTGAAGTCGCATTGCTCGACCATGCCCGCGAGCTCCACGACCCGCCGCAGGGTGAGCTCACCCCAGCGACCGCGCACCTCCGGGCGGCGCAAGGCCGTGACCAGGTTGCGCGTTTCCCTTTCCAGCGTCGTCTGGCCGCGGGCCAGCTGCTCGATCTGGCCGCGCAGGCTCGCTTCGCCGTCGCGCCGCTCGGTCTGCAGCCGTTGTGCCTCCGCCCGCGTGGCCTCGAGCGCCGCCTGCAGTGGCGCCACGAGCTGCGACCATTGCGTCTCGCGCTGGCGGCCCGCCAGCAGCTGCGCCGCGAGGTACCCGAGCGCCGCGCCGACCAGGAGCGCGGCGCCGGGCAGCGCCAGTTCCAGCGCCGGGCTCATGGCATCGCTGGCGAGGTGGCGCGCGTGAAGTGCGCCAGGTAGTTGACCCCGGGATCCTCGCGCAGACTCGCCCGGCCAGTGAAGGGATCGAAGGCGATGCCGCTCACGTCCTGAAGCTCGAGGCCCGCGGCGCGGGCCCACCGGGCCAGTTCCGAAGGGCGCACGAACCGTTCGTATTCATGGGTGCCGCGCGGCACGAGTCCGAAGACGTATTCGGCGGCGACGATGGCCTGGGCGAAGGACTTCGGTGTGCGGTTCAGGGTCGAGATGAAAACCGCGCCGCCGGGCCGCACCACGGCGCCGATCGCGGCCACGACCGCCGCCGGATCGGGCACGTGTTCGATCATTTCCATGCAGGTGACCGCGTCGAACGAGCCCGGCTCGGACGCCGCGATGGCTTCGACCGACTGCAGCCGGTACTCGATGCTCACGCCGCGCTCGGCCGCATGCAGCCGGGCCGTCTCGAGCATGGCCGGCGCGAGGTCGATGCCGGTGATCCGGGCGCCGAGCGCCTGCAGGGACTCGCACAGCAGGCCGCCGCCACAGGCGACATCGAGCACGCGGGCGCCCTTGATCCGACAACGACCGGCCACGTAGGCCGTGCGCACCGGATTGATCAGGTGCAGGGGCCGGAACTTCCCGTCCGGGTCCCAGAACCGATGCGCGATCGCATCGAATTTGCCGATCTCGACGCGGTCGGCGTTGGCCGCAGGGGTCGGTTCCCCGCCCGGTACTGTCATGGTCGAAAGCTCCTGCCCAATTGGGGCGATGGCACCCGCATTATGCTAAAATTTCGGCTTTATGCCGGCCTGAAAGCCTTCGGACTACATGACAGAATTCGCCCGCGAGATCCTGCCCGTCAATCTCGAAGACGAGATGCGGCAGTCCTACCTCGACTATGCCATGAGCGTCATCGTGGGTCGCGCGCTGCCGGACGTGCGCGACGGGCTGAAGCCCGTGCACCGGCGCGTGCTGTACGCGATGCGGGTGCTGGGGAACGACTACAACAAACCCTACAAGAAGTCGGCGCGCATCGTCGGGGATGTCATCGGCAAGTTCCATCCCCACGGCGACAGCGCCGTGTACGACACCATGGTGCGCATGGCCCAGCCGTTCTCGATGCGCTACATGCTCGTCGACGGCCAGGGAAATTTCGGCTCGGTGGATGGCGATGCCCCGGCGGCGATGCGCTACACGGAGGTGCGCATGTCGCGCATCGCCCACGAGCTGCTGGCCGACATCGACAAGGAAACGGTCGACTTCACGCCGAACTACGACGAGTCGGAGAGCGAGCCGGCGGTGCTGCCGGCGCGCGTGCCGAACCTGCTCATCAACGGGCAGACGGGCATCGCCGTCGGCATGGCGACGAACATACCGCCGCACAATCTCACCGAGGTCGTCAATGCGCTGATCGCCCTGCTCGAGGACCCGACGCTGGGGCTCGCGGCGCTGATGCAGCACATTCCGGGCCCCGATTTCCCCACCGCCGGCATCATCAACGGCGCCCAGGAAATCGCCACCGCCTATCGCACCGGCCGCGGCCGGCTGTCGCTGCGCGCGCGCACCGAGGTCGAGGACATCGACGGCAAGGGCCGCCAGGCCATCATCGTCACCGAGCTGCCGTACCAGGTGAACAAGGCCCGCCTGCTGGAGCGCATCGCCGACCTGGTGCGCGCCAAGGAAATCGACGGCATCTCCGAGCTGCGCGATGAGTCCGACAAGGACGGCATGCGCGTCGTCATCGAGTTGAAGCGCGGCGAGGTCGCCGAGATCGTGCTGAACAATCTCTACGCCCAGACCCCGATGGAGACCGTGTTCGGCATCAACATGGTGGCCCTGCAGGACGGCCAGCCGAAGCTGCTGTCGCTGAAGGAGATGCTCGAGGCCTTCATCCGCCACCGGCGCGAAGTGGTCACGCGCCGCAGCATCTACGATCTGGCGAAGGCCCGGGAGCGGGCCCACGTGCTCGAGGGCCTCGCCGTCGCCCTGGCCAATATCGATGAGGTGATCGCGCTGATCCGCGCGGCGGCCTCGCCGGTCGAAGCCCGCAGCGGGCTCATGGCACGCGCCTGGGCCGGCGGCGTGGTGCCCGAGCTGCTGGTGCGTGCGGGCGCGCTGTCCACGCGCCCCGCCGACCTCGCACCGGAGCTGGGCATGTCGGAGCTCGGCTACCGGCTCTCCGAGGTGCAGGCCCAGGCGATCCTGGACATGCGCCTGCACCGCCTGACGGGGCTCGAGCAGGACAAGATCATCGCCGAGTACAAGGAGCTGCTGGCGGCCATCCAGGACCTGACCGACATCCTGACCCGCGCCGAGCGCCTCACCCAGGTCGTGCGCGAGGAACTCGTGCAGGTGCGCGAGACCTATGGCGACGCCCGCCGCACCGAAATCAACCGCGATCACCTGGACCTCACCACCGAGGATCTGATCGAGCCCCAGGACGTGGTGGTCACGCTGTCCCATGCCGGCTATGCGAAATCCCAGCCCGTGACCGAATACCAGACCCAGCGCCGGGGTGGCCGCGGCCGCGCGGCCACCTCGGTCAAGGACGAGGATTTCGTGGAGAAACTTTTCGTGGCCAACACCCATGACACGGTCCTGTGCTTTTCGAATCGCGGCAAGGTCTACTGGCTGAAGGTCTACAAGCTGCCCCAGGCCGGGCACAACGCCCGCGGCAAGCCGATGGTGAACCTGCTGCCGCTCGAGGAGGGCGAGAAGATCAACGCCGTGCTGCCCGTAAAGCAGTACGACGAGCAGCATTTCGTGTTCATGGCGACCAGCCAGGGTACGGTGAAGAAGACGCCGCTCGCGGCATTCTCGCGACCCCGCACCAGCGGCATCATCGCCGTGGACCTGCACGACAATGACCGGCTCGTCGGCGTGGCCCTCACGGATGGCGAGCGCGAAGTGATCCTGTGCACGAGCGGCGGCAAGGCCATCCGCTTCCACGAGGAGGAGGTGCGGCCGATGGGGCGCGACGCTGCCGGCGTGCGCGGGATCAAGCTCGACGCCGGCCAGGAACTCATCGCGCTCATCGTCTGCGGCGAGGGCCATGTGCTCACCGCCTCGGAGAACGGCTACGGGAAACTGACGCCGCTGGATGACTTTCCGCGGCACGGGCGCGGCGGGCAGGGCGTGATCGCGCTGCAGACCTCGGACCGCAACGGCGACCTGGTGGCGGCGCTGCAGGTGACCGCGGGGCAGGAAATCATGCTGATCAGTTCCACGGGGACGCTGGTGCGCACGCCGGTGGACGAGATCTCCGTCCTCGGCCGCAACACCCAGGGCGTACGGCTGATCCGCCTCGCCGACGGCGAACGCCTCACGGGCATCGAGCGCATCGAAAGCCTGGAGACCGGGAGCGACGAGGAAGGCGCGGATCCGCAGCCGCTGCCGCCGGTGACCCCTTAAGCGGCCGCCACGACAGCCAGCATATGCGAGTATTCAATTTTGCCGCGGGGCCGGCGACTCTGCCCCTGGAAGTTCTCGAGCAGGCCCAGGCTGAAATGACCGACTGGCGCGGCAGCGGCATGTCGGTGATGGAGATCTCCCATCGCAGCAAGGCCTTCCTGAGCGTGGCCGCGGACCTGGAGTCGTCGCTGCGCGAGCTGCTGGGCGTGCCCCAGGGCTACAAGGTGGTGCTGCTGCAGGGTGGTGCCACCGCGCAGTTCGCGGGTATTCCGCTGAATCTGGCCACTTCGGGCTCCACTGCCGACTACCTGAACACGGGCGCCTGGTCGAAGAAGGCGATCAGCGAGGCCAGGCGCTACTGCCAGGTCAACGTCGCCGCCGACGAAAGCGCCTCCGGTTACAACACCGTGCCGGCCCAGGGCGCCTTGAGGCTCACGGCGGGCGCCGCGTACGTGCATTACACGCCCAATGAGACCATCGGCGGCGTCGAGTTCAACTACGTGCCCGAAACGGCCGGGACGCCGCTGGTGGCCGATTTTTCCTCGACCTTCCTGTCCCGCCCCATCGATGTCAGTCGCTTCGGCCTGATCTACGCCGGCGCGCAGAAGAACGTCGGTCCGGCCGGACTGTGCATCGTGATCGTGCGCGAAGACCTGATCGGCAGGGCCCGCCCGGGCACGCCGCAGATCATGGACTACAAAGCCATGGCCGACGATGGCTCCATGCTCAACACGCCGCCGACCTTCGCCTGGTACATCGCATCCCTGGTGCTGAAGTGGATCCTCGCCAAGGGCGGCCTTGCAGCCATGGAAAGGCTGAACCGTGCGAAGGCCGAGGCGCTGTATGCGGCCATCGATGCTTCCGGGTTCTACCGCAATCCGGTGGCGCCCGGTTGCCGCTCCTGGATGAACGTTCCCTTCACGCTCGCGCGTCCGGAGCTGGACAAGGCGTTCCTGTCCGAGGCGCAGGCGGCGGGTCTGACGAATCTCGAAGGCCACCGCTCGGTGGGCGGCATGCGGGCCAGCATCTACAACGCGATGCCGCTGCAGGGCGTACAGGCGCTCATCGGCTTCATGCGGGAGTTCGAGCGTCGCAACGGTTGATGGCGCCTTGAACCTCATGCCTTACCGGATTCTCACGCTCAACAGCATTTCGCGGCGCGGCCTGGAGCGTCTGCCGCGCGAGCGCTTCGAAGTGGCCGCGGACCTGCGCGATCCGGATGCCATCCTGGTGCGCTCCGCCGACATGCACGGCACCACGGTGCCGGCCTCGGTGCTGGCCGTCGGTCGCGCGGGTGCGGGCACCAACAACATCCCCGTGGCCGAACTGAGCAAACGCGGCATTCCGGTGTTCAACGCACCCGGGGCGAATGCCAACGCGGTCAAGGAACTGGTGCTGGCGGGCCTGTTCCTCGCGGCGCGCAATATCTGCCAGGCCTGGTCATTCGCCCGCTCCCTGAGCGGGGATGACCACGCCATCGACGAGGCTGTGGAGAAGGGCAAGAAACAGTTCGTCGGCTTCGAACTGCCCGGCCGGACGCTCGGCGTCATTGGCCTCGGCGCGATCGGTGTCGAGGTCGCCAATTCGGCGCTGGGACTGGGCATGAAGGTGCTGGGCTACGATCCGCAGATCACCGTGCACCGCGCCTGGCAGCTGTCCGCGAGCGTCGAACAGGCGCTGTCGCTCGATGACCTGTTCGCCCGCTCGGATGTGATCTCGGTGCACGTACCCCTGAACAGCGACACCCGCGGACTGGTCAACGCGGCACGCCTGAAGCTGATGCGCAGGGGCGGCGTGATCCTGAACTTCGCTCGCGCGCCCATCGTCGACGACGCGGTCGTGATCGCCTCGATCGATGCCGGTCACCTGGGCGCCTATGTCTGTGATTTTCCGACTAACGCGCTCAAGGACCACGCCCGGGTGGTGACCCTGCCGCACCTGGGGGCCTCCACCGCCGAGGCGGAGGAGAACTGCGCGGTGATGGTGGCGGACACCGTGCGCGACTACCTGGAGAACGGCAATGTCCGCAACAGCGTCAACTTCCCCGAAGCGGTGCTGCCGCGCGTGCCGGGAGTCACCCGCCTCGCCGTCGCGAACCGCAACGTGCCGAACATGGTCGGCCAGATTTCCACCTGCCTGGCTGCGGCCGGCCTTAATATCGCGGATCTGTTGAACAAGTCCCGCGGCGAATACGCCTACACCCTGATTGACATCGATTCGGCCGTCCCCGAAGGTGTGCTGGCGCAGATTCGCGGCATCGAGGGCGTATTGGCGGCGCGGGTGCCCTGATCGGGGCCGCGGCAACGGCGGGATGAGCGAACGAAATGAACGAACCTGAAAGAACGGATCTGGAAGCGGTGCGCGCCCAGATCGATGCCATCGATGAGCAGCTGCAGAACCTGCTCAACGAGCGTGGGCGGCTCGCCCGCAAGGTGGGTATTTCCAAGACCGCCTCGGGGGCAACCGTCGACTTCTATCGTCCGGAGCGCGAGGCCCAGGTGCTGCGTCGGGTGAAGGAGCGCAATCACGGCCCGCTGCGCACCGAGGACCTGCTGCGCCTGTTCCGCGAGATCATGTCCGCGTGCCTGGCCCAGCAGGAACCGCTCAAGGTCGCGTTCCTCGGGCCCGAAGGCACCTTCACCCAGACCGCCGTGCTGACCCATTTCGGCCATGCCGTGCGCGCGCTGCCCCTGCCGTCCGTGGACGAGGTCTTTCACGAGGTCGAATCCGGAGCCGTGGATTTCGGCGTGGTCGCCATCGAGAACTCCACCGAAGGCATGGTCATCAACACGCTCGACCGGTTCCTGAATTCCTCGGTGCGCATCTGTGGCGAGATCGAGCTGCGCATCCATCACTACCTGATGGGGCGCATGCAGTCTCTCGAAGGCATCAAACGCATCTGCTCGCACCAGCAGGCCCTGTCCCAGTGCCGGCTGTGGCTCGACGAGCACCTTCCCGGAGTCGAACGGGTCGCCGTGGCCAGCAACGCCGAAGGCGCGCGGCGCGCGCGTGACGAGCAGGGTACGGCAGCCATCGCCGGCGCGACCGCGGCCGAGGTGTATGGCCTGACGGTGCTCGCGCCGCAGATCGAGGACCGTCCGGACAATACGACGCGGTTCTTCGTGCTCGGGCGCCGGATCTTCGGGCCGAGCGGGCAGGATCGCACGACACTCATCGCGTCGATCGGCGACACGAATACCTCCGGCGCGCTGTTGAAGCTGCTGGAGCCGTTCGCACGGCATCAGATCAGCATGACCCGCATCGAGTCGCGGCCCTCCCAGAAGCGCAAATGGGACTACGTGTTCTTCATCGACATCGAGGGCCATGTCGAGGACCCGCCGGTGGCGGCCGCGATGGCCGACCTGCAGCAGCGCGCCTCGCTGCTGCGGGTCCTGGGGTCCTACCCGCGGGCCGTGACGGCCGGCTGAGCCCTGGGCGGTGGCGGGCGTGAAGGAATACCAGGTCGAACCGGGCGCGCGGGTCGGCGGCGAGGTGACGGTCCCGGGTGACAAATCCATCTCGCATCGCTCGTTGATGCTCGGCGGGATCGCGACCGGCCCGACCCACATCCGCGGCTTCCTGGCGAGCGAAGACTGCCTGGCGACCTTGGGCGCGCTCGGCGCGCTCGGCGTGCGGATCGAGCGGCCCGAGCCGACGCGCGTCATCGTCCATGGCGTGGGCGCCGACGGCCTGCACGCCGCGGCAGCGCCGCTCGACATGGGCAATGCCGGCACGGCCATGCGCCTGTCCATGGGGCTGCTGGCCGGAAGGCCGTTTTCCTCGACCCTGATCGGTGATGCCTCGCTGATGCGCCGGCCCATGGAACGCGTCGCCGGGCCCCTGCGCCGGATGGGGGCCGAGATCACCACCCACGAGGGCCGCCCGCCGGTGGTCTTGCATGGTGGACGCATCCTGCACGGCATCGACTACGCCATGCCCGTGGCCAGCGCCCAGGTCAAATCGGCCATCCTGCTTGCGGGGCTCTCGGCCACGGGGCGCACGCGGGTGACGGAGCCCGCACCGACCCGCGACCACACCGAGCGCATGCTGGGGGCCTTCGGGGCGCGGGTCACCCGCGAAGGCGCGACCGTGAGCCTGGTCGGCGGCCAGCACCTGGTGGGGACGAACATCGAAGTGCCGGCGGACTTCTCCTCGGCTGCCTTCTTCCTCGTGGCCGGGGTGCTGGCGGCCGAGGAGGGGCTATGGCTGCGCAATGTCGGCGTGAATCCGACGCGTACCGGACTGCTGCAGATGTTGCAGCTGATGGGCGCGCGGATCAGCGTGCATCCCCGGGGCGCCGCGGCGGACCCGGTGGGCGAGCCGCTCGCCGACCTCGAGGTGCGGGCCGGTCGCCTGCGTGGCATCGAAGTGCCCGAGGCCCTGGTCCCGCTCTCGATCGATGAATTTCCGGTGTTCTTCATCGCCGCGGCCTGCGCCGAGGGCGAAACGGTGGTGCGCGGCGCCGGGGAACTGCGCGTCAAGGAGAGCGATCGCCTCGCCGTCATGGCCGAGGGACTGCAGGCGCTCGGGGTCGAGCACACCCTGCTGCCCGACGGTATCCGCATCCGTGGGGGCCGCGGGTTCACGGGCGGCACCGTGGACAGTCACGGCGACCACCGCATCGCCATGGCCTTTGCGGTCGCGAGCCTCAGGGCGAGCGCGCCCCTGCGCATACTCGACGTGGCCAATGTCGCGACCTCCTTCCCCGGTTTCGTCGATCTCGCCCAGGGTGTTGGCATCCGCATCAGCGCCCTCTAGCCTTGGCTGATGGTCACGGTCGTCACCCTCGATGGTCCCACGAGCTCCGGCAAGGGCACGATCAGTCGCATGGTGGCCGCCCGGCTGAAATGGCATCTGCTGGACAGCGGGGCGCTGTATCGCCTGGTCGCCCTGTCCGGGCAACAGCTCGGGCTTGAGCCGGACGATATGTCCGGGCATGCCGCGGCCGCGAGGAACCTGGATGCGGCCTTCGGAGCCGTGGAGGATGAGGAGCGGATCTGGCTATCGGGCCGGGAGGTGACCGCCCTGGTGCGCACCGCCGAGGCGGGCATGGGCGCCTCGCGGGTGGCGGCGTGGCCTGCAGTCCGCGAGGCCCTGCTGGAGCGCCAGCGGCGCTTCGCCCGCGAGCCGGGCCTCATCGCCGACGGGCGGGACATGGGCACCGTGGTGTTCCCGGATGCCCCCCTCAAGGTGTTTCTGACGGCCACGCCCGAGGAGCGCGCCCTGAGGCGCTATAAGCAGTTGAAAGACAAGGGGTCCGGTGTTAGCCTTGCCGCCCTTTCGCGCGAGATAGCCGAACGGGACCTCAAGGATTCGACGCGCGCCGTCGCGCCCCTGAGGCCCGCACCCGACGCCCACGTGATCGATTCCACGCAGCTGCGCATCGCGGACGTGGTCGAACAGGTTCTGGCATTGGGACGCAGCCGCTCGCTGTGGCCGTAGGAGCTCCAAGGCCGCGCTCGCGCGTTACGGGAACAGGTTGTACGCGACCGTGGAAAGTCGCGTGCAGTGTATCAACCACAATTCCGGCTCGGGCTGCCTCAAGTGCCCGTACAAGTAGCAGGTATGACAGAAAGTTTCGCCCAGCTTTTCGAAGAAAGTCTCGCCAACCAGCGCATCCGTCCCGGGATGATCCTCACAGGGTTGGTGGTCGATGTCACCGAGGACATCGTCATCGTCAACGTCGGCCTCAAGTCCGAAGCCGTCATCCCCGTCGAGCAGTTCAAGAACGAGCGCGGTGAGCTCGAGGTCAAGACCGGCGACATGGTCGAGGTGGCGCTGGATTCCGTCGAGGATGGCAACGGCGAGACGCGCCTGTCCCGCGAGAAGGCCAAGCGTGCCCGCACCTGGACGCGCCTGGAGACGGCCTTCAATGATTCCCAGATCGTGACCGGTGTCATCACCGGCCGCGTCAAGGGCGGCTTCACCGTCGAGATCGAGAATGTCCGCGCGTTCCTGCCGGGCTCGCTCGTCGATGTGCGCCCGGTACGTGACACTTCGTACCTGGAGGGCAAGCCGCTCGAGTTCAAGGTCATCAAGCTGGACCAGAAACGCAATAACGTCGTGGTGTCGCGCCGCGCCGTGGTCGAGCAGGAGTTCTCCGCCGAGCGCAGCGCGCTCATGGACAATCTGCAGGAAGGCGCCGTGGTGCGCGGCTCGGTCAAGAACCTCACCGATTACGGTGCGTTCGTCGACCTGGGCGGGATTGATGGCCTGCTGCACATCACCGACATGGCCTGGAAGCGCGTCAAGCACCCGTCCGAAGTCGTCAAGGTCGGCGATGAGATCGAGGTGCGCATCCTGAAGTTCGATCGCGAGCGCTCGCGGGTCTCCCTCGGCCTGAAGCAGCTCGGAGCGGATCCCTGGGAGAACATCGCCCGGCGCTATCCGCCCAACACCCGCGTGTTCGGCAAGGTCACGAACATCGCCGACTACGGCGCATTCGTGGAGATCGAGGACGGCGTCGAAGGCCTCGTCCACGTCTCCGAGATGGATTGGACCAACAAGAACGTCAATCCGGCCAAGGTGGTCCACACCGGCCAGGAAGTCGAGGTCATGGTCCTCGACGTGGATGAGGAGCGTCGCCGCATCTCCCTCGGGCTCAAGCAGTGCCAGGCCAATCCTTGGAAGGAGTTCGCCGAGAACTTCAACCGTGGCGACAAGGTCAGCGGGCAGATCAAGTCCATCACGGACTTCGGCATCTTCATCGGCCTGTCGGGCAACATCGACGGTCTGGTGCACCTGTCGGACATCTCCTGGGACATGCCCGGCGAGGAGGCGGTGCGCAACTACCAGAAGGGCCAGCAGGTCGAGGCCATGGTCCTCGCGATCGACCCGGACCGCGAGCGCATTTCGCTCGGGATCAAGCAGCTCGCGAAGGATCCGTTCTCGGCCTACATCGCCGAGTTCCCGAAGGGCACGATCGTTCGCGGCGTGGTCAAGGAAGTGGACGCGCGCGGCGCCATCATCGACCTCGGCAACGGCGTCGAAGGCCAGTTGCGCGGCTCGGATCTGGCCCGTGACCGCGTCGAGGACGCGCGCACGGTGCTGAAGGTCGGGCAGGAGATCGACGCCAAGTTCACCGGCGTGGACCGCAAGACCCGCACGATTTCCCTGTCCATCAAGGCCAAGGAAATGCACGAGGAAGCCGAGGCGGTGCAGAGCTACCGCTCCGAGCAGACCTCGACCACGGGCACGAGCCTCGGCGACCTGCTCAAGCAGCAGATCGGTGATCGCGGCTGACGGCAAACTCCTGCTACGGGCACCCAATGACCAAATCTGAACTGATTGAAGTCATCACGGCCAAGCAGAAGCACCTGCCGGCCAAGGATGTCGAACTGGCGCTGAAGCAGATCCTCGAGATCATGAGCGATGCGCTCTCCCAGGGGGAGCGCATCGAGATCCGCGGCTTCGGCAGTTTCTCGCTGCACTTCCGGCCGCCGCGCCAGGGGCGCAATCCGAAGACCGGGGAGGCCGTTGCGCTCTCCGGCAAATACGTTCCGCACTTCAAGCCCGGCAAGGATCTGCGCGAGCGGGTCAACGAAGGCGCCGATCAGCCGATCCGCGACTGACTTCACGCCGCCGTCGGATCCGTCCGGTACACTTGCCGGCGTCGGATCGTCTCCTCGAGGTTGATGCATGAGATCACAGCCGGCCATTCGGACCGCCGTATTCCCGGTCGCGGGACGCGGCACCCGGTTCCTGCCTGCCACGAAGGCCAGCCCCAAGGAAATGCTCCCCGTCGTGGACAAGCCGCTCATCCAGTACGCGGTGGAGGAGGCGCTCGCCGCCGGAGCGCGCAAGCTGGTGTTCATCACCGGCGCATCGAAGCGGGCCATCGAGGACCATTTCGATTCGGACCAGGAACTCGAGCACCTGCTGGAGTCCCAGGGCAAGAGTGATCTGCTGAACCAGATCCGCAGCGTGCTGCCGTCGTACGCCACCTGCATCTACATCCGCCAGGCCGCGCCCCTGGGGCTCGGCCACGCGGTGCTGTGCGCGCAGCCGGCCGTCGGCTCGGAGCCCTTCTTCGTGCATCTCGCGGACGACCTGATCCGCGCGGAGCCGACGACCTGCCTGGAGCAGATGGCCGAGGTCTACGCCGCCAAGCGCGCGAGCGTGCTCGGCGTCGAAATGGTGCCGCACAAGGACACGGACAAGTACGGCATCGTCGAAATCGAGGCCGACAGGTCGAGCACCGCGCGGGTGCGCAGCATCGTCGAGAAGCCCAAACCGGCGCAGGCGCCGTCCAATCTCGCGGTGGTGGGCCGCTACGTGCTCACCGCCTCGATATTCGAGCACCTGGCGCGCATCGGCCGCGGCGCCGGCGGCGAGATCCAGCTCACCGATGGCATTGCCGCGCTGATGGGCGAGGAGGCCGTGTACGCCTATCGCTTCAGGGGCAAGCGCTACGACTGCGGCAACAAGCTCGGTTACCTGCAGGCCACGGTGGAGTACGCGCTGGGTCATCCCACGCTGGGCCGGGACTTCCGCCGCTATCTGCTGGGTATTTCGAAATCGCTCGCCACCACGCCGGCGGGCGGCAGTGCAGGCAGAAAAGTGAGCAAGGCCGCGCGCAAGTCCGGTCGCAGGTCCTGAAGACGGCCGATGCGGCCGGCTCGGGCACCGGGCTTGCATGGCCTTGTGGGTTGCTTTCGTCCCCACCGAGGAGACCCCTCATGGCCAGCCGTCGGACCACCGCCTCCCCGAAATCCTCCCCCGTGCCGCGTACGGCCAAACCCCGCAAACGCCGCGCAACGGTGAAACCTCCGGTCGTGACCGCCGATGAGCGCCGCGGCATGATCGCCTACTCCGCCTACCTGCGGGCCGAACGTCGGGGTTTCGGCCCAGGCGGGGAGGCCGAGGACTGGCTGGCCGCCGAGAAGGAAGTCGATGCGCTGTTGAACGGCGCGCACAGCGCGGCGCAGTGACCCGCCTGGGCTGCGGCGCCCCGGGGGGGGGGCGGGCCGCAGTCGAGGTTGGCGGCAAGAATTTCAGCCGTCATCCGACGGACGGTGTTGCCAAACTGATTTGGTGTGATATAACACCATCACAAGACCGGCGCCAATTCCGGGGGGATACGACTGGCGTATGGACGATAAGGCCAAGCTTCTCGAACAACTTCGAATCGATCGCGGCGAAACAGCAGGTTCGGCACCAGATCGAAGGGGTTCGGCGCCGATATGGATTGTTTACCTCCTGATTCTGGTGATCCTGGCTGGCGCCGGCGCCTGGTTCTTCCTGCGTCCCCACGCTTCGTCGGGCGCTGCCACGGCCAGCACGGCCGCCGATCCGGCCGTCTCGAGTGCCGGCACCGACTCCACCAGTGCCCCGGCTGCGGTGCCGGCCGGCAGCACCGCCCTGGATGCCTCCGGGTATGTCGTCGCCCAGAGGCAGGCGACGGTGTCCGCCAAGGCGATCGGCCGGGTGGTCGACCTGCGCATCGAGGACGGGCAGCGCGTCCATGAAGGGGAAATCGTCGCCCGGCTGGACGACACCAACACGCTTGCGGAGCTGCACGCCGCCCAGGCTCAGCTGGCGCAGGCGCAGGCGAGCCTCGAGGCCGCCCGGGTCGCGGTGGCCGATGCCGGCCCGATCTTCGATCGCAACCAGAAGCAGCGGGCCGCCGGGGTGATCAGCGCGCAGGACTTCGACGCCGACAAGGCCAATTTCAATGCGGTGCAGTCCGACCTCAACGTCAAGCAGCGCATGGTCGAGGTCGCGCAGGCCCAGGTGCAGGTCGCGCAGCGCAACGAGGACGACATGACCGTACGGGCCCCGTTCGACGGCGTCATCACCGTCAAGGTCGCCCAGAAAGGTGAAATCGTTTCGCCGATGTCCGCGGGCGGCGGCTTCGCGCGCACCGGTATCGGCACGATCGTCGACATGGACTCGCTGGAGGTCGAAGTGGACGTGAGCGAGAACTTCATCAACCGAGTGCATATCGGCCAGCCGGCGACGGTGCGCCTGAACGCCTACCCCGACTGGAACATTCCGGGTTCGGTGCTGGCGATCATTCCGACGGCGGATCGCTCCAAGGCCACGGTGAAGGTGCGCGTGGGCTTCATGCAGAAGGATCCGCGCATCCTGCCCGAGATGGGCGCGCGGGTGTCGTTCCTGAACGAGGCGCCGAATACGAAATAGGGAGAGGTTCCATGACTGCTGTGGTGTCGTTGCAGAATGTCGTGAAGAGCTACACACGCGGGCGGCAGCGTGTCGAGGTCCTGCACTCGCTGAACCTCGAAGTGCAGAGCGGCGAGTTCCTCGGCCTGATGGGTCCCTCGGGCTCCGGCAAGACCACCCTGCTCAACCTGATCGGCGGCCTCGACAAGCCCGATGAGGGCCAGATCACGGTGGCGGGGGAGCGCCTCGACCGGCTCTCCGGCTCGCAGCTGGCGGCCTGGCGCGCGCGCCACGTCGGATTCGTGTTCCAGTTCTACAACCTGCTGCCGGTGCTCTCGGCCGAGCGCAACGTCGAGGTGCCGCTGCTGCTCACGCGGCTCTCGCGCGCCCAGCGCAAGGCCAACGTCGCGGCGGCCCTCGCGCTCGTGGGACTGTCGGACCGCGCCAGCCACAAGCCCACCGAACTGTCCGGCGGCCAGCAGCAGCGGGTCGCCATCGCCCGGGCCCTGATCGCCGACCCGACGCTGCTGGTGTGCGATGAGCCCACCGGTGACCTGGACCGCGAGAGCGCCGAGGAAATCCTGCAGCTGCTGACCATCCTGAACCAGAAGCAGGGCAAGACCATCGTCATGGTGACGCACGATCCGCGGGCCGCGGCCTATGCGAGCCGCCTGCTGCACATGGACAAGGGGACGCTGGCGCGGGATGAGTCGAGGACCGCCGCATGAAGTATCTGCCGCTCATCTGGGCGGCGCTGCGGCGCAAGCCGACACGAACGCTGCTCACCTGTCTTTCCATCGCGACCGCGTTCTTCCTGTTCGGCACGCTGCAGGGCATCAACGTCGGTATCGACAATGTCCTGAAGCTCACCAGTGTGTCGCACCTGATCGTGCAGAGCCGCGTGAATCAGGGGGCGGCGATGCCGCTGGCGCACAAGGTGCAGATCGAGTCGATCCCGGGTGTCACCGCGGTCGCGCCATTCGCCGTCGTGATCGGGACCTATCAGCAGCCCAATAACCCGATGATCATCATTGCCACCGACTTCGATGCCATGCTCAGGATCAGCACCGATCTGATGGTGGCGCCGGAGCAGGCGGCGGCGCTGCGCCGCACGCGCAACGGCGTCATCGTGGGCGTGACCACGATGAAGCAGTACGGCTGGAAGGTCGGCGACCGCATCCCCATCCGCGGCATCGCGCCCAAGGCCGACGGTTCCAACGACTGGCAATTCGACATCGTGGGCACCTATACGCTGCAGCAGCCGGACTGGGCCACGCGCATCTTCGCGAACTACGACTTCGTCAATGAGGCGGTCGCCACGGGCAAGAACACCTCGGTGCTGTTCTACGTGGGGATCAGTGATCCGGCCAGGTCCGCCGCGATATCCCAGCTCATCGATGATCGCTTCGCGAACTCGCCGGACCAGACCAACACCGCGAACGAGAAGGACTCGATCGAGACCACCCTGGGGCAGATCGGAGACTACAAATTCCTGATCAATGGCGTGTGCGTCGCCGTGCTGTTCACGCTGCTGTTCCTGACCGCCAATACCATCGCGCAGTCGGTACGCGAGCGTACTCCGGAGCTCGCGGTCCTGAAGACGCTCGGATTCACGGATGCGAGCGTGCAATGGCTGGTGCTGGCCGAGGCGCTGGTGCTGGCGATGGGCTCCGCGGCGCTCGGTGTCGCGCTGGCTTCGCGCGTTCTGCCCTGGATGACCTCCGGTCCGACGCTATCCTCGCAGGGCATCGGTGCGATGCACGTCCCGGGTCTGGTGTACGGCGCGGCGGCGCTGGTGGCCTTGGCTCTGGCGCTCGCCTGCGGCGTGTTCCCCGCGATGCGCGCGCGTCGCCTGAACATCGTTGCCGCCCTCGCCGGACGCTGAAGGATTGTCATGAACCTGATGACACAACTCGTGGCGGTCTCCTCGATCAGTCTGCGCAGCCTCCCGAGCCGCGCGGCTTCCTCGGCGGTCATCGTCATTGGCACGCTGGGCGTGGTGTTCGTGCTGCTGTGGGTGCTGGCAATGTCGACCGGGCTCGCCGGCGCATTGAACGCGACGGGCCATGCGGACCGCGCGATCATATTGCACAAGCAGGCGCAGAACGAGATCGGCAGCAGCCTCGCCCATGACAGCATTCCGACCATCCTGGACGCGCCGGGGATCGCGAAGGACGCAAGCCACCGGGCGATCGCCTCGGCCGAGGCGGTCGCCTCGGTGAACCTGCCGCGCCTGGACAATGGCAAGCTCAGTACCCTGATCCTGCGCGGGGTGACGACGGATCAGCTGCAGCAGCTGCGTCCCGAGCTGCACATCGTGCAGGGGCGGATGTTCAGGGCCGGACTGCGCGAAATCATCGTCGGCAAGGCGGCCGCGGAACGTTACGCCAATCTGGGTCTCGGCGGAGCGCCGAAGTTCGGCGCCAATCAGTGGACGGTGGTGGGCATCTTCGACAGCGGCGGCGGCGCCCATGACTCGGAAGTGCTGGGTGACATCGACACGGCGCTGGCGGCGTACCAGCGCACCGCCTACAACTCCGTCATCGTGAAGCTCGACGGCCCGGGGGCGCTGCAGAAGCTGCGCGCGGCGCTCGAGCACGACCCGACCCTGTCGGTCGAGGCGAACCTGGAGAGCGCCTATTACGAACGCCAGTCGGAGACCTTCTCGCGCGTCCTGGCGATCATCGCGCGGGCGATCACCACCATCATGGCCATCGGCGCGGTGTTCGCGGCGCTGAACACCATGTACTCCGCCGTCAGTGCCCGGGCGGTGGAGATTGCGACGCTGCGCGCCATCGGCTACGGCGCCGTCGGCGTCGTGGTCTCGGTCATGCTGGAGGCGCTGATGTTGTCGGTCGTGGGTGCCGCCATCGGCGCGGCGCTCGACTGGGCATTGCTCGACGGCAACACCGTGAGCAGTCTGGCAGGCGCCGGGAGCCTGGCGCAGATCGTGTTCCACATGCATATCAGTGGTGCATTGATCACCCTGGGCATCGTGTGGGCCTGCGTGGTGGGCCTGATCGGCGGGCTGCTGCCCGCGGTCCGCGCCGCGCGCATTCCCGTGGCGATGGCGCTGCGCGCGATCTGACACATGAACATGAACAGTGTGACGATTTCGGCCTGCCTGGTGCTGCTCGGCGCGGCCGCTCCGGCGATGGCCGAGGGCGGGTCACCGGGAGCCGCCAGCGGGGAATCCCAGGTGAGGGCGCTCGAGCAACAGCAGGTCCGTGCGGCACTTGCCGGGGACGCGGCCACGCTGCGCCGGATCTTCACCGACGACTACCGGATGGTGAATCCGGCCGGGCAGATCACCACGCGCGAGCAGCTGCTGGCCATGCTGACCGGCGCGACGCGCCCCTACCGTTCCGCAACCTACACGACGGACGTGGTGCGCGACCTCGGGCAGGTCATCGTGACCATCGGCCGCGAGGACGTCGTGCCCAACCAGGGACCCCAGGCCGGGCAGGTGGTGCACCGTCGGGTCACCCAGGTGTGGGTGAGCGAGCAGGGGGCATGGCGGCTCAGCGTCCGCCATGCCATGGTCGTGCCGAACGAGTGAATGCGCCTCAGAACATCGAATTGGCGTTGTCGGCGGATTCCGGGATGGCCTGGATGACATCCCAGTGTTCGACGACCTTGCCGTTTTCGATGCGGAAGATGTCGACGACGGACTCACCGTAGGGGTTCGGTCCGTTCATGCCATGCAGGTGCAGCATGACCAGGTCGCCCTCGGCGATGACCTTCTTCACCTCGTAGCGGTGGTTCGGGAAGGCGGCCTTGAAGCCCTGGACCCAGGCGGCGACCCCTTCGTGCCCGTCGGCCGCGTAGGGCGCATGCTGCCGGTACTGCGCTCCCATGTAGGGACGCGCCGCCTCGAAATCTTTCTCGCCGATCATCTTCTGGTAGAAGCTGAGCACCAGCTGCTTGTTGCGCGCCAGCTGCGCGGCCACTGAGTGGCGTTTGCCGCGGGCGGCCTTTGCGACCTTCCGCCGCGCGGGGCGCTTGGGTCTTGCGGTGACCCGTGACTTCGCCTTGACCCCGGTCCTGCCGCGCTTGGATTTTTTCGCCATGAAATCGCCTCCTGTTGTCCTGGCCCGCCGGAGGGAGATTAATCCTCTCGCGCTCCGGACGCACCCTTGCGACGCTGCACCGCCTGGCGCAGCAGGAATTCGATCTGCGCATTGATGCTGCGCAGGTCATCGGCCGCCCAGCGTTCCAGATCCTTCCACAGCTCCGGCGACAGGCGCAGCAGGAAGGCCTTGCGTTCGGCGCTACCCACGGCTAGGCGTACAACGTCCCCGTGTTGATGACCGGGGAGGGATCCGAGTTGCCGCACAGCACCACGAGCAGATTGCTGACCATCGCGGCCCGGCGCTCCTCGTCGAGCTGCACGGTGTTGTTCTTCTCCAGTTCGCCCAAGGCCATGTGGACCATGGCGACCGCGTTCTGCACGATCAGCTGCCGCGCGGCGATGATGGCCTCGGCCTGCTGCCGGCGCAGCATGATCGGCGCGATTTCCGGAGCATAGGCCAGGTGGGTCAACCGGGCTTCCTCGACCACGACACCGGCCTTGGCGAGGCGCTGCTGCAGTTCGCTGGCGAGCTCGTGGGCGACCTCGTCGGCGCTGCCGCGCAGCGTAGGTTCGCTGTCATGCCCATGGTCATAGGCAAAGCGGCTGGCGATGCTGCGCAGGGCGGACTCCGCCTGAACCTCCACGTAGCTCGCGTAGTCCTCGACGTCGAACACCGCCTTCGCGGTGTCGTGCACCCGCCATACGACCACCGCGGCGATTTCCACCGGATTGCCACGCCGGTCATTGACCTTGAGGGTCGGGCTGTTGAAGTTGTTGGCGCGCAGCGAGAGCTTGCTGGGCCACCATTGCTGGCCGGTCAGGCCCGTGGCCGACTTGCTGCCGATGCGGATGTTGGCCGGAGAGTCCGGGCGCCACAGTCCCTTGCCGGGAACGCGGCCGCGATACCGGGCATAGAAGGGGTTGGCCCAGTGAAATCCGCTGTCGCGCACCGTGCCGCGGTAATGACCGAGCAGGATCATCACCCGCGCCTCGTTGGGCTGCAGCACGAAATGGCCCGACAGCGACAGCACCCCCAGGGCGCTCACCAGGACGGCGAACAGGATCAGCTCGTGGGGCCGCGGTTCCGAAGTGGTCGCGATGGCGATCGGAGCGGCGCTGAGCAGCGCCAGATTCAGAAGCAGCATCGGCAAGCCCGGCAATGCGCGTCGCGGCAGTTCCTGCGAGGTCGTGGTCCGGATGGTGTCGGTCATGGCGGGCTGCTCCGGTGAGATACCATAGTGATATCATAGAGAAATCATCCATTCGGCGCAAGCGGCCGTGCCCAGAACAATCCGGTCTGCGCCGTGAAGCTGCCGTCGGCCTCGATGTGCAGCGCCCGTTGCACTTCGGCGGGAGCCCCGGTCTGCAGCAGCCGGATGGCCGTGACCAGGGCCTGCGGCGTGCGCATCCGCGCGACCCACGGGGCGAACTGCAATCGCGTGTTCCAGAGGTTGTGTTCGATGTCGCCGAATCCGCCCCTGCGCAGCAGGGCGTGCCATTCAGCGATGCTGCGGTCGCGCACGTGCGAAGCATCGCGCAGCAACTCGATGCACTGCAGGTGCGTGTCCACCAGCGCATCGGCATCGCCGAGCAGATCGATGATGAGGACGTGTCCCTCCGGTTTGACGACGCGACGCATCTCCTGCAGGGCGCCGGGAAGGTCCCCCCAGTGATGGGCGCTGTAGCGGGTGGCGACCAGGTCAAAGGTCGCCGCCGCGAAGGGCAGGGCATTTGAGGATCCGGCGCAGGTCTCGATCTGCGGCAGGCCGCGGGCTGCTGCCGCCTCGCGCACCGTGGCGAGCATCCCGGGGGAGGGGTCGAGCGCCACGATGCCCGCGGCGAGCGGCGCCAGCGCGAAGCTCAGGTGGCCGGCGCCGCAGCCGACATCGAGGACCCGGGCGCCGGCTCTGAGGACGCGCGCCGCGCGTTCCCGGGCGCTTTGCAGGTCCGGGCCTGCTGCGTGCACGGCGCTGGTCAGATAGGCGCGGGCCTGCGGGTCGAACTGCTCCTGTACGGCCTCGGCATGGGTACGCATGGGGACTCTCCGGTTGATTTGCGGGGCCATTGTGCACGCGGCGATATACGGGTAGCAGTCCGCTCATTATCCTATTATAAGAGTTACCCATGGCCACCACCGCACCCCGATCGCCATTGCTGGGCGAGTTCCTGCGGGCGCGGCGCGAATCCCTGCGCCCCGCGGACTTCGGTCTGCCGCAACGTTCCCGGCGGCGCACGCCGGGCCTGCGTCGCGAGGAGGTGGCGCAGCTGTGCGGCATCAGTCCGACCTGGTACACCTGGATCGAGCAGGGGCGCACCACGGCGATTTCGCCGGCGACCCTCGTGGCGCTGTCGCTGGGCCTGCATCTGACGGCGGCCGAGCGCACGTATCTGTTCGCGATCGCCGGGCGTCTGGATCCGGACCCTCCCGGGGATGCCGGTGCCGGCGCGGATCTGGCGGGGCTGCTGCGGGTGATCCGCACGCCGGCCTACGTGCTTGACCGGCACTGGAATGCGATCGCCTGGAACACGGCGGCGTCGGCGCTGTTTCGCGACTGGCTGGGCGCACGGCCGGCCGGGCGCGCGCCGCCGAACCTGTTGCGCTATGTATTCGTGCACCCGCGCGCGCGGACCTTCCTGCAGGGGTGGGAGGAGCGGGCACAGCGTCTGGTCGCCGAGTTCCGTGCCGATACGCCGCGGATGCGGGATGATCCGCAACGCCTGGCGCTGGTGGAGGAATTGAGCCGCGCGAGCCGGGAGTTCGCGGCGGGCTGGCGCTCGCAGCGGGTGCTCGCGCGCGATGGCGGCCGGCGCAGTTTCCGGGTCGGCCGCGGCGCGGTGGCGCATTTCGACCAGCACATCCTGCGGGTCGTGAGCCGCCCGGACCTGCGCATGACGGTGCTCGTGCCGGTCCCGCGCTGAAGCGCGGTGGCCTCGAGGGCGTATACTGCCGCTGCGTTCAACGCCTCTCCCGTGCCGCCACTGCCAGCGAGGACTCCATCGCCATGATCGCCTATCCCGTGCTTGCCATTCTCCTGATCGTGCTGCTCTACCTGGCCGGATCGCTGTTCCGCACGGTGCCGCAGGCCACGGTGGCCGTGGTGACGCTGTTCGGGCGGTATCACCGCATCATGCGCGAGGGCCTGAACGTCAAGCTGCCCTGGGAAAAGATCGCCTATCGGCTCTCGCTGCAGAATCGCGCGCTGCAGCTGGAGTTCCAGGCCATCACCCAGGATCAGGCGAACGTCAAGTTCGCGACCATGGTGCTGTACGCCGTTGCCGCCGCGGACGAGGAGTCGGTCAAGAAGGCCGTGTTCAGTTTCGCCACCGGCCAGGAGTTCCAGCTGGCCCTGCAGCGCACCATCGACGGCTCGATCCGCCAGTTCGTGGCCACGACCAAGCAGTCGGACATCCTGGGGATGCGCGCCGAGATCGTCGAGCACACGAAGAAGAACCTCGACGAGGTGGTGCTGGCCTGGGGCTACGTGGTGCGCGACATCCAGATCACGGACATGACCTTCGACAAGGAAATCATCGACTCCATGGCGCGCGTGGTGTCCTCGAAGAACCTGCTGGCGGCCGCCTCGAACGAGGGCGCGGCGCTGCTGGTCAAGCGCACGAAGGATGCGGAGGCCGAGGCGGCGTACAAGACCATCGGCGCGGAAGCCGACAAGAAGGCCTCGGCGCTGCGCGGCGAGGGCCTGGCCTTGTTCCGCAAGAACATCGCCGTGGGCATGAAGGAGGCCGCCGACAGCCTCAAATCCGCGGGTGTGGATAACCGCTTCCTGCTGTT
>DATJPN010000005.1:0-2951 GCA_035506335.1 Steroidobacteraceae bacterium | reverse complement strand
CCCTGCTCGATGCCGTGGGCCGCGCCCTCCACGATGACGATGGCGTCGTCGACCACGATCCCGATCGCGAGGATGAGCGCGAAAAGGGTCACCACGTTGACGGTGAACCCCAGAGCGGCCATGGCAATAAAGGCGCCGATGATGGTCACCGGGACGGTGGTGGCAGGCACGAGGGTGGCGCGCCAGTTCTGGAGGAAGATCATGATGACGAGCAGAACCAGGATCGCAGCCTCGTAGAGCGTGTGATAGACCTCGCTGATCGAGGCGCGGGTGAACTGCGTCGTGTCGAACGGGATCGAATACGCCAGCCCCGGGGGAAAGCTCTTGGAGAGCTCGCGCATGGCGGCCGCGACTTGGTTGGCCACGTCGAGCGCGTTGGCGCCGGGCAGCTGGTAGATGGACAGTCCGGCGCTGGGGCGACCGTCGAAGGTGCAGTACTGGCTGTAGCTCTGGGCGCCGAGCTCGACCCGGCCGATGTCGCGGATGCGCAGGATGCGGCCGCCCATGCCGGTGGTGATCTTGACGATGATGTTTTCGAACTCCTCGACCTGGTCCAGGCGCCCGGCCACGTTCACCGGGAACTGGAAGGTCTGGCCGACGGGCGCGGGCGGCATGCCGACCTGGCCGGCCGGGACCTGGATGTTCTGCTGCTGGATGGCGGTGGTCACGTCGCTTGGATCGAGGCCGAAGGTCTTGAGCTTCTCCGGGTCGAGCCAGACGCGCATGCTGTACTGGCCGATGCCGAAGATCCCGATGTCGCCCACCCCGGGCAGGCGCGCCAGTACGTCGCGCAGGTTGATCCAGGCGTAGTTGCTGAGATAGAGGCTGTCGTAGCGGTCGTCGGGCGAGTAGAGATTGACGACCTGCAGGATGGCGGTCGAGACTTTTTTCGTGACCGCCCCCTGCTTCTGCACGTCGAGCGGCAGCTGCGGCACGGCCGCGGCCACGCGGTTCTGCACCAGGACCTGCGCCATGTCGAGATCGGTGCCGACCTTGAAGGTGACGACCAGCTTGTAGGTGCCGTCGCTCGCGCTCGTGGACTGCATGTAGAGCATGTCCTGGACGCCGTTGACCTGCTGCTCGATCGGCAGCGCGATCGTGTCGGCGACCACGCGCGCGTTGGCGCCGGGGTACGTCGCCGTGACCTGCACCGTGGGGGGCGTGATCTCCGGGTACTGCGCCACGGGCAGCCGAAAGACCGCGACGATCCCGAGGATGATGATCAGGATCGCGAGGACGTTGGCGAGGATGGGCCGCTCGATGAAGAACTTCGATATCATGGCTCGTCCTCCTGCCTGCTATTTCACGGGGGCGGTCGCCGCGGCCGCCGCCGGAGCGGAACCGGCCTTGACCGGCTGGACCTTGGCACCCGGCCGGGCGCGCTGAATCCCGCTCACCACCACCCAGTCGTCCGGCGCGAGCCCCTCCTCGATCACGCGCAGGCCCTCGGCCGCGGCCCCGACCTTGACCGTGCGCTGCTCGACCACGTCCTGGGCATTGACCAGCAGGAGGTAACGCCCGGCCTGGTCGACCCCCAGCGCCCGTTCGGGCACCAGCAGCGCCTTGTCGCGCACGCCGACCGGGATGCGCAGCCGCACGAACATGCCCGGCAGCAGCCGGGTGACGCCGGAGGCGCCGCGAGGATTGGGGAAGACTGCGCGCAGCAGAACCGTGCCGGTGCCCGCGTCGACCGACGTGGACGCGAAGTCGAGCCTGCCCTTGCTCGGGTACCCGTCCTCGCCTTCGATCGCGGCGAAGACCTGCCGCTCCCACGATCGGTGGGATGCTCCCTCTGCGCGCGCATCGGCCATGAGCTGAACCAGGTCGCGCTCGTTCAAAGTGAAGTAGGCGTAGATCGGGTCCAGCCGGGTGATGACGGCCAGATCGGTCGCCTGACCCGCCCCCACGAGGTTGCCGGGGGTGACGAGGTGGCGGTCCATCCTGCCGTCGAAGGGCGCGGTGACGCGGCAGTAGCCGAGATTGATGCGCGCCAGCTCCAGGTTGGCCTTGGCTTCCACGATGTTGGCCTCGGCCTCTTCGCGCTGGGCCTTCCACTTCTCGACTTCCGAAACGGCCGTGGCGTTCTGCTTCAGGAGCGCTTGCTGGCGGGCGTACTCCTGGGCGGCCCGCAGCTGCTGCGCCTGGGCGGCCCCGAGCTGGCCCTCGGCCTGCAGTACCTTGGCTTTGTACGTGTCCTGCTCGATCGTGAAGAGCAGGTCGCCCTTCTTCACGTAATCCCCGTCGTTGAAGTGGATGGCCGTGAGGAAGCCCTCCACCCGGGCCTGGAGCTTCACCTGGTCGACAGATTGGGTGTTGCCCGTCAGGTTCAGGTAGTCCGTGACCGGGCGCACCTCCGGCCGGCTCACGTTCACGGGCGGCGGCGGGGGCGCAACGAACTTGTTTTCCTGGCGTTCACAACCGCCGTGGATCAGCGGCAACACGGCAACTGCAAGCAGAAGAAGGGCGGTACGGCGCAGGACCGAGATCATAGCGTTCTCCTACCAGTCGGGTGTCAGGAGGATTTTGGGTTCGGGCGGTTGCAGCGCGGCCGGCTGCAAGAGGCGCCCCCAGTCGGTGCGCTCCGCCATGGCCGTGGTGACGTCGGCCGGCAGGAAGGGCTCTCCTTCGCGCAACTCCCAGCCGCCGCCGAGCGCTCGATAGACAGAGACCAGGTTCAGCGGGACGTTGCCCTGGCCGATGGCGAGATTGTCTTGCTGGGTCAGAAGCGCCTGCTCGGCTTGGATAACGGTCGTGTAGTCGGTCGCGCCCTCGCGGTACTGGATCAGGGCGAGATCGGCCGAGCGCTTGGCCGCGTCGGCGGCCTCCGCCAGCTTGATCACCGCGAGCTGCGACTGCAGGAACCCGGAAAGCCCGTCCTCGACCTCCTGCTGCGCCCGCAACACCGTGTCCTGGTAGTTGAAGATCAGCTCCTGGAAGAACGCGTCCTGGAG
>DATJPN010000004.1:0-10544 GCA_035506335.1 Steroidobacteraceae bacterium | reverse complement strand
AAAAGTCGCCATATCGTTCCGACTCCCATTAATCTACCGGTCGAGCCCGAAGTACCGCGCGGCCTTCTGCTGGATCGACAGTCCTTCGTTCTTCCGGACCGCGCCGTCGATCTCGTTCAGCCAGTGCGGCACTCCATCGAGGATGAGCAGATCATACGAGCCGCCGGAGCTTATGAATACCTGCCGGCTGTCCTCTTCGGAGCGGTAGGCGACCTTCGACACACTCAATGCGCCGCGACCGCCGTCGACCGGGACGTTGCGATCCGCGCTGCCGTGGATGGCGAGGACGCGCCGGCCCCGCGCCTGCGGACAGCGGCTGACGGGAAGATTCAAGGGTCCGGAGATCGCGATTCCCGCGGCGAACAGGGTGGTTTCACACAACAGCCGCTGGGTCATCATGGCGCCGTTGGAATGACCGATGCCGAAGACGCGCTGCGGATCGATGCCATACTCGGCCCCCAGCCGGGCCACGGCACCTTCGATGTAGGCGACATCATCGACGTTGTTGACGGCGGGAAGGCCGCAACACCCGCCTCCGGCGTTCCATCCTTCCTTGTCGTCGGCGAGCAGCCGGGCCACCTTGGTACCGTTCAGGTATGCCACGAGGAATCCGTCCGCCTCGGCGATGGCATCCATGTTGAGAGCCACTTCCGAGCGTTTCGACTCGATGCGCTGTGCGTTGCCGAGGCCGCCGTGCAGGACGACGACCAGCGCCCGTTCACCGGAGGGCGGCAGGTGCGCCGGCACGTACAACAGCGCATTGCGACCGGCGATGTTCTCGGTGACGAGGCCGGCCCGCGCGCCGGGTCCCGGGAACATCGTCAGACAGATTGTCAAAACGGCAAGCGGCCAGGGGCGAATTTTCATGACCAGGGTCCCGACAGGTATTTCAGGGCCTCAACGGGCCAGTGCCCGATTCGGCATACACCGACGGGCAGACGCGTGCCGTCTGTGGCTAGTCCTGCCGACTCCACAGGCTGCGGACGACACGATAGCAGGCGACCATCGCGATGATTCCCAGACCGCAGGCGCCGACGGCAAGGTAGATCAGCAACCACTGGGTCTTCACGATCGCCAGCGAGTTGTGCGCCAGCGTGAAGAGCGTGACGCCTCCGCACAGGCTCATCAGCAGCCCGACGAGGCCCGCGACGAGCAGCACCGCGGTGAGCAGCACGCGCGTCATTCCATCACCTCCAGTGGTCGCGGCGACTCCTGCGCGAACGGCAGGCGGACCTCCTCGCGCAGCGCCCGCAGCCGCTCGGCGTTGGCATCCCGGTACAGCAGATTGAAGGCCTCGAAGGGCATCAGCCGCCCGTCCGGCTGCACGATGTGCACACAGGATTTCTTCATCGCCCGCAGGTCGAAGTTCCAGGCATCGATGAACTGCATGATGAGCACCCGGAACACCCGCTCGTAGGAGATGTCGGGTGTCGCCACCTGCGGCAGGCAGCACAGCAGGCTGCCGAGGGCACGGGCCTGTCCTTCGGGGCTGTGGTTGGTCGCGAACAGCTCGAAGAGGCGGGCTTTGAGCTGCGGATCCTTTTCGAACACGATGGTGTTGCGGGAACCGGCGAGCAGCATCTGCGGCGGCACCAGATGGGTGAGGGCGGCGAGCCCGTCGGGGGTCTTCAGCGCGTAGGCCATCGCCAGGGCATCCGGATTGCAAGGCACCGGGATGATGTCCGCGGGCGCGAACAGCGATGTCTGCTCGAGAATTCGCTGCCGCACTTCGGTCAGGGTGAGACGTCCGGTGGCCGGGTCGAGGCCTTCGGTGCGGCCGGCATGCTGGACAGGCTGCAATGTCACGCCACGCACGGCGCGCTGCCGGCTCGCGAACTCGATGGTCTCGCCGAGCTCGTGATCATTGAGACCGCGCGCCACGGTGACGACCAGCGTGGTCGAGATATTCAGCCTGTTGAGCTGCTCGAGGGCGCGCAGTCGGGAGTGTCGCAAGTCGACACCACGCAACTGTTCGAGAACGCGGCCCGAGAGCGAATCCCATTGCAGGTAGATCTCGAATCCCGGTCCGTAGCCGGCGAGGCGTTCGACGAAATCCGGATCGTTCGCGATACGGATGCCGTTGGTATTGAGCATCAGGTGCCGGATGGGGCGGCGGCGCGCGGCATCCAGTATCGCAAAGAGCTGCGGATGCAGGGTCGGCTCGCCGCCGGAGATCTGCACGACATCCGGTTCACCCTCGTTGGCGACGATGGCATCGAGCATCGCTTCGATGGTCGCGAGGTCCCGGTAGCCCGGGCGGTGGGGACCGCTGCCCGCATAGCACACGGGGCACTTCAGGTTGCAGTGATCGGTCACTTCGAGCACCGTGAGACAGGCGTGCTGCATGTGATCCGGACAGATGCCGCAGTCGTACGGGCAGCCCCAGTGCATGGCGGTGTTGAACCGCAGCGGCATTTCGGGCGGCTTGATGTAGAGCTCACGTCCCGAGCGCCAGTAGGCGGCGTCCGTCGCGATCAGGACCTTGCTCGCGCCATGAGCCGGGCACCATTTGTACATCCACACCTGACCATCCCGGATGACGAGCTTGGCTTCGATGCGGCGCAGACACTCCACGCACAACGATACGGCGGTGTCGTAGAAAAGGTAGGGACGCGACTTAGCCAAATGTCCGCTCCCCCCGCCGCAGGCGTCGCATGAGGAAGGGCGCATAGTACAGCAGGCCCGCGCAGCAGGCCCATTGGATCGGGGTGAGGTCGAGCAGGCGCTGGGGTACGAGCAACCCGTCCGCCGCCGGAGCATAGGGCGGCTTGAGGAAGTCCAGCAGCACCCGCAGCAGCAGGTAGCCGCTGGCAAATGCACGAAAGCGGTCGCCCGGCGCCGCGCCGCGCGACGGCAATCGGATCAGGAGCGCCAGCAATCCGACGCCGAGCATCTCGTACAGCGATACGGGATGACGCGGCACGCCGTCGCCGTAATTCCAGGCCCAGGGGAGGGTGGTCGGATTGCCATAGGTGAGGTCCCGCAATCCGGACAGCTGGCAGCCGAGCCGGCCGATCTCGATGGCCACGATCAGTGGCCACACGAACCCGTCGCCCGTGGAGGCTCGCCAGCGAAGCTGCTGCTTCGCGACCTCGACGCCGGCAATGCCGCCCAGGAGCCCCCCGACGATGGTCTTGCCGGACAGCCAGGCCGGCAACGGCTGCCCGAGCAGCACGGGCGCGTATTGGAGCATGAACAGGGCCCGGGATCCGAGCGCCGCCCCGACCGCCGCTCCGGCGAGCAGGGTCCAGCGTGCCAGGCGTTGCGGCGGCTGTGTCGCGGCGTTGCGCGCGCGCCAGTAGAGGAGCCCTGCAACGAGCATCGCGAGCGTCTCGAGCACCCAGTGTGCCTGCGTGGCGGCCGGTTCGGTCAGTGATTCGAGAATGATCACGGGGGATGGGCCGAGGAAGGCGTGGCGCTGCCGAAGTCTCTGAATGATAATTCAACGGCGGGGCGACCCGGGGAGACAGTGATGAACCGCAGCCTCAAATCGTGGGTGCCGGCCGCCTGCGCGCTTTTTCTTGCCACATCGGCCCCGGCGCTGGCGCAGCTGCTGCCGGGGGAACGGGCGACAAGGATCGACCCGATTCCCGGCGTGATCGGCGCGGGCGCGGCCTGGGAACTGGTGTGGGCGGACTTCAGGACCGCCGATGGGCTGGTCGGCACGAGCGATGGCGGCGTGCTGTTCGCGCAGGAGCAGGGCGACACCATCCGCAAGCTCGATGCGAACAATCGCGAGTCCATCTATCTCACTGACACCCACGGCGCCGGTGCGCTCTCCGTCGATCCGCAGGGCCGACTCTACGCCGTACAGCGCACCTGCACCGATCCGGGCCGGCCCTTCGCCAGTGCCTGCCAGGAACTGACCCGCATCAGCATCGTCGCGCCGGAGGCGCGGCTGCTGGCGAACAGCTTCGCCGACGGGCGGCCCCTCGGACGACTGAACGACCTGATCGCCGACGGCAAGGGCGGGGCGTACTTCACGGTCGGCGGTATCTACTACGTCAATGCCGCGGGCATCGTCAGCACCGTGGCGGACCAGGACATCCGCACGAATGGCCTCATGTTGAGCACCGATGGCCGGATCCTCTACGTCACCAACGTCACGACCGTTTTGGCTTTCGACGTCCTGACCGACGGCTCGACGCGCAACCGGCGCGAGTTCGCGACACTGGGCGGCGATACCGGAGCCGATGGCATGGCCATCGATGCCGCGGGCCGCCTGTACGTCTCGGCCGCAAGCGGCGTGCATGTGATCAGTCCGCAGGGCCTCCCCCTCGGCGTCATACCAACGCCGCGCATACCGATCTCAATCGCATTTTCAGGTCCGGAGAAGCGCACGCTGTACGTGGCGCAGATGGGCGCCGTCGGACCGGACGGCAAGCCCTGGTCGACGCCCACCGGCGTGCGCAACACCGCGATGACCATCTATCGGATCCCGCTGCTCAGCGAGGGCTTCAAGGGGCGACCGAAGTGAGGCCGCCGCACCGGCTGTTGTCCTTTTGCCATTGACCCGGCGTACCCTATGGATCGCTCTTCTGGCCGTAATCCGTTGCCTTGTCAAGCTCGGGAACCCGGTGCCTGACTACGACCCGGCCTTTCCCGCCGCGAGCGCCTGCACATCCGACGTCCGCAGCGGCTTGCCGCCGATGGCCCAGTCTCCGCTCTCAACCTCGTGGATGCGTACCCAGGTCACGGGCCGCATGTTCTCGCCCTCCACGTCGATCATCGCCTGAGTGACCTTCGTAATCAGGTCCTTCTTCTGTGCCGGGGTGAAGACATCCTTGATCACATCGATCGTAACCAGTGGCATTGTCGGATCCTCCAGTATTTCGGCCCCGGACGACCCGTGACCGTGGGCGCAGCGTGGCATGAGTGCACCGCGAACTCTTGCAGATTTCCTGTAGAGGACCTGGTGATTTGGCAGCAAGGCCCGAGGAACCTATTCTAGCGGGCATGATTTACCAGTTCGGCCCCTTCGAGCTGGATCTGGCGACAGTGGAGCTGCGCGCCAACGGGGAAGTACGCGACATAGAGCCCCAGGTATTCGCAGTGCTGGCGCTGCTCATCGAGAATCACGCCAGGCTGGTGTCGAAGGACGAGTTGATCGAGAGGGTCTGGCACGGCCGTGTGGTTTCCGACGCCGCGGTGGCCAGCCGCGTCAAGTCGGCGCGGCAGGCGATCGGCGATGATGGCCAGTCGCAACGGTTCATCAAGACCATTCACCGGCATGGTTTTCGATTCGTGGCTCCGGTGAGCGCCGCGCGGTCTGCGGATTCCGGAACGCCCGATCACAGACCTGAGCGGGATTCGCGGCCCTCGATTGCCGTGCTGCCGTTTCGGGCGGTGGGCCATTGCGAGGGCCACGAGGCTCTTGCGAGCGCGCTGCCGGACGAACTGATCGCCGAGCTTGCCCGTCTTCGTTGGCTGTTCGTGACGGCTCGCGGGTCATCCTTTCGGATACGCGCCGAGAACCTGAACGTCGGCGAAGTCGGGCGCCTGCTGGACGTGCGCTACTGTCTGTGCGGAACGGTCGAAGTCTCGGGCCGGCGTCTCGGGGTTACCGTGGATCTGATCGATACCCAGGACGATGGTATCGTATGGGCCGAACGATTTTCGGGCAGGATCGAAGACGTGCATTCGATCCGCGACGAGATCAGGACCGGCGTGCTGGCGGCCCTCGAGCTGCGGATCCCCATGCACGAGGCCGCCCTGGCACGCCTCACCGTACCGGAAAACCTGAGCGCCTGGTCTGCCTACCACCTCGGCCTGCAACACCTCTATCGCTTCAACCGGCTCGACAATGCCGCCGCCGCGCGCCTGCTCGAGCACGCCGTCAGCCTTGATCCGCGCTTCGCCCGCGCCCAGGCGGGATTGTCGTTCGTGCATTTTCAGACGGCCTTCATGAGATACACCGCCGACGTGACTGGTGAATCGCAGCGGGCCCGTCAATTCGCCGAGCGCGCACTCGAACTGGACCCGCTCGATCCATTCGTCAATTTCACGATGGGACGCAGCTACTGGCTCGAAGGCGACCTCGACAGCAGTCTCGGCTGGCTCGAACGCGCGACCTCCCTGAGTCCGAACTACGCCCAGGGTCTGTATGCCCAGGCCTGGACGGAGGTTCTGGCCGGCCATGGTCCCGGGGCGCGGACCCATGTCGATCTGGCGATGCGTCTGAGCCCGATCGATCCGCTTGGTTACGCGATGATGGCGACGCGGGCGTTTACGCACATGGTCGTCGGCGAAGACAACGAAGCGGCGCAGTGGGCGGAGCGGGGCGCGCGGGCGCCGGGCGCCCACATCCTGATACTGATGATCGCCGCCGTCGCGCACACGCTGAACGGTAATCGCGAGCGGGGCGAGTATTGGGCCGCCGGTGTACGGGAGCGCGATCCGGCCATCAACCGGGCCGACTTCATGCGGGCGTTCCCGATGAAGCCCGAGGCTGCACGAGCGCGCCTGTCGCACGCGCTGGTGCAGCTGGGATTCTGACCTGGACTGTCAGCGGAACAGACGCGGCGCGAAGTCGGCGAAGTAGCGCCGCCAGTTGATCCAGGTGTGCCCCCCGTCGCTTTCATGAAAGACGTAGGCGATGTGGTACTTGTCCATCATGGCGCGCGTGGGTGCGGCGGAGGCGAACAGGAAGTCCTTGTTGCCGATCGCGTAGTACACGAGCTTCATGGACTTGCTGGCCTGTGACAGGGCCTGGGCGTGGGCCGATTCGTAGCTTGCGACCTGATCGGCATTCATCAGCCCCATGCTGAAGATGCCGATGTAATGGAACAGCTCCGGATGCGTCAGCCCGTACTGCAGGGTGTGGGCGCCCCCCATCGACAAACCCGCCATGCCGCGTGCGGCAGGCTTCGCGATGGTTCGAAACTGGCTGTCCACATACGGGATCAGGTCGTTCAGGAAATCCTGGGCGAAGTCGTTGTTGGCGAGCATGTTCGCTCCCGGGCGCTCCGGGGTGTGCCCGAAGGGCATCACCACGATCATCGGCTTCGCCTTGCCCGCCGCGATCAGGTTGTCGAGGATGTACTGGGCATGCCCGACGGAGGTCCAGCTGTCATCGCTGTCGCCGGCCCCGTGCACGAGGTACAGCACCGGATAGCGCGCGCTGTCGTGCATGTAGCCGGGCGGGGTATACACGTGCGCGCGGCGCTTCATGCCCAGGGAACCTGACCAGTAGTCGATCACCGACACGACGCCGTGCGGGATGCTCTTGTCGTAGGTCTGGAAGTCCCCCGCAGGTCCGGGAACCTCCAGGGTGCTGAACTGGCCCACCCGTGTCAGGGAGAAGGTCGTGCCCTGGGGATCGGTCACCGGCACACCATCGACGCTGAAGCTGAAGCGATAGGAGTCCGGCGCGATCGGCACCGAAGTGGTCACGCTCCACAGGCCCTGCGCATCCCGCGACATCGGCAGTCCGCCGCCGAAGGGAATGGCGTCGGCCAGGTCGGAACTCGTCACCGACACCCAGGCCGCATTCGGCGCGCACAACCGGAAGGTCAGGCGCTGATCGGGCAGGACTTCAACCGATTTGAAGCTGGCGGGACCCGGCAGCAAGCCGTTGCCGGCGCAGGTCGTCCGCGCCGCGGGCCCCGGTGCCGACGCGGGTGGGGCCTGGGCCGCAACCCAGGAGCCCGGCGCCACCATGAGCGACAGTGCGACGGCCAGGTGTCCCACCCGGGACAATCGTTCTTGTACGGACATCGGTATTCCCCTCATTTTGTGATCAGACCTGATTCTAGGGCGCAGCCACCAGTTCGAAATCCCGGCTCAGGCGTACATCGCGCGATGAAGAACCGACGCTGATCCGGTGCATGCCCGCCGTGCCGATCCAGCGGTGGCCCTGCTCATCGTAGTATTGGAGATCCCGGGGTGCGAGCGTGAAGGTGATGGTCGTTCCCTCGCCGGGCCGCAGGTGAATCTTGCGGAACGCCTTGAGTTCCTTCTCCGGCCTCATCACCACCCGCGTGGCTTCGTCGCCCACGTACAGCTGCACGGTCTCGGCGCCTTCGCGCTGACCGGTATTGCTGATCCGGACCGATACGTCGATGGTCGCATCGAGCCGCGCCTTCGGCGGCACGGTCAGGCTGTCATAGGCGAAGGTGGTGTAGGAGAGTCCATGGCCGAAGGGGAGGGCCGTTCCGATCCTGCGTGTGTCATACCAGCGGTACCCGACGAACACCCCTTCGCCGTAGACGGCCACGGGCCCTGCATCGTAGTAGAGGTAGGCCGGCGTGTCCTCGAGGCGCTTCGGAAAACTCATGGGCAGCTTGCCGGAGGGGTTGATCACGCCCAGGAGCGCTTCCGCGATCGCCTGCGGGCCAGCCTCGCCATCGAGCCAACCCTGCACCACGGCGGGGGTCTCGTCGAGCCAGGGGAGGGCATAGGGGGCTCCGCTCTGGAGGACCACGACAGTACGTGGATTGGCGTGCAGGACTGCGTCGACGAGCTCGTCCTGGCGGCCCGGCAACGTGAGGGACGTGCGGTCCCGACCCTCGGTTTCGGTGGCCCGTGAAGAGCCCACGAAGAGGATCGCCGCGTCTGCCGCGCGTGCCGCCGCCACCGCCGCGTCGATGCCGTCGACCGGCAGGCGCAGGCCGACATGCAGGGAATGAAAGGCGATCGGCAGGCTGACGTAATCGACGCGCAGGCGATAGCGTTGCCCGGCCCGGAGTGCAATCTCGCCCAGGCGAACGCCGGCGCCAAAGTCGATCTGCGCCGGCATCGGCGTACCGACCTTCGGGCCGACGACCTCCCGGTCATCGATGTACAGGTGTCCCTGCCCGATCGCGCTCAGGCTGAACTGATAGGTGCCGGTTCGTGGCGCCCACAGGTAACCGGCGAGCTGCGCCGACATCTGCTTGAGGTGGCTCGCCATCATCGTGGCGTCGAAATAGCTCGTGATCCCCTCGCTCACCGGGCGGCCCGTGAAATCCGCGGTGGCGAAATAGCGGAACCGCAAGCCCTGCTGCCGCCGGTCGACGGTGGCGCTGAGAAGTCTTGCGTCCAGGGGCGGTGGCACCTCATCGTTGTCCACACCGCGTGAATAGAGCACCTGGATCCCCGGGGCGAGCGTCCGGATCTGCGTAAGCGGCGTGGATATCACGCCCGGCACCACGCTGGCGCTGCCTCCGCCCTCGTACAGGGGTACGTCCGCATTCGGGCCGATCACGGCCAGGGTATGGATCCGCCCGGGTGAAAGCGGCAACAAGGCTCCATCGTTCTTCAGCAGCGTGACGGCTTCGCGCGCGGCGGCCAGGGCCGCCTCGTGATTCCGGGCGGAGCGCAGTTCTCCGGTCGGCCCGGGTCCCGGATCGAGTGCCCCGGAACGCACGATCGTGCGCAGCATGCGCAGCGCCGCATCATCGATGACCGATTCGCGCACCCTTCCGGCACGCACGGCCTGCAGCAGTGGCGCTCCGAACTGAGAAGGGGGTCCGGGCATTTCCAGGTCCGTGCCGGCATTGGCTGCAGGTGCCGTGCTGTGCACCGCGCCCCAGTCCGACATCAGGAGGCCCGGAAAGCTCCATTCGCCCTTGAGGACCTGCCGAATGAGGGCATTCTCCGTCAGGTAAACGCCGTGCAGCCTGTTGTAGGAGGCCATGAGGGTCCACGGATGGGCCTGCTCGACGATCATTTCGAAGGGGCGAAGGTAGATCTCGCGCAGGGTCCGCTCGTCCACGTCGGAGCTGCTCGTCATGCGGTTGAGCTCCTGTTCATTCGCGACGAAGTGCTTGACCGAAGTGCCGACACCCTCGCCCTGGATGCCGCGAACCATGGCCACGCCCATCGTTCCGGACAGAAACGGATCCTCTGAATACATCTCGAAGTCGCGCCCGCCGAGAGGGGAGCGCTGGATGTTGACATTGGGTCCGAGCATCACCGAAACGCCCATTGCGCGCGCCTCGCGGCCGATGGCAGCGCCGGCCGCCTGAACGAGTTCGGGATTCCAGGTGGCCGCCAGCGCCGACCCGGTCGGGAAGACGGTGGCGGCGACTTCGTCGTTCGAGCGCACGCCGTTCGGGCCGTCGGAGAACTTCAACGCGGGGATGCGGAGGCGCGCAATGGCTGCGGTGCCGAAGCTGCTCCCGCCGGCCATGAGAGTCACCTTTTCCTCGGTCGTGAGCTTCGCGAGCAGCGCACGGGCGCGAGCATCGACCTGCGCATCGGTGGTCTGCGCCGAAGCGGCGCCATGCGCGAACACCACCACGAGAGCGGCCGCCCAAGCCGGTCGGATCGCATGAATCATCGAACCCCCTGGCACCGTAAGGCCTGCGGCGGCCGGCGGCGCAGGCCAATCTGTAATCGTTTACATGAAGCATAGTGATCCGCACGCCGGGCTGTCAATGTGGGATGCTGCCGTCTGCGGCGGAAAATTCATCAGGGGGAGGTAGCGAATCATGAATATACGACTCATGGGGCTTGGTGCGGCCTGGGCGCTGCTCGGGATCGCGAGCCTGCCAGCGCAGGCCGATGACGCGCATTCGAGCGGGACCGGAACCCGCGTCCTGGCCATCACGCATCTGTGGGCT
>DATJPN010000003.1:0-4455 GCA_035506335.1 Steroidobacteraceae bacterium | reverse complement strand
CTGTTGCGGGTGACGCGGAACTGGAAGCAGCCCTTGACCTCGATGCCGGGAAAGAGGCGGTGCGCGAAGGCCTGCACGATGCTGGTCAGCAGCACGAAACCGCGCGGCTGGCCGGGGGCATCATCCGGCAGCGACACCACCCGCGGCAGCGAGCGCGGCGCCTGGACGATGGCGAGCTCGCTATCGCGGCCGAAGGCATCCTTGCCCGCCAGGTGCACGATGAAGTTCAGACTCTTGTTCTGGATGCGCGGGAACGGGCGGGCCGGATCGAGGCCGAGCGGGCTCAGCACCGGTTCGATCTCGTTCGCGAAATACTTCTCGAGCCAGCGCCGGGTCTTCGGCGTCCAGGCCGACCGGCCCTGCAGGCTCACGCCCGCGTGCGCGAGCTTCGGCAGCAGCACCTCGTTCAGGCAGCGGTACTGTTCGGCGCACAGGTGCTGCGCGCGGGAGTGGATGGCGGAGAGCTGCTCGGGAATCGACAGCGCATCCGGGGTCTGCTGCGTCTTGCCGGATTCCTGCAGGTGCTTCAGGCCCGCGACCCGGATCTCGAAGAACTCATCGAGGTTGCCGGAGGAGATGCACAGGAACTTCAGCCGCTCGAGCAGTGGCAGGGTGTCGTCGAAGGCCAGCGCCAGCACCCGGTGGTTGAACTCCAGGAAGGAGAGTTCACGGTTGATGTAGCAGCTCGGCGCCTTGAGGTCAGGGGCGTCCACACTACAACCATACACAAACCGGCAGGGCGATTGAAGGCATTATGCGGCAATGCAGCATGAAACGGGGGCGGCGCTGCCCCTTCAGCGGGACACGAGGCTCGGGCCCGGGGGCGGGTCGAGGGAGGCGAGCAGGGGTGCGGACTTCGCCAGGAAATCCGCCCGCAACGGCCCGTCGATGGGCAGGGCCTCCGGGAGCCTGATGGTCTGCGGATTCTTGAACACGCCGTTCACCCGGTACTCGTAGTGCAGGTGCGGCCCGGTCGCAAGTCCCGTCATGCCGACATAGGCGATGACCTGCCCCTGCACGACGTGCTGGCCCGGACGCAACCCATGCGCGAAGCGCGACAGATGCCCATACACGGTCGTGATGCCACCGGCGTGGTCCAGTTCGACCAGGTTGCCGTAGCCGCCGCGGCGGCCGGCGAACAGTACGCGGCCGTCACCGGCCGCCCGCACCGGGGTGCCGACCGGGGCGGCATAGTCGACGCCCTTGTGGGCGCGGATGGTGTTGAGGATGGGATGCAGCCGATGCAGGCTGAACGGCGAGCTCACGCGGGTGAATTCCAGCGGCGCGCGCAGGAAGGCCTTGTGGAGGCTGCGGCCCTCGGGAGAGTAATAGTCGGCCCGGCCCGAGGGACCGACATAGCGCACCGCGAGGTACTCGCGGCCCTGGTTGACGAAGCGCGCGGCGAGTATCGGGCCGTCCTGCAGGTAGCGGCCGTCCTGCAGCACCTCCGTGTAAGTGACGGTGAAGGTGTCGCCGGGGCGGATGTCGAGCACGAAATCGATGTCGTAGCCGAAGATGTCGGCGAGGCTCAACGCGGTCTGGTCGTGACCCCCGGCGGCGGCCATCGATTCGAACAGCGAGGAGTCGATGCTCGCGCTGATCGTGCGGGTACGCGTCGCCAGCGGATTCGCGAGCACGTTGGCCCGGAAGCCGTCCTGTGAGCGGTCCACCCTGAGGGTCTGCTCGATGTTCAGGCGCCGCTCCAGGCCTATCAGGGCGCCGGATTTCGCGATCAGCGTCAGGGTCTCGCCGGGCCGCAGCCGGTCGAGGTCGGCGCGGATGCCGGGGAGGCTGCGCAGCGAGGCGAGGTCCGAGAGGCTCAGGGCGAGGCGCCGGAAGATGTGGTCGAGCGTGTCGTTGCGGCCGACGATGACGCGGATGGTGGACAGTTCCTGGGTGGCGGGCTTCAGAACCGCCGCCACGGAGGCCGGCACGGCCGGAGCGGCCGCCATCGCGACCAGCCGGGCGGGCGTCGGCCTTGGCGCGATACCCGGGGACATCAGCCCGTGCAGGGCCAGCGCGGCCCCGCCCAGGGCGGCGACGGCGGCCAGCGTCCGCAGCACAGCCAGGCGGTTGACGGCGAATTTCGGCATGTTGTTCGAAGCGGTTGGCGCTTCGACTAGACTTGCACGTTTCCGGTCGAATGAGAACCCAAGGTGGAAGACAACGATCAGCTGGCCGCGGTGCTGGCGGAATACCGGCGCGGCGCCCAGGAAATCCTGCCGGAGCCCGAGTTCATCGCCAAGCTGCGGCAGAAGCGCCCGCTGCGCATCAAGGCGGGCTTCGATCCGACGGCGCCGGACCTGCACCTCGGACACACGGTGCTGCTGAACAAGATGCGACAGTTCCAGCAGCACGGGCACGAGGTGATCTTCCTGATCGGGGACTTCACCGGGATGATCGGCGATCCGACGGGCCGCAATGCCACGCGGCCCGCGCTCACCCGCGAGGAGGTGCAGGCCAACGCGCTCACCTACCAGGCGCAGGTCTTCAAGATCCTCGATCCGCAGGCGACGCGCATCGAGTTCAATTCGCGCTGGCTGTCGAACATGCCGGCACCCGAATTCGTGAAGATCGCGGCCCACTACACCGTGGCGCGCATGCTCGAGCGCGACGAGTTCTACAAGCGTTACAAGTCCGGGCAACCGATCGGCATCCACGAGTTCCTCTATCCGCTGGCGCAGGGATACGACTCGGTGGCGCTGCGCGCCGACGTGGAGATGGGCGGGACCGACCAGCGCTGGAACCTGCTCGTGGGCCGCGCGCTGCAGGAGGCGTATGGCCAGGCGCCGCAGGTGGTGCTCACGATGCCGCTGCTCGAGGGCACCGACGGCGTCAACAAGATGTCGAAGTCCCTAGGGAACTACATCGGCATCGCCGAGGCGCCCGATGCGATGTTCGGCAAGGTCATGTCGATATCCGACGAGCTGATGTGGCGGTACTACGAGCTGCTGAGCTTCCGCAGCCTCGCCGACATCGACGGCTTGCGTGCTGCGGCGCAGCAGGGCCGGAATCCGCGCGACATCAAGCTGGAGCTCGCCTCCGAGATCACGGCACGTTTCCATGGTGCAGCGCAGGCGCAAGCTGCGCAGCAGGGGTTCATGTCCCGCGTCAGCGAACGGGCCGTGCCGACCGACCTCGTGCCGAAGGTCATCCCCGTGGAGGCCGGGGGATTGCGGGTGGCGAACCTGCTGAAGGCGGCGGGCCTCGCCGCGAGCACCTCGGAGGCCAATCGCAAGATCGACGAAGGCGCCGTGAAGCTGGACGGCGTACGCGTCACCGACCGTGGCCTGACGCTGCATGCGGGGACGGACCTGGTGCTGCAGGTCGGAACGCGGCGGTATGCGCGGGTGCAGCTGCATGCTGCGGCGCGATAGCCCGGCTTCGGGCCGCTACGCGAAGCCACCCGGTGACCACCTGACGGCGGGCCCCACGGTTGACTCCCCGCGGGCCCGAACAGGCACGTAAGAGCCTGTTTTCCGGCCTGCTTTGCGGGCCGGCGCGGCAGGGCGGAATAATTTGATGACGCTGCGTTGACAGGCCAAAGAGCTTGGCTATACTGCGCGCCCTCGTGTTGCCCGGCGACCGCGGCAAGGGCCGTAAAATCGGTGCAAAACGAGGCCCAAAATAGGGGTTGACGGAAGGCGTCAAGCGCTTATACTTCGCCCCCCTTTCGAGGGAACACCTCCTGGCCCACCGTGACCGGGACGCTTTTTAAAAATTCGGCAGGTAACTTGTGTGGGGACTCGCGTCAATGCCTCGAAGAGTGCATGACCGAGTGACCAAGAAAGTCCAGCAATGAGTCTTTTTTGAGCCATTCATTTCGATGTTTCAAAATCTTCAAGTGAAGAGTTTGATCCTGGCTCAGATTGAACGCTGGCGGCGTGCCTAACACATGCAAGTCGAGCGGTAACAGGTGTAGCAATACATGCTGACGAGCGGCGAACGGGTGAGTAATGCTTCGGAATCTACCCAGTAGTGGGGAATAACCAACCGAAAGGTTGGCTAATACCGCATACGTCCTACGGGAGAAAGCGGGGGTCGCAAGACCTCGCGCTATTGGATGAGCCGAAGTCGGATTAGCTAGTTGGTGAGGTAACGGCTCACCAAGGCGACGATCCGTAGCTGGTCTGAGAGGACGACCAGCCACACTGGAACTGAGACACGGTCCAGACTCCTACGGGAGGCAGCAGTGGGGAATATTGGACAATGGGGGAAACCCTGATCCAGCGACGCCGCGTGTGTGAAGAAGGCCTGCGGGTTGTAAAGCACTTTTAGTGGGGATGAAAAGTCCAGGGCTAATACCTCTGGGCATTGACCTAACCCACAGAAAAAGCACCGGCTAACTCTGTGCCAGCAGCCGCGGTAATACAGAGGGTGCAAGCGTTAATCGGAATTACTGGGCGTAAAGCGTGCGTAGACGGTTTCGTAAGTCGGGTGTGAAAGCCCCGGGCT
>DATJPN010000002.1:0-56343 GCA_035506335.1 Steroidobacteraceae bacterium | reverse complement strand
CGGCGGTGGCAGCCAGGGCGGAACGAAGGAAGTGCCGGCGGCTTTGCGGCATGTGCATTCCTTGGCAATCACGCCGCGGCGGCAATCCGTGCCGTCAGGTCGTAATCGCCGGCTCGGGTGACGGTGACCTGCGCGAATTCGCCCACCGGCAATTTCCCGCCGTTGGTGATGCGCACGACGCCGTCGATCTCGGGCGCATCCGCGGCGCTGCGCGCGATGGCGGTCCGGCCTTCGACGCCGTCGACGAGCACCTGCAGCGTCTGTCCGACACGACGGCGCAGGCGTGCGGCGCTGATGGCCTGCGCGTGCTCCATGAAGCGATCATGGCGCTCCTGCTGGAGCTCGGGCGCGACATGCGGCCCCAGGGCATTGGCCGTGGCGCCGGCCACCGGGGAATATTTGAAACAGCCGACCCGGTCGAGCTGCGCCTCGGTCAGCCACTCGAGCAGCTCATCGAACTCGGCCTCGGTTTCCCCGGGGAAGCCGACGATGAAGGTGCTGCGCAGCGTCAGGTCCGGGCACTCGCGCCGCCACGCGTGGATGCGATCGAGGGTGTTCACGGCATGCGCCGGCCGCTTCATGCGCTTGAGCACGCTCGGGCTGCCATGCTGGAAGGGGACATCGAGGTACGGCAGCACCTTGCGCTCGTTCATCAGCGCGATGACCTCATCGACGTGCGGATAGGGGTACACGTAGTGCAGCCGCACCCAGGCCCCGAGTGAGCCCAGACCCCGCGCGAGGTCGATGAACCGGGTCTCATAGGAGGTGTCGTGCCAGCTTGCGGCCCGGTACCTGAGGTCCGCGCCATAGGCGCTCGTGTCCTGGGAGATCACGAGGAGCTCACGCACGCCGGCGCGCACCAGCCGCTCGGCTTCGCGCAGCACTTCATCGATGGGTCGGCTCGCGAGCGGCCCGCGCAGGCTCGGGATGATGCAGAAGCTGCATTTGTTGTTGCAGCCTTCGGAGATCTTCAGGTACGCGTAGTGACGCGGCGTGAGGCGCACGCCCTGGGGCGGTATCAGGTCCACATGCGGGTCGTGGCGCGGCGGCAGGTGCTCATGGACGGCCGCCATGACCGACTCGTAGGCGTGCGGACCGGTCACTTGGAGCACGCGGGGATGGCGCTCGAGGATGCGCTCGGGGCGCGCGCCGAGGCAGCCGGTCACGATCACCCGGCCGTTCTTCTCCAGCGCCTCGCCGATGGCGTCCAGGGACTCATCGACGGCGGCGTCGATGAATCCACAGGTGTTGACCACCACGACATCCGCCCGCTCGTACGTCGGCGCGACTTCATAGCCCTCGGCGCGCAGGGCCGTGAGGATGCGCTCGGAATCGACGAGCGCCTTGGGGCAGCCGAGGCTGACGAAGCCGACTTTCGGAATTCGGGGCATGGGGCGGGCGGGCGGTAACGGGAGCCGGATTCTACGGCAAAGCGCTTCCGAAACTGCTGTCCTGGTCATGTGGGGCGCCGGAACGGCGCACGTTATGCAGGACGGCGAACAGCGCCAGGATGACCGCCGGCATCACGAGCCAGGGCCACACGGCGTTGCGCCGTCGGGCCGTCTGGCCCGCGGCGGCGATCCGGTCGATTGTCATGGGCGTGCAATCTACCTGTGCTGGGCCCGCGCAGCAATGCCCCGGGGACGGCCTCGCCACCCGGCCCGCAACTGTTGCATAGTCCGGCGCAGGGGCGCTTCGAGCCCGAAAATGATGCGGTGTGACCTTGGCCTTCGATAAAGCGTATTACGAGAAGTTCTACTTTGATCCGCGCACGGCGGTCACCACGCAGGCGGAAATGCGGGCCCGGGCGCAGCTGATCGCAGCCTTTGCCATACATGTCGGCCTGCCGGTCCGGCGCATGCTCGATGCGGGTTGCGGCACGGGCATGCTGCGCAGACCGCTGCAGAGGGTCTTTCGGGGCGCGCAATACATCGGGCTGGATGTCAGTGAGTACCTGTGCGCGCGCTTCGGCTGGCAGCACGGTACCGTGGATGCCTGGCGGGACCCGGTCCCGTTCGACCTGGTGATCTGCTACGACGTGGTGCAGTACCTGGATGATCGCCGCGCCGCGCGGGCGTTGGCGAACCTCGGCCGCCTGTGCCGTGGCGTGCTGTATTTCGGGGCTCTGACGACGATGGACTGGCGGCGCAACTGCGATCGGCGCCGCACCGACGCCGACGTCCACATGCGCAGCGGCGCCTGGTACCGGACCCGGCTGCGGCGGCGCTTCCACGAGATCGGCGCGGGCTTCTGGCTGCGCCGCGGGGCGCCGATCACCGTCTGGGAGCTCGAGACGGCGGCATGAACCCGTCCCCGGACATTGCCCGCTTCGACGGGCCCGTGGAGTGGGTGTCGGGGCCCGGTCCTGCCGGCATCACGCTGCTCGGACGGATCGCGGAACCGGACGGCAGCACCACTCCTGCACAGCTCTCGCTGATATGCCGGGACCCGCCGGTATTGCCGGCGCGATGGCCTGACCTGACCGTGGCCGTCACGACACCGCCGGAAGTCCTGCTGCGAAGCGATCGCGGCGAATGGCGCATCGCCTGCCGCACCTGGCAGCTGCACCGGGAAGTGGGCGCCGCATTCCGTGCGGCCGTGCCCCCGCGGCCGACGCCCTGGAGCCGCCGGCTGGCGTGGCGCGTGCTGTTCGGCGTGGCCGGGACGCGCGCGGGGCGCTGGCTGCTGGCCCTGCGCCGCTGACGGATAAAGTCAAATCTGTCCCGAAGTTGGCAATGCGCCGGGACTTCGGCCAAGATGGACGTGAAGGGATCCGCCCGCCGCAACAATACGTCATGAGGCTTCGTTCACCGAAGCACGCGGGCCGGAAGAGTCAGATGAGGAAGCAACATGGCCGTTGAGAGTCAACGCCCGGCGCCGGCGCAGGGCGCAGGCAGCGCATCGCTGGAGCGACCGAATCACCGCCACGGCCGCTCGAAGATGCTCGATGCGTACCTGGGCGACATCGAATACCTGATGCGCGAGCGACTCTGGGCCGAAGCGATTCCGCTGGCGCTGGCGCTGCCGCATATCTGCGTCGCGGTCGGCGATGCGGCGCTGTGCAGTTCGCCGGAAGGCTACATCGGCTGGTGTCAGCACTGGGTCCGACCCGCGCGCAACGACACCGTCGCGACGGTGCCGACGGCCGAGTCCCTGTTCCGCCTCGCCCAGTCGCGCTCGGGTGTCGCGGACGACGAGTCCGGCACGCTCGTGCCGGCCGCGGCGCTGCGCCGGTTACGGCTGCGGCGGCTGACGCGCGCGACGCCCGCGCGGCGCAGGCAGACCTTGAGTGACCTGGTGCGCATGGAGGCCGCGCAGGAGCCCGAGCGCGAGGCCGCGATCGCCCTGGTGGATGCGGTGCGACGCTGGTACGCCGACCGTGGTGCGATGGACGACATGGTCCAGAGCAACCTCGCGCGGCTCGCCGTATTGCGCTGACACGGCGTGACGGGCCGGCGCCTCGAGGGGTTGCTGACTCGGAGCACCCAGGTCCTGCCGCATGAGCGGCGCGTGGTGTTGCTCGCCTTCGCCTGCAATTTCCTGCTGCTCGCGAGCTACTACATCCTGAAGCCCGTCCGCGACACGGTCGCGGCGGATTTCGGCGTCGATCAGCTGCAGCTGCTGTTCACGGGCACCTTCATCGCGACGCTCATCGCCTCGCCCGTCTACGCCTGGCTCGCCGCGCGGGTGCGCCTGAACAGGCTGCTGCCCGGAGTGTTCTGGTTCTGGCTGCTGAACGTACTGCTGTTCCGGTGGCTCTTCAGGACCGCGCCCGATGATCGCTGGATCGGCGGCGCGTATTACGTGTGGTTCAGCGCCGTCAATCTCTTCATGATCTCGGTGTTCTGGACGCTGATGGCGGAGCTCTTCAACCCATCGCAGGCGACCCGGCTGTTCGCCCTGATCGCGGCGGGCGGCACCTTGGGCGCCATCGCGGGCCCCGTCGTGACGCGGCTCGCGGTGCATGCCACGGGGCTCGATGGATTGCTGCTCATCGCCGCGGCCGGATTCCTGGCCGTCATCGGACTGGTGCACCTGCTGATGCGGGAGAAGACCCATCGGCAGCAGACCGGTGAGGAAGGCCAGCCGACCACCATCGACCACAACCTCAAAGGCGGCGCGCTCGATGGCTTCCGGCAGCTCCTGCATTCGCCGATGTCGCGCCGCCAGGGCGCCTTCTTCCTGTTGATGACCTGGGTCGCGACCGTCGCCTACTTCCTGCAGACCGACGTGGTTTCCCGGATGTTCGCCGATGACGCCGGCCGCGCCGTGGCCGTCGCGGACATCGCGCTCACGGCGAATGTGCTCGCGGCCGTCATCCTGCTCTTCGGCCTCGGGCGATTCGTCCATCGCTTCGGCGTGACGGCCGGACTCGTACTCAATCCCGTCCTGATGGTGCTCGCCTTCATCGCTCTGGCGGTCTCGCCGGCGTTGATGATGATCCAGGCGCTGCAGGTCGTGCGCCAGGTGGGCCAGTACGCCATCGCGCGTCCGAGCCGCGAGATCTGCTTCACCGTGCTCCCGCAGGCGGACCGCTACAGGACCAAGAACGTCATCGACACCGTCGTGTATCGCTTCGGGGACCTGACCGGGGCATGGATGGAGACGGGACTGCGGGCCACGGGCCTGCGGATCATGGGTTCCTCGGCGGCCGGGATCGCTCTTTCGGTCATCTGGGGCATCAGTGCATTGATGTTGGGGAAACGCTACGAAGTGCTGCGCGCGCGACAGTTTCAGTCCCCGACCGCCGATGGGCTATAGTCCCGCCGCTTCAACACCCAGGATGCACCATGTCTGAGAACAAGAGCCCGGGCCTGATCGCGAATGCCTTCAAATCACTGGCCGGCATCGAACCGCACGAATTGAACGCCGTGATCCTGAGCATGGTGTACCTGTTCTTCCTGTTCGGCAGCTACTCCGTGGTGAAGCCCGTGCGCGATGCGATGGGCACCGTGTACGGCATCAAGCACCTGAACGAACTGTTCACGGGCACCTTCATCGGCACCCTGATACTCGCGCCGCTGTACGCCGGCCTCGCCTCGCGCATCAGGCTGTCCACGTTCCTGCCCTGGGTGTACGGCTTCATCGCCGTCACGATCTTCGGCTTCTACCTGCTGTTCAGCGGCGGCAGGGTGTCGGACCGCTACGTCGCCGCGGGCTTCTATATCTGGGTGAGCGTGTTCAACATGCTCATCGTCTCCGTGTTCTGGAGCTTCATGGCCGACATCTTCTCGCGCTCCCAGGCGAAGCGGCTGTTCGGCTTCATCGCCGCGGGGATGACGGTCGGCGGCATCGTCGGTCCGCTGATCGCGACCTTCCTCGCCACGCGCGTCGGCAACAATGGACTGATGCTGATCTCGGCGGCCGGCTTCGTCGTGACCGCGCTGCTCGTCAAGGTGCTCGAACGCGCGCGCGCGCGGCTCGTTGCCGAATCCGGCAGCGAGGCACAGCGCACCAGCATCGATCAGCGTCTCGGCGGCGCGAACCCGCTCGACGGGTTCATCCTGCTGGCGAAGTCCCCGTATCTGCTGCTGATCGCCGGCTTCCTGTTCCTGATGACCTCGATCTCGACCATCGTCTACACGCAGCTCGGCGACCTGATCACCAAGGCGTTCACGAACCACGACCAGCGCACGCAGGTCTATGCGACCATCGAACTGATCGTCAACAGCCTCGCGGTGGTCATCCAGCTGCTGGGTACCGGCCGCATCATCAGCCGCTTCGGCGTCAAGTTCGGCCTGCTGCTGAATCCCGTCATCATGGTGTTCGCGTTCCTCGCGATCGCCTTCTCGCCGGTGCTGCTGATCCTGGGTAGCCTGCAGGTCGTGCGTCGCGTGGCCGAATACGCCGTCGCGAGGCCGACCCGCGAGATGCTGTTCACGGTGGTGGACCAGGAGAGCAAGTACAAGGCGAAGAACGTCATCGACACCGTGGTGTATCGCGGCGGGGACCTCGTCGCCTCCTTCGCGAGCGTCGGGGTGCTCAGGGGTTTCGGCGACATCGGACTCGCGGTTCTCGGCGTGGGCGTGTCGCTGGTCTGGTTCCCGATCGCCTGGGTGCTCGGCAAGCGCTACGAGAGCGCGCGCAGCGCCGAGGGCGCCCCCGCCGTGCCGCTCAGCGCCGGTCACTGATCAGCGCCGCGAACCCGTCCGCCGCAGCGCCCGCATCCCGGCGATGGCCTCGATCGCCTGCTCGGCCGAGGCGAAGCGGTCCTCCCGTGACTTGGCGATCAGGCCTTCGAGCAGCGCCTGCAGGTGCACGTGCGAGTGCGGCAGCTGCGGTACCGGTGCGGCCACGTGCTGCTGCAGCACGTCGATGGCGGAGAGGCCCGTATAGGGCTTGCGGCCGGTGAGCATTTCGTAGAACAGGATCCCGAGGCTGTACAGGTCGGTGCGGCCGTCGAGCTCCTCGCCGAGGGCCTGTTCGGGGCTCATGTAGTACGGCGAGCCGCGCAGGACCCCGGTGCGCGTGCTGTTCGGCGTGCCGCGCAGGTTGCGCGCCAGGCCGAAATCGATCAGCACGATGGTGTCGTTCTCGCGCAGCATCAGATTCGGCGGCTTCAGGTCCCGGTGCAGGATGCCGGCGCTGTGCACGGCCTGCAGGGCGCGGGCGATCTGCTCCAGATAGCGCAGCGCATCGGCCTCGAGGATGCCGCGCAGCAGGCGGCTCTTGAGGTCGCCGCGGGGGAAGTACTCCATGGCGAGGAATTCCCGGCCGGCGTTGGTGCCATAGTCGTAGATGGTGACGATGGACGGGTTGCGCAGGGCGCACAGCGCCTCGTATTCGCGTGCGAAGACCTGCGGATCCTCCTGTTCCTCGCTCTCGCTCTTGGTGACCTTCAGCGCCACGTCGGTGCCGAGCTTCTCGCTGTGCGCGAGGTAGACGATGGCCTTCTCGGACTCGCCGATGGTCTTGCGGATGGTGTAGCCTGGTATCGGATCACGCAGGGCGCGGGCCGACTGCGACGCCTCGCCGGCCTCTTCGGCCTGACCTCCGGGCGGCGCCGCATCCAGTTCGACGCGCCGCAGGGCGAGCTTCACGGCGGTGCGCAGCCGGTCCGGATTGACCAACCGCTTCGGAAGATAATCGACGGCACCCAGCTGCAGCGCGCGCACGGCGGTCAGTTCATTGCCGTCCTCGGCGATCGCGATGACGGCCGGGAACTCGGGGCGGTCGCGCAGCAGGCGCAGCCATTCGAGTCCCTCGGAGTGCGGGTCCTCGGGACTGTGGCCGAAATGCGCGACGAACATCACCAGATGGAAGTCCTGGCGGCTGAGCAGGTCCAGCCGCGCCTCGAACTCACGCGCGTCGATCGCGGTGATGGCGCCGTCGGGAAACAGCACGCCGAGGTGATTGCGCAGCCATTCCCGGTAGCGTGAGTCGCGGTCGACGATGAGCAGCCGGGCGTCCATGGCTAGCGGTAAGCGAAGTTCAGCCGCAGGCGGGCGTGCTCGCTGACCGGCACGCCATCGCGCGCGATGGGGCGGTAGCGCCACTGGGCCACGGCGGCCACGGCGGACTTCTCGAAGACCCCGGCCGGTTCGGCCTTCAGAACCGTGACGTCGGTGACGCTGCCGTCGGCGCGCACCGTGAACTCGAGGTCGACGAAGCCGGTGAGGTCGTGTTCGCGCGCCGCTTCGGGGAACACCGGGTCCACCGCATACACCCGTTGCAGCACGACCGCCGCCACGGAGTTCGGGTCCCGTGCCTCGCTCACCGGCGGCGTGGAGCTCGGCGCGCCCGCGAGCGTCGGGGCCGATGCGGCAACGACGGTCTCGCGCTGCGGCGGCGCACTGGATTGCGCGGGTGGTGGGGTGGCCGGGGCCGCCGCGGCAGCGGCCACCGCGGCGCGGCGCCGCGCCTCGAATCGCGCCTGCTCGCGCGCGATCTGCGCGCTCAGGAACTTCACGCGGACATGATCCGGATCGACGGCGCGTGCGGCGTCGGTCAAGCGCGCCGCCTCCGGCAGATTCCCGGCGAGCAGCGCCTGTTCGGCCGCGGTGGCGAGGCGATCCAGATCGGCGCGTGAGGCGGCCAGTGCGGCCGCCGCGGTGGTGGCGTCCGCGGCGGGTGCCGGGGAAACGGGCGCCGGCGCCTCGCGCGTGCCCGTCGATGGCGCGGCCTCGGGTGCCACCGCGCCCTGCGGGGGATGCGCGCGCAGCAGGAGTCCGGCGAGCGCCGCGCCGCCCACGGCCACGGCGACCAGGATCGCGGGCCAGGGCGGCCTGCGCGCGGCGAACACGGGCGCCGCGGGCGGCATCGACAAGGCCGGATACAGGCCGCTCGCGCCGCTGGTCCCGTTGCGCTTGCGCCAGGCGGCATCCACGAACAGCTTCACTCGCTGCGCGGACACCGGCTTGTGTACGAAACGATAGATCGTGCCTTCCCCGACGAGGGCGGCGAGCTCGCTCTGGGCGGTGTTGTCACCGGCCACCACCAGCACGACGTCGGGCAGCTGCTCGTGCAATCGCCGGGCGAGCGCCGCGGTCGTACCCGGCCGGGCATCGGCCATCGCGGCGTCGATGAAGACCACGCCGGGGTCGTCACTGAGCAGGTGAGCGGCCAGCTCGCTCTCGTCCCCGACGACGATCAGGGATTGCGCGTCCACGACGCTCGCGACGGCTTCGATCAGCGTCGCGTCGCGCGCCAGCAGCAGCAGCTTTTCGGCAAAGAGGAAGCCGGCTGCGGGCGGCACAGGGCCGGCAGCTACCTCCGAGGCGGGATGTTTCTGCGCTGAAACCGACACTTGGATGCATGTCCCGAAAGGGCGCCGCGCCCCCTCGTATCAAACATGACGGAAGGCCGCCGGAATGTCGTGCGGCGGCATCGATTTCTGTGATACCGGTCTCCCGGGAGACCCGTAAGGGGGCACCAAGCCCTTACTGGCGCTGCAAAAAGAACCTTGAGCCTTGCCAGGACAGTATCGCGCCATCCGGGGTGATGCTCTCCACCCGCACCCCCGCCGGCGAGCTCTGGCCTTCCTTGAGCTTCACCATGTTGAGGAACACGAAGCGATTCGCGGGATTCGAGGCGTAGGCATGCAGGTCGAGTCTGAGCTCCGGCAGGTTCGCTCCGGGGGCGCTCGAGGCCTGCTCGTAGGTGGGCAGGTCAGTGCTCGCGGCCGAGGTGCGCGCGGCCGAGGTGCGCGCGGATTCGACCGCCGGCGCATCATCGTCCGCCTGCCTCACGACGGTGCCGGCCGGTGCGATGTCCGGTGCCACGGCAGCCGGCGCAGCGGCCTCCGGGGGCGCGGTCGCCGGGGCCGGGGCCGGGTTCGCGACAGTGACTGCCACGACCGCGGGGGACGGTGGCGCGGCCGCGGGCGTCGAGACGGCAGTCGCCTCCGTCGGCGGCACACTGTGCGCACCGCGCAGCAGGACCACGGACAACACCACGACATTGATGACGAGCAGGCCCGCCAGCACGATCAGCCAGGTGGCGATGCCCCGGCGGGGAGGCGCCATCTTCATCTCGTACAGCGCCGGTGCATCGGCGCGCTGCCGCTCGGTTTCGGATTTCTTCAGGGCGTCGAGGATGAAGGACATGGTCAACCACCGTGTTCCGGCAAGGCCGCAAGCTGCGGCGAGTCCGGCTTCGCGAGCGCGCTGTTGAGCACCACCAGAGTCTGCACGCCGGCCACCCCGTCGGCGTTGAGCCGGTGCGCGCGCTGGAAGTCTCGCACGAGTTGCGACAGCTCACCATCGTAGACGTCGCTGACCGTGTCCACGGCCGGCCCGCCCGTCAGTCGCGTCAGTTGCTGGCGCAGCTGACGCACCTCGACGCCGCGCATGCCCGGTCCGAGCGGGCGCGGGTCCCGGGTGCCCGGCCGCCACAGGAGAATGAAGTCGCCGAACCAGTAGCGCGCGAGGTCGCCGATGCTCACCAGCTGATTTTCGCTGCCGATATCGACGCGGGCGTGCTCATCGTCGAGACCGGTCAGCACGACCTGGTGTGCCGCGTCCATGTCATCCGTCAGCATCAGGATGGCGGGGCGGTTGTAGAGGCGCAGCTGCGCGATCGAGCCCTTCTGCACGAAGCACTCGAGGCCCTGCGCGGCGGCCTGCGTGCACGGGTCCGCGGCTCCGGCGCTGTAACGGGCACCCCAGATGCTGAACAGCTCGCCGAACGCCACATCGGGCGTGGTCTGTGCGGCCTTGCGGACCAGCAGCGAGCCCAGCGAGGGCGGCGGGGCGGGGCGCGGCGGCGGCGCGGATGCGATGGCGGGCGGACGGGACTGCGCGGCGGTCAGGTGCGCCGGTCGCGCGCCGTGACCCCAGGGCCCATAGCGCCACGCCGCCCAGATACCACACAGCACCACCACGGCGGTCGCGGCGCCGACTCCCCAGGGTGCCCACCAGGGCCAGATGTCCCGCCCGAAGACTTCGGCTGCAGCGCGGCGGATGAAGGAGGCGCCGACCTGGTGACGGTCCTGGGTGTAGGCACCCAGCAGCGCCCGGTCAGACAGCACGTTGATGAGCCGCGGCACGCCGCGCGCGAGGCGGTGCACCTCGCGCAGCGCCTGCGGCGTGAAGATGTCGGCCGTCGCGCCGGCCACGCGCAGCCGGTGCCGCACGTACGCGGCCGTCTCACGGGAAGTGAGCGGGCACAGGTGGTAGCGCCCCGTGATGCGCTGGGCCAGCTGCCGCATGTCGTTGCGGTCGAGCAGGTCGCGCAGCTCCGGCTGGCCGATGAGGATGATCTGCAGCAGCTTCTGGGTATTGGTTTCGAGGTTCGTGAGCAGGCGCACCTGCTCGAGTACTTCGGGCGCGAGGTTCTGCGCCTCGTCGACGACCAGCACCACGCGCTTGCCGCCGCCGTGGGCGCGCAGCAGGTACTGGCTGAGGATGTCGACGAGGTCCTTGAGGCTCCCGGTCGCCGAGTCCTGCACGCCGATCCCGAGCTCCTCGCAGATCGTGAGCAGGAACTCCGGCGCCGTCATGCGCGGGTTCAGGATCAGCGCGATCTCGGCGTGCTTCGGCGTCTGCGCCAGCAACGAGCGCACCACCGTGGTCTTGCCGGTACCGACTTCGCCGGTGAGCTGGACGAAGCCGCCGGCCTCGGTGATGCCGTAGAGCAGGTGCGCCAGCGCTTCCGCATGCCGTTCGCTCAGGAACAGGTAGCGCGGATCCGGCGTGATCGCGAACGGCTTTTCGTTCAATCCGAAGAAGGCGAGATACATGGTGCAATGCTACTCAAAGACTGCTGGCACGGCGCAGCGCCAGTTTGCCGAAGCGCTGGCGCACGGCATCCACGGCGGTGTCGACTCCGCCCTGCTGCGGGGCGAACAGGTCCAGCTGCGTCGCCGGGGCCAGCCCCCGCAGCGCGACGCCCAGCAGGCGCAGCGAGGCCCCGGGGTGCTCATCGAGCCAGTCATCGAGCAGCCGCGTGGCCACGGTCGCGATCGTGCGCCGGTCCTGGGTGGCCGGCCGCACGGCGCGTTGCCGGGTGGCCGTCGTGAAATCATGCTCGCGGATCTTGACGCTGACGCAACCGGCCGCCAGTTCCCGGTCGCGGACCCGGCTCGCGGCCAGGTCCGCCAAGCGCGCAATCGCCCGGCGCAGCCGGCGCCGGTCGCGGATATCCTGCTCGAACGTATCCTCGGCGCTGATCGACAGCTCCCGGCGCTCGACCACGACCGGGCGCTCGTCGATGCCCGCGGCGCGCTCGCGCAGCTGTCCTGAATGCCGGCCGAATATCGGCCACAGCTGCGCGTCGGGCGCGAGGCGCAGTTCACCCAGGGTACGCACGCCCGCCGCTTCGAGCCTCGCACCGGTCTTGCCGCCGAGGCCCGGCAGTCGGCGCACCGGCAGCGGATCGAGGATCGCGCGCAGCGTCTGCGGCGTGACGAGGGTGAGCCCGTCGGGCTTCGCGAGCTCCGAGGCGATCTTGGCGACGAGCTTGTTGGCGGCGGCCCCGACCGAGGCGGTGAGCCCGGTGCGTTCGCGGATGCGGCGCTTGATCTCCCGCGCGATGTGCGCGACCGGCTCGCGGCTCGCCGTGACATCGAGGAAGGCCTCATCGAGTGACAGACCCTGCACGAGGGGCGTGAACTCATTGAAGACCGCGAAGACCGCGCGCGAGACTTCCTGGTAGCGCGCCATGCGGGGGCGCACGCAAACGGCCTGCGGACAGCGCTCGAGAGCCTGGCGCAGGGGCATCGCCGAGCGCACCCCGAACCTGCGCGCCTCGTAGCTCGCCGCGGCCACGACGCCGCGCGGGCCCGTGCCGCCGACGATGACCGGCAGACCCGCAAGCTGCGGATTGTCATGCTGCTCCACGGACGCGTAGAACGCGTCCATGTCCACGTGCAGGACGGCCCGGGCGGGGGTCACCGGATCCTATTCGACAGTGATGGTGATCTTCTTCGACACCAGCGCCGGGCTGTGCGGGATGTGGGCCTCGTCGCCCATCACGAGCTGCAGCGTGTGCTTGCCGGCAGCGAGCTTGGTCGCATCCAGGGTGGCCTCGGTCTGGCCCTTGCCGTAGTGCAGGATGCTGGCGGTCGCCGGCAGCGGCACGGACAGGTCCGCAGGCAGGTCCGTGTCGACCAGCAGATGGAAGTGGCCGGTGTTCGGGAACTTCACGCCGGCGGGGGCCACGCCGAGGCCCTTCAGGCCGAACACCACCGTGACCGGGCTCTTCACCTTGGCGCCGTTCTTCGGGCTGATGATGTAGGCCTTGGCATCGGCCGGCCAGTAATTGTCAGGGGCCGCATCGGCCGCGATCGCGGCGCTGGCGGAGGCGGCGAGCAGCAAGGCGGCGAGTGCGAGAGTGCGCATGGGGGCTCCTTGGGTGGGTCGGACGTCAATGATGCTACACCGTTCCGGGGACCAGTTCGTGCGGCGCGAAATCGTCCACGCGCACGAGCTGCATCACCTTGCGGTCATACTCCGCGAGGCTCGCGCCTTCCTCGGCCGTGAGCACGCCCGCGGCCACGGCCTCGGAAATCCGGCCCGGAAGATCGAGCGCGGTCACCCGGCCGGTCTTGACCCCGGCCTCGCGGATCCGCTTCTCGAGCAGCTCGGCGCCCTCGGCCAGGGTGAGGACTTCCTGCAGCAGCCCGAGCGGGCTCCTGTCGTTCAATGCCGTGTAGGCGTGGGTGCCCAGCCGCTGGCGCGTCGGCGTCGCGGCGGTGACGAGATCGGCGACGCGGCGCGAGAGCCGGTCCGAGGGCGCGAAGTACGTAAGTCCCCGCGGGAAGATGAACACGCGCATCAGGCCCGCGAGCATCCGGTTCGGGAAGTTGCGCAGGAAGCCGTGCAGCTGCTCCTGCGCGAAGTAGAGCAGGTGGCGGCAGGCCCACTCCACGATCGGCAGATCGGCCGCGGGCTGCCCCTCGTTGTCGTAGTGCTTGAGCACCATCGAGGCCAGATACATGGCCGAGAGCACATCGCCGAGCCTCGCGCTCAGGGATTCCTTCTTCTTCAGGTAACCGCCGAGGGTGAGCATGGCCACGTCGACGGCGAAGGCGAAGGAGGCGCTGAAGCGTTCGATGTGCTGGTAGTAGCGCCGGGTCGGGCCGTGATCGGGCACGCCGCGCAGGCGCGCGAAGGTGAGCGCCATCACCGCCGAGCGCACGGCGTTCGACACCGTGAAGCCCATGTGGCCGAACAGCGCCTTGTCGAATTGCACGACGCCGGCGCGGCGGTCGGGATTGCGCGCGGCCTCCATTTCCTTCAGAACGAACGGATGGCAGCGGATCGCTCCCTGGCCGAAGATGATGAGATTGCGCGTCAGGATGTTCGCGCCTTCGACCGTGATCGCCACCGGCACCGTCTGGTAGCCGCGGGCGAGGTAATTGGCTGGCCCCAGGCAGATGCCTTTGCCGCCGTGCACGTCCATGGCGTCGTTGGCGACGATGCGGCTCATCTCGGTGACGTGGTACTTGAGCATCGCGGAGGGCACCGAGGGTTTCTCGCCGCCGTCGATCGCGCCGGCGGTGACGCTGCGGGCCGCATCCATGATGTAGGTGAGGCCCGTCATGCGCGCGATCACGGCTTCGATGCCCTCGAAGCGCGCGATCGGCAGGTTGAACTGCCGGCGCACGCGCGCATACGCGCCGGTGGCCCAGACCGCGGCTTTCGCGCTGCCGGTGGCATTGGAGGGCAGGGAGATGCAGCGGCCCACGGAAAGCTGTTCGACGAGCATGCGCCAGCCCTGGCCGGCCATGGCCGGCCCGCCGATGATGAAGTCGAGCGGCACGAACACGTCCTGTCCCTGGATCGGGCCGTTCTGGAACGGGATGTTGAGCGGAAAATGCCGGCGCCCGATGCTGATTCCGGGGGTGTCGCGGGGAATGAGCGCGACGGTGATACCCAGGTCCGTCCGCTCCCCGAGCAGCTTGTGAGGATCGAACATCCGGAAGGCGAGCCCGATGACCGTGGCCACGGGCGCCAGGGTGATATAGCGCTTCGAAAAGTTGAGGGTGAGCCCGAGCACCTCGCGTCCCTGCCAGGTGCCGCGGCCGACCACGCCGGTGTCGGGGAGCGATGCCGCATCGGAGCCCGCGCGCGGTCCGGTCAGTGCGAAGCAGGGAATTTCCTCGCCGCGCGCGAGGCGCGGCAGGTAGTGATCCTTCTGCTCCTGCGTGCCGTAGTGATTGAGCAGCTCCGCGGGCCCCAGCGAATTCGGCACGGCGACGGTCGAGGAACAGGTGGTGCTGCGGCTGGCGATCTTGGCGAGCACGCAGGAGTGCGCATAGGCGGAGAACTCCAGTCCGCCATACTGCCTGGGGATGATCATCGCGAAGAAGCCCTTGCCCGTGAGGTAGGACCACACCTGCGGGGGCAGGTCGGCGCGACGGTGCGTGATGTCCCAGTCATCGAGCATCGCGCACAGCTCCTCGCAGGGCCCGTCGAGGAAGGCCTGTTCGGCCGCCGTCAGCCTTGGTGCGGCGGCGCCGAGCAGTTTTTCCCAGCGCGGCGCGCCGGTGAAGAGTTCACCGTCCCACCAGACCGTGCCGGCCTCGAGCGCCTCCTTCTCGGTCTGCGACATCGAAGGCAGCATCCGGCGGTAGGAGGCGAGGAACGGTCCGCTGATCAGGGCGCGCCGCAGCGGCCTGATGGTGAGGAGCCACAACAGCACGGTCGCCGCGGCGAGCAGCCCCTTCCACACCGGCGCCGCCGGCGCGAGGTACCCGTACAGCGCGAGCAGCACCGTGAGTGTGCAGCAGAAGGGGAGCAGCCCGAGGCGGCGGTAGGTCAGGACGATGATGGCCGCCGCCAGGATCAACGTGATGATCACGCCGTACATGACACCCCCTCATGCCGCGGTTCGGCGAAGTCCCTCAGCCGAGCAGGTCCCTGACGCCCTCGCGCTCTTCCTTCAGCTCGGTCTCGGTGAGCGTCATGCGCCGGCGACTGCCCTCGTCGATGGCGAGGCCCTGGACGATCGCGTATTCCCCGTTCCGGCAGGTCACCGGATAGGAGTAGATGACGCCCGCCGGGATGCCGTAGCTGCCGTCGGAGGGCACGGCCATGCTCACCCAGTCATCCGGCGCCGTTCCGGCTGCCCAGGTGCGCATGTGATCCAGCGCCGCCGAGGCGGCCGAGGCCGCGGACGAGGAGCCGCGCGCCTTGATGACGGCCGCGCCGCGCTGCTGGACGACGGGAATGAAGGTCTCATCCAGCCACTTCTGGTCCACGAGGCTCCGTGCCGGCTTGCCGTCGACCGTCGCGTGGCTCACGTCCGGGTACTGGGTGGCCGAGTGATTGCCCCAGATGATCATCCGGCGGATCTGGCTGCAATGCGTGCCGGTCTTCTGGGCGAGCTGCGCCAGTGCCCGGTTGTGGTCGAGCCGGGTCATGGCCGTGAAATTGCGCGCATTCAGATCCGGGGCGTTGGCGCGGGCGATCAGGGCATTCGTGTTCGCGGGATTGCCCACGACGAGAACCTTGACGTTGCGGTCCGCAACGGCGTTCAGGGCCTTGCCCTGCGCCGAGAAGATCTGGGCGTTCGCGAGCAGCAGGTCCTTGCGCTCCATGCCCGGTCCGCGGGGGCGGGCGCCGACCAGCAGCGCGGCGTGGCAGTCCCTGAAGGCGACCTTCGCATCATCCGTGGCGATGACCCTGTTGAGCGTCGGGAAGGCGCAATCGTCCAGCTCCATCACGACGCCCTGCAGGCCGGGCAGGGCCTGGGGAATCTCGAGCAGATGCAGGTTGACGGGCTGGTCCGGGCCGAACATCTGGCCAGAGGCGACCCTGAAGGCCAGGGCATAGCCGATCTGGCCGGCGGCGCCGGTGATCGCGACATTCACAGCTTGCTTCATTGCGGACTCCAGGGAAGGTGACCGCCGATTCTACCCACCGCCACCTTCCCGTGGGCCTCGCCGATCGGGGTTCCGGAACCGTGAATCCCGTCTCATGTGATTGGGCTTGACACAATGGTAGTGTTGTAGTTATATATAACACCAAGACGACTGGGCAGGTGGGTTGCCCGCCCGGCGCCCGACGGACAGGAGAGAGGATATGAGCACTAACACGGTGAATTTAAAGGTTCTGGTCTGCGCGCTGATCGCGATGGCCCCGAACGTCCTGATGATCCACGGCTTCAACGTGGCGACAGCCGAGGCGCAGGCCTCGGCCCAGACCTCCCTGACAGCCGAGCGATCGGTGGACTCGTCAACTGTCTCAGCTGTTCTGGTAGATTAGAACGCTACAAGCCCGATACGGGCGTCGCGGAGCGTTCATGGACCCGCAGTGGGAAGATAGTGTGCCGATTTACCGGCAACTGCGGGACCGGGTGGTCGCGATGATTCTGGACGGTATTCTCAAGGAGGGCGACGCGCTGCCCTCGGTGCGCAGCGTCGCCTCCGAATTCCGCCTGAATCCGCTGACCGTCCTGAAGGGCTACCAGCAGCTGGTCGACGAACACCTCGTCGAGAAGCGCCGCGGGCGGGGTATGTTCGTCAGCAGCGGCGCGGGGGCGGCACTGCTCAAGGACGAGCGGCACCGCTTCCTCGAAGAGGAGTGGCCGAAGGTCCACGCGACCATCGCCCGGCTCGGGCTCTCCGCCGCCGAGCTGCTGGGCCGGCCCGAGGCTGCCGCCGAGTCTCCCTCCACGCCACCGGGTACGGGCAATGTCGGCCGTAATTGACGCCCGGGGCCTGCGCAAGTCCTATGGCTCGAACCTCGCGCTGGATGGTGTGACCTTCAGCGTGGCCCCCGGCCGCATCGTCGGCATGATCGGCGCGAACGGCGCCGGCAAGACCACCGCCCTGAAGGCGATCCTCGGCCTGACGAGCTTCGAGGGCGACCTGACCGTGCTCGGGCGCAACCCCCGCACGCAGCGTGATGACCTGATGCGCGACGTGTGTTTCATCGCCGACGTGGCGGTACTGTCCCGCTGGCTGAAGGTGAGCCAGGCCCTGGATTACGTGGCCGGCGTGCACCCGCGGTTCAACCGCGCGCGGGCCGAGGAATTCCTGCGCAAGACCGACCTGAAGATGAACAGCCGCGTGCGCGAGCTCTCCCGCGGCATGGTGACCCAGCTGCACCTGGCGCTGATACTCGCGATCGACGCGCGGCTGCTGGTGCTCGATGAGCCGACCCTCGGCCTCGACCTGCTGTATCGCCGGCAGTTCTACGACACCCTGCTGAACGACTATTTCGACAAGGACCGGACGATCCTCCTGACCACGCACCAGGTCGAGGAGATCGAACACCTGCTCACCGACGTGCTGTTCCTGCGCCACGGCCGCGTGACCCTGTCGGCGGCCGTGGATACCCTCGCGCAGCAGTACGTGCAGCTCACCGTCGGCCCCGACCAGGTGGCCCGCGCCCGCGAACTGCGGCCCTTCTATGAGCGGGAGATCTTCGGCCGCGTGGCGATGTTCTTCGAGGGCCACCGGCCCGAGGCGCTCGAGTCACTGGGCGACGTGCGCACGCCCTCCATCGCCGACCTGTTCGTGGCAAAGATGCAGGCCGCATGAACGCCGAACTCCTGGACCCGAACGAGGCCGCCTCCACCACCGCGCCCGCGCCGGCCGTCGCGCATCCGCCGGTGCTGCGCACCCTGATCCGCCGCGAGTTCTGGGAACACCGGTCCTTGTGGATGGCGCCACTGTCGGTCGCGGCCCTGCTGCTCATCGTCGCCCTCATCGGCAAGGTGAGCTTCGATTCGAGCCTGGCCGCGCTGCCGGAACAGCGCCGGGCGCTGTTCGGCGTCGGCATGGCCTACGCGGCCGTGCTGCACTTCATCGTCCTCGGGATCATCATGTGGATGTACGCCGGGGACTGCCTGTACACCGAGCGCAAGGACCGCAGCATCCTGTTCTGGAAGTCGATGCCGGTGTCCGACACCCTCACCGTGCTGTCGAAGCTGCTGGTCGTGCTGGTGATCGTGCCGCTCGGGGTGTACCTGGTCTCGGCCGTGACCACGCTGCTGATGTCGGGCATCTACCTCGTGCGCGCCTGGCAGGATCACAGCGGCGATGTCTTCTGGGACTCGGGCACCTGGCTCAGGACCCAGTGGATCTCCCTGGTCGCCGTGGTCGCGGGCGTCCTGTGGTATTCACCGATCACGGCGCTCGTGATGTTCGTGTCCGCCTGGGCGCGTCGCAGCGTCCAGCTGTGGGTGTTCCTGCCGCCGGTCATCCTGGTCATGATGGAGCGGATGGCGCTCGGCTCGCACCACGTCATGGACATCCTTTTCTACCGCCTCGGCACCGTGTTCGCGCACTCGGGGCTGACGTTTCCGGGAATCGGCGGCGCCGCGGCGCAGCGCCCGACCCTGAACCTGCTGCTCGTCAACGTGGATCCCCTGCCCGTGTTCGCCAACGTCGATCTGTGGCTCGGCGTGGGGGTGGCCGCACTGTTGATTGTGGCGACCATCCGCATCAGGCAGTATCGGGACGACACCTGATGGTCCCCACAGCCACGTGTACCTGGAAAGCCGTCGCACCGCGCAGGGCGTTGAACTTCACCTGACCGGCCCCTGGCGCGTCACGCATCTCGATGCGATCGCGCACGAGCTCGCCGGCGTGGAGCTCTCCGGCGCCGGCAGGGTGCTCATCGACGCCTCCGGCATCAGCACCCTGGACCTCTCGGCGAGCCTCAAGCTGCGGGACTTCATCCGGCGCGCGACGGCCGCCGGTGCCACCGTCGGTTTCGCGGCAGAGCCGCCGGATCAGCTGCGGTTGATCGATGCCGTGGCGGGGGAACCCGCGCCGGCCGCCGAGGTAGATGATTCCGAATCGCTCGACTTCGAGGAGCCGGTGGAAGCCCTCGGCCGGCGCGTCGTCGGCGGCTGGGACGATCTGCGCGGCGACCTCAACTTCGTCGGCCGCATCGCGGTCACGGCGCTCGGCGTGCTGCGTGCGCCGCGACGACTGCGGCCGATCTCGGTGGCGCGGCATGTCTACGAGACCGGCATCACGGCCATTCCGATCGTCTCGCTGATCGCCTTCCTGATCAGCGTCATCATCGCCTACATGAGCGCGCAGCAGCTGGCGCGCTTCGGCGCCGACCTGTTCGTGGTCGACCTCGTCACCATCGGGGTGCTGCGTGAGCTCGGGGTGCTGCTCACGGCCATCATCGTCGCCGGCCGCTCCGGCAGCGCCTACGCGGCGGAGCTCGGCTCGATGCAGCTCAACGCCGAAGTCGACGCGCTGCGGGCCATCGGCGCCGACCCGTTCGAGACGCTGATCCTGCCCCGCATCCTGGGACTCACCATCGCCCTGCCGCTGCTCACCGTCATCGCCGATGCCGTCGGGCTCACCGGCGGCGGACTGCTGTGCAAGTATCTGCTCGACATCCCGCTGCCGCAGTACCTGATCCGGATGAACGAGGCCATCGCGCCGACGACCTTCTGGGTGGGGGTGGTGAAGGCGCCGGTGTTCGGCATCCTCATCGGACTCGCGGGCACCTATCGCGGCATGCAGGTGCGCGGGTCGTCGCGGGAGCTCGGCCGGCTGACGACCGTTGCCGTGGTACAGGCCATCTTCGTCGTGCTGCTCGCGGATGCGCTGTTCGCCATGCTGTTCATGAAGCTGGATATCTGATGGACCCGAAGGTGCAGGTCAGGGGTCTCGTCAACCGCTTCGGCGCCCAGGTCGTCCACGACGGCCTGGACATGGACGTGGAGCCGGCCGAGATCTTCGGCATCGTCGGCGGCTCCGGTTCCGGCAAGTCGGTGCTGCTGCGGAGCATCCTCGGGCTGCAGCGCCCGGTGTCGGGCACGGTGCGGCTGAACGGGCGGGACCTGACCCGGATGAGCGCGCCGGAGCTGCGGGCGGTCAAGGAGGACTACGGCGTGACCTTCCAGGAGGGCGCGCTTTTCAGCGCCCTGACCGTGCTGCAGAACGTGCAGCTGCCGATGCTCGAATACCTGCGACTGTCGCCGGCCGATCTCGACGAGCTGGCCATGCTCAAGGTGCGCATGGTGGGTCTGCCGCCGGATGCCGCCGCCAAGTATCCCGCCCAGCTCTCCGGTGGCATGATCAAGCGCGCCGCCCTCGCGCGGGCGCTGGCGCTCGACCCGCAGCTGCTCTTCCTGGACGAGCCGACGGCGGGCCTCGATCCGATCGGCGCCGCGGCCTTCGACGACCTGCTGCTGTACCTGCACCGGCACCTGCACCTGACCGTGGTGATGATCACGCATGATCTGGACACGATCTTCCGGACCTGCAATCGTGTCGGTGTGATCGTGGACCGGCGCATGGTGAGCGACACCCTGGCCGGCATCGTGGACAATCCTCACCCGTGGATCCAGGCGTACTTCCACGGAGTGCGGGCACGCGGCCACAGCGCGCGCGCCGGAGGGCCAGATGGAGCGTGAGGCAAACTATGCGGCGGTGGGCGCCTTCGTGCTGCTCGTCGTGGCCATGGCCGGACTGTTCGTGTACTGGTACACGGACGCGCGCGGGCACCGCGACTTCACGCGCTACGAGGTCTATTTCGACGGCAGCGTCAGCGGCCTCACCCAGGGCGCGGCCGTGCGCTACCTCGGCGTGAACGTCGGCCGGGTGGTGTCGATGTACATCGACCATCGCAACCCGAGCCGCGTGCAGGTCATCGTCGACATCGACTCGGCGACGCCGGTGTCCGAGGAATCGGTGGCGGAGCTCTCGCAGCAGGGCGTGACCGGCGTGCTCTTCATCGACCTGCTGCGCGAAGCCGGCAACAAGCAGCTGCTGGCGGCCGTTCCGAGCGAGCGCTACCCGGTCATCCGCTCCGCGAAGTCCAACATCGACCTGCTGCTCGCGAGCCTCCCGGGGATGGTGGGCCGTGCCACCGAGGTGTTGAGCCGCGCGGATCTGCTGCTGGATGACGCCAACCTCACCTCGATCGCGCACACGCTCGCGAACCTCGACGCCACCAGCCGCGGTCTGCCGGGCACCATCACGGACCTGCGCGCGCTGATCGCCGATCTGCACGCGACCTCGGCCGAGTTCCGCGCCACGGCGACCAGCGTCCGCGGCGTGACCGATGCGGCCGGCCCGCAACTTCGTGACGCGGTGGAGCACATCGCGACCGTCACGGCGCGCCTGAGCGATGCCACGGCGAACCTCGACCAGATGATCCGGGAGAATCGCGGCGACGTCCGCGCCTTCACGCGCGACAGCCTGCCCGAGCTGGAGCGCCTGCTCGGGGACAGCCGCGCCGCGGTCTCCGAGGTGCGCGATCTGGCGCACAGCCTGCACGAGAATCCCTCGCAACTGCTGTTTGAAAAGCCCGACCAGGGAGTCCTGATTCCGCCATGAGCCATCTGCGCCGGTTGCCGATCCCGATCCTGCTCGCACTGGGCGGCTGCGCCGGCCTGCTGCGCAGCAACCAGCCCGCGGTGCAGCTGTACACGCTGCAGGCGCCGGGCGTCGCAGCCGCCGGGGCCGCGGCGGTCACGATGCCGGCGGCGGGGCCGACCCTGCGCATCGCCCGGCCGCTGCCGGCGCCGGGCCTGAATACCGACCGCATCGCCCTGCTGCGTTCCGGCAACCGCCTGGATTACTACACCGGCGGCCGCTGGAGCGGACCGCTCGCGGACCTCGTCGCGGACCTCGAGCTCGCCACGTTGCGCGGCGATCCGGCCTGGAGCGCGGTGGCCGACGAGCGCGCGGGCCTGAATGCCGACTACGTGCTGCACAGCTCGATTGCTGCGTTTGCGGCCGAATACGCGACCGACGCGGGGCCGCCGACGGCGCGGGTCTCGCTGCAGTGCCTGCTGGTCCGGCGCAGCGACGGCGCGTTGCTCGGCGAATTCCCCGTCACGGCGAGCCAGGTGGCGCAGGAGAACCGCATGTCGAGCGTGATCGCGGCATTCTCGCTCGCGGCCGGCCGGGCCGCAGGCGCGGTGGCGACGCAGCTCGATCAGCTGGTCAGGTCCGCGAAATCCCCAGCAGCTCCATGACTCGATAGGCCCAGTAGCGCAGCTGCGAGGGATCGGCCCAGGTATCCGCGTCCGCGGTGTACTCGATGCCGGGTGGCCCGCGATCGTTCCAGAGCGTGTCGAAGAATTCCTGGGCGCCGGCGAGCGGCGCGGCGCCCGGGGGTCCCGCGAGCGCGGCATCCAGCGTCGGGTCGTAGTCGCCGAGATCCCGCCGGGTGAGGCTCGCCGATCCGGTGAGCATCCAGGTCGTGCCGTGGCCGTTGATGAGCACGAGCGCCGCGCGGAACTGCTCGCTGTGCGTGCGGTACCAGGCGACGCGGATCCGGCCGTCGCTGGCGGCGATCAGCTCGCTGCCGACGGACTGGTTCGCGCCGCCCCACAGCGAGTCGGACTTCTGCGGATCGAGGATCATGCGCACCGCGACGCCACGGCGGCTCGCGCCGAGCAGGGCGGCGATCGTCGCGCGCTCCGAGAGGCTGTCGCTCGCGATATCGATGCTGTCACCGGACTTCGTCGCCGCGATGTGCTCGAGCAGCGCATCACGGATGGCCCCGGCCCCGAGCCACTGGAAATCCACCGCGTCCGCGTCGGCCGGTGAGTCCGGTCCGGCCGGCGGGCCGGCCGGGGCGCTGATGGAGCCGCGCCAGCCGAAGGCGCGGGCGAGGTCGAGTTCGCTCAGCAGCAGCGGCTGCACCGCCGGGCCGCCGACCTGAAGGGCCGTGACCGTGTGGATGCTGCTCGCCATGGCGGGCTCCGCGGTGCCCACGAGCGCGGTCAGCATGCCCTGTCCGTCGTCGGCGATCAGCACGCGCCGGTCGCAGGACTTCAGGTTCGCCAGCTGCGCCCAGGGGAGCGCGTACAGGACATTCCGGTCCCGCAGCACCGAAAGGTCGGCGATGACCACCTGCGCGCCCGCCGCCCGCAGCCGCGCGAACCCGGCCGGCGGCGCCGAGCCTGCCAGGCCGTTGACCGGATCGGCGATCACGAGCACCTGCAGTTGCGGGACCGCGGCCTTGCGCGCGAGCAGGGCGTCGACGAGCTGCGCCCCCATGGGCGTGAGACCCGCGACCGCATCCGCGGAGCTTCGCTGCAGGTCGCTGCACAGATGGCAGTCCAGCACCACGAGCGAGCGTGCCGCCCCGATGGTGCGCAGCATCGTGTCGAAAATGCCGTGGGAACTGAACCCGTGGCCGTAGGCATCGGCACCGGTGAGATCGTGCAGGAAGGAGAGGCTGCGGGTCTGGACCGGCTGCGGCGCGCTGTCCAGGCGCATGCCGGCCGGGAGTGCGCGGGTCGCGTTGTATGCCGCCGCCGCGCCCCATGCCACGGCGACGGCGGCACATGACCCGCGGGCCCACCGTGCCGTCCTGCCCGTCTCAACCGGTGGCTGGGCAGATGCGTCCGCCGGCCGGGCCGGCCCGTTCGAACCTCATGCCCGGCGGCTCGCCAGTCCCGTGCGGTGGACGAGGCTGCCGAACGGCGCCTCGCCGGCGGCCTGGCGCGCGAGGAGGGCGAGCAGCGCATCGATGGTACTGGGGTCATGGAACAGCTTGCCCTGCCCGTACGGGCAGCGATGCTCGCGCAGGAAATCCAGGTGCCGCTGCGTCTCGATGCCCTCGGCGACGACGTCGAGGCCGAGGCTGCGCCCCATGTCGATGATGGTGCGGACGATGGTCGCATCGCCGGCATCGTCCGAGACATCGCGCACGAAGGACTGGTCGATCTTGAGGGTGCCGATCGGAAACTGCTGCAGCGCCGACAGCGACGAGTACCCGGTGCCGAAATCGTCGATCGACAGGTGCAGCCCCATCTGATGCAGCTCACCGAGCAGGCGGACCGTGCGCTGGATGTCGGCCATGAGCGTCGACTCGGTGATCTCGAGCTCGAAGTGGGCCGGCGAGATGTTGTGGCGCCGGAACACCGAACGGCAGCGCAGGATGAAGCTCGCCTCGCGCAGCTGCTTCAGCGACAGGTTCAGCGAAATACGGCCCGGGTCGGCCACCTCGGCCTGCAGCCGCCGGTAGTCCGCGCACACCCGGTTCAGCACCCATTCGCCGATTTCGAGGATCAGGCCGGTTTCCTCGGCCAGCGGAATGAACTGTGCCGGTGGAATGTCGCCGTGACCGGGCAGCCGCCAGCGCAGCAGCGCCTCGGCGCCGACGACGCGGCCATCGGACAGGTCCACCTTGGGCTGGTAGTGGATCACGAGCTCGTCGCGTTCCAGGGCGCGGCGCAGCTTGCTCTTGAGCATCAGCCGCTCGACGGCGGCGGCGTTCATCTCCGGGGAGTAGAACGCGAAGGTGTTGCCGCCGTTCTGTTTCGAATAGTACATCGCCGCGTCGGCGTTGCGGATCAGGTCGATCACGTTTTCGGCGTCGCGCGGGCAGAAGGCGATGCCGATGCTGGCCGAGAGGAACAGTTCGTGCTGGTTCAACTGGAAGGGACGGTTGATCTCGGTGAGCACCGAGCGGGCGAGGTGCGCGATCGGGCCGCGGTTGTCGCTGTCGGCCGGCAGGCCCTCCATGAATACCGCGAACTCATCGCCCGCGAGGCGGCCGAGGACCGCGTCCTTGGGCAGGGAGCGCGTGAGGCGCTCCGCGAGGACTTCGAGGGCGCGGTCGCCGGCGCCGTGGCCGAAGGTGTCGTTCAGCTCCTTGAACCGGTCGAGGTCCAGGTAGAGCAACGCGACACCCTGGCGGTTGCGCGCGCCGCGGGCGATCGTCTGTTGCAGCAGGTGCTGGAACTGCATCCGGTTGGGCACGCGGGTGAGCGTGTCGTAGCGGGCAAGGTAGCGGATGCGCCGCTCGGTGCGCTTCTGCTCGGTGATGTTGCGCGCGACGAAGATGCAGCCCTGGAATTGCGGATCATCGCTGCCGAGCAGCGAGCCGGTCAGTGACACGGGAATCGTGGCGCCCTGGCGCGTGCGCACCAGGGTCTCGCGCGACTCGTGCACGGCGCGGGTGAGATCGAACCCCGCCCGCTCCCGCTCCTCGAGTATGAAGGCGATGTTCTTGCCCTGGATCTCGCCCTCGGCATAGCCGAGCAGCTTGCAGGCGGTCTGGTTCGCGACGCGCACGACGCCGTCGGGGGAGCTGACGAACACGGCATCCGTCATGCCGTTGAGCACGCTGTTCAGGTAGTTCTTGGTGATCGTCGTCTGGCGCAGCTTGTAGCGCAGATGCTCGAGCGCCTGCTGCAGGTGGCCGATTTCGTCGCGGCGGACGATGTCCACGGGGCGCGTGTAGTCGCCCTGTCCGAAACGCTCGGCGCTGCGGATCAGCGCGTTGATCGGCTGCTCGACCCGGAATCCGGCGCGCCAGGCGAGCCACGCCGCCGCGAGGCCCGCCAGGCCTGCGAGCACGGCGGCGAGCGACAGCCCGTCGAGCAGGTCGGTCTGGGTCAGCAGGTGCAGCCGCTGCAGCAGATCCGGGGTCGTCGCGATGCGCCCGGCGGTGCCGCTCGCGGGCGCCGCGCCAGTCGCGCCCGCAGCGGCGGTGGCGTGCACCGCGGCCTGCGCGAGCCTTTCGACGTGTTGCGAGTGCACGTGCAGCTGCCACGCGAACAGGCAGATGAACGCGAACGCCGCCAGCACCACGGCCGCGAAGGCGGTACTCGCGTACTTGAATTTCAGGCTGACTGCGTTCACCTGCGCAGATCTTACCTGCGCGTCCGGGGGGCGGCCACCGGAAGGAAGAAAACGTCGGCTGGCGGCGACAGCGGCGCGGCCCTGAGCGGTCAGCGGCGCGGCGACCAGGCGTTGCGGATGTAGCCGACCATCAGCGCGCGCACCGTCGCCATCGGGTCGGCCAGCGCGGAGAACACGGGCGGATTGCGCCGCAGCAGCCGCCAGTTCTCGCTGCGCAGGACGCGATTCAGGTAGCCGAGGTTGCGGTCGATCATCTCCATGTACGGATTGTGGCCGCCGAACAGGGCCTCGACGTGGCGGTAGGCGCCGCCGAAGGCGCCATCGAGGCGTTTCGTGCGGGTTTCGGCGACGAACTCCGGCGTCTGCCGCAGCACGTCGAGCCCGGAGGCATAACGCACCTGGCGGCCGCCGTTCGAGGTGATGGGCAGCGCCATGCCGCCGAGCACGAACTCCGGGTACAGCCGGTCCCGGCATTTCTCCAGGTAACAGCGGTCGGCCATCTGGCCGATCATGTCGGCCGTCCCGATCAGGTGCCCGAGGGTCCGGTCCTTCGGGTCGGCCACCACGATGCGGTCGAAGGGCACTTCGTAGCCGGTGTAATGGATGATCTCGCGGGCAACCGGCGCCCAGCCGGACAACTGGATCTGCGGCAGGTAGTCGGACAGGAACTGCGCGCCCCGGGAGACGTGCACGCGGGTCAGTTCGGCGCCGTGGCGGCAGTCGCCCTCATCGGTGCGGCGCAGGTAACCCACGTCGTGGAACAGCCCGATGATGAGACCGGCCGCGGCACGCTCGGCGCCCAGCTGCGCCGCCGGCGTCCGGGTCCGGTCGTGCCCGGCCATCAGCCGCGCCAGGGCGAGCGTCACGTCGAGGGTGTGCTGGCGGTCGTGGTAGACGGTGTCGACGCCGTAATAACCGTCGACTTCTCCGGCGAACATACGCTCAAATTGGTCGAACGCGCGGGTAAGTGGTTCGAACGGGAAATCCTGCCAGGTGCCCTGGCACAGCTCTTCCACGGCCTCGCGGACGGCAGCGGTGGAGCTCACCTGCACGGTGCCCGTTACGTCGAAGTCGTTAGGCCGTGCCGTCGCCATATCCATTGCAGTCTAGGCACCCTCACGATGGGTGACCAGCGACGCTGCGCACAGTTCTGCGCACCGGGATTTCCCGCACGCCGGGTCACACATTCGACTCGGCATATGTCAAAGCTGCGCTCGCGCGACGATGCCATGCTGCTGCAGGAGGGGGCCCACGTCCGGTTTGCGGCCGCGGAATGCGACGAAGGCATCCAGCGCGTCGCGGCTGCCGCCCTGCGAGAGGATGCAGTCCACGAAGCGCTGCGCCGTGGCCGGATCGAACACGTCGGTCTCCTCGAACGCCGCGAAGGCATCGGCGGCCAGCACCTCGGCCCACTTGTAGCTGTAGTAGCCGGCCGCGTAGCCACCGGCGAAGATGTGCCCGAAGCTGTGCGCGAAGCGGTTCCAGTCGGGCACCGGCACCACCGACACCCGGGCGCGCACTTCGGCGAGCACTTCGTTGACGCGCGCGCCGCGCGTGGTGTCGAAGCCCGCGTGCAGGCTGAAGTCGAACAGCGCGAACTCCAGCTGCCGCAGCATCTGCAATCCGGCGTGGAAGCTGCGTGTCGCGATCAGCTGCCGCAGCGTCGCCTCCGGCAGCGGCGCGCCCGTGGTGGCGTGCACGGCGATCCGGCGCAGCACCTGCGGATGCCAGGCGTAGTTCTCCATGAACTGGCTCGGCAGTTCCACGGCGTCCCAGGCGACACCGTTGATGCCGGCGAGCGTCGGATAGCCGACACGGGTCAGCAGGTGATGCATGCCGTGGCCGAACTCGTGGAACAGCGTCACCACGTCATCATGCGTGAGCAGCGTCGGCTCGCCGGGGCCCGCGGCCAGGAAGTTGCACACCAGGTAGGCCACCGGCAGCACGGTCGGGCCGCTCATGCTCTTGCGGCCCACGCACTCGTCCATCCAGGCGCCGCTTTGCTTGTTGGCGCGCGCGCACGGATCCAGGTAGAAGCTGCCGCAGGGCGCACCGTTTGCGTCGAGGATCTCGAAGTACCGTGCATCCGGGTGCCACACGGGCACGCCGCTGCGCTCGACGATGCGTACGCCGAAGAGGCGCTGCGCCACGTCGAACAGGCCGTCGAGGACCCGCGGCAGCGCAAAGTAGGGCCGCAGCTCCTGCTGCGACACCGAATAGCGCTGCCGCTGCAGGCGCTCGGACCAGTAGCTGATGTCCCAGGCCGCGAGCGGCTGGCCGGCGAACCGCTGCAGTTCGTCGAGCTCCTGCACGGCGGCCTTGCGGCTCGCCTGCAGCAGCCGCTCGAGGAAGGCGAACACTTCGGCGGTGTCCTTCGCCATGCGGGTCGCCAGGGCATATTCGGCATAGTTGGCGAATTCGAGCAGCCGCGCCAGCTCGTGGCGCACCCGCAGGATGTCGGCCATCACGGATGAGTTGTCCCACTGCGGCGCATGGACGGGCTGGTCCGAGGCGCGCGTCGTCCAGGCTTCGTAGAAGGTGCGCCGCAGGGCGCCGGAGTGCGCATCCGACATCACCGCCACGTACACCGGCTGCTCGAGCCGCAGCAGGTAACCGCCGCGCTCCCCGGCCGCCTGCCGTGCCCGCTCGATGATCATCGCATTGAGCCCGGCGAGCTCGGCCGCGTCGGTCAGGTGATGCGACCAGGCATTCGTGGCGTCGAGGATGTTCTCGCCGAACTTCGCGCACAGCCGGGTGAGCTGCTGCATCAGCTCCTTGAAGCGCGCCTTGCGTTCGGGATCGAGTGCGACGCCGGCCAGGCGGAACTCGCGCAGCCGGTGCTCGAGGACCCGGCGCTGGGTCGCATCGAGGGTGTGATCGGTGTCGGCGATGCGCTGGCACGCCCGGCACAGGGCCTCGTTCTGCGCCAGGTCCGTCTGCCAGGCCGACAGCAGCGGCAGGCAGGCGTTGTAGGCCTCGCGCAGGTCGGGGGCGTTCATGACGGCATTGAGGTGATTGACCTGGGACCAGACGGCGGCGAGCTCGTGCTGGGAGTCCTCGAGCGGTTCCACGAGGGTCCTGAAGGTCGCCGCGGGCGCGGCGAGCAGGGCGTCGAGCTGGGCGCGGTTGCGCTCGAGCAGCCAGGTGATGGCCGGGACGACGTGCTCGGCGCGGATCTCGGTGAAACGCGGCAGTGGGTTGCGCAGCAGCAGGGGATTGTCGGCAGGCATTGCGGCTCCTTTGTTACAGTATGCTCCAATGACCGACCAGTACGACCTGATCGTTATCGGCGGTGGCAGCGGCGGCCTCGCATGCGCCCAGCGCGCCGTGGAGTACGGCGCGCGCGTGCTGCTCGCCGAATCCGGGCGCCTCGGCGGGACCTGCGTCAACGTCGGCTGCGTCCCGAAGAAGGTGATGTGGAATGCCGCCGAAATCGCCGCGGCGGCGCAGGACAGCGCCGGTTATGGCTTCCACTTCGGCGCCGTCGCCCACGACTGGGCGACGCTCAAGAGCGGGCGCGACGCCTACGTGCACCGGCTGAACGGCATCTACGAACGCAACCTGGCCCACCGCAAGATCCAGCTGGCGCGCGGCCATGCGCGCATTTCAGGCCCGCATAGCGTCGAGATCGACGACTGGCACGCGACCGCCCAGCACATCGTCGTCGCCACCGGTGGGCAGCCGCTGGTCCCGAAGCTGCCGGGGGCCGAACTCGGCATCACCTCCGATGGCTTCTTCGAGCTGGACGAGCGTCCCGCGCGCGTCGCCATCGTCGGCAGCGGCTATATCGCGGTGGAGATCGCCGGGATCATGCAGGCCCTCGGGAGCGAGGTGACCCTGGTGGCGCGCGGTGAAACCGTGATGCGCAACTTCGACGCCATGCTCGGCGCCTCCTGGGTGGAGATTGCGCGCGACCTCGGCATGCAGATCGCCCACAATGCCCTGACCACCTCGGTCAACCGGCTGACCGACGGCGCGCTGCAGCTCACGCTGGCCGATGGCCGCCACCTCGGACCGGTGGACACGCTGATCTGGGCCGTCGGACGCACGCCGCGCACCCGGGACCTGGGCCTCGAGGGCGTCGGCGTGAAGCTCGATGACAACGGCCACGTGCTCACCGACAAGTTCCAGAACACGAATGTCCCGAGCATCCATGCCATCGGCGATGTGACCGGCCGCGCGCAGCTCACGCCGGTGGCGATCGCCGCGGGCCGGCGCCTCAGCGACCGCCTGTGGGGCGGGCAGGAGGATCGATTCCTGGACTACGAAAACGTGCCGACGGTGATCTTCGGCCATCCGCCGATCGGGACGGTGGGCCTCACCGAGGCGGAGGCGCGCGCGAAGTTCGGCGGCACCGTCAAGGTGTACCTGTCGGCCTTCGTGCCGATGTACCACGCGCTCACCACGCGCAAGCCGCGCACCCACATGAAGCTGGTCTGCGCTGGACCCCAGCAGCGCGTCGTCGGCGCCCACGTCATCGGGGCGGGTGCCGACGAGATGATGCAGGGTTTCGCCGTGGCGATACGCATGGGCGCGACCAAGGCCGACTTCGACGACACCGTGGCGATCCATCCGACGAGCGCCGAAGAACTGGTGACGATGCGCTAGATACCGACCCAGCGGGCCATCGTCCGCGTCAGGCGGCTCTCGAACCGGAGCGGCGCGCCCAGGTAGGCAAGACAGATGCACTCCTGCCCCGGCGCGACGACGGGGCGGTGCACGACCGAAGGACCGGTCTCGTCGAAATCGCCGGGCCCGAAGACCGACCGGCCGTCCTCGAAGGATCCGGCAAGCACCTGGGTGAATTCATCGGCACCGTGTGAATGCTCCGGCAGGCTGCGCCCCGCCGCGATCTTCAACAGGAACACCCGCCCGGCAGCCTGATGCGGAACTTCCACGTCGCGCATGAGCATGCCCGGACCGATCCAGCGCCACGGGCGCATCACGCAGCCGCCGAGCGGCCTGGGCCACGATCCGGCTTCGGCCCCGCGGGCGGCCGGTTCGCGCCCCTCGGGGGCGCCCGGGACGCCCGCGGCCGAATCGATCCGCTGGAGGGTGCGCGCGAACGCGTCGTGCGCCAGGGCCTGGGGTTCCGTCGCCTCGAGCAGCTCCCCGCCGATCGCCAGAAGTGACCGGGCGCGGCGCGCGCAGGAGGCACAAAGATCCACGTGCGAAGCCACCACGACGCCCCGGCCGCTGTCGAGCGTCCCGGCCGTCCATGCGAGCAACAGCTCATCGCCCGGATGATGCGTGATCATGATTCCGCTTCCACCAACAGGCTCTTGAGATGTTCCATGGCCAGACGAATCCTCGATTTCACCGTGCCGAGGGGTATGCCGAGCGTTCGCGCGATGGCCGCGTGAGGGTGTTCCTCGAAATACGACATTCGCAGCACCAGCGACTGCTCGGCCGGGAGCGCTGCGAGCGCCGCGGCCAGCAGTCCGGCTCGTTGCCCCGCGACTGCCTGCTCGTCGGGCTGCGGATCGGGCTGCGGCACCAGCAGATCATCGAGCCACGCCGCCCCCACGCCGGTTGGTCCGCGCACGCCTTGCCGGCGCCGGTGATCGATGAGCAGGTTGCGGGCGATGGTATAGACCCAGGTGGTGAGCCTCGCGCGCGTCGGATCGAATCGGTCCGCCTGTCTCCACAGGACCACCATGGTCTCCTGGGCGAGTTCCTCGGCGAGCGCGGCCGTGAGTCCGGACCTGGCGAGGAAGCCCTTCAAGCGAGGAGCGAAGTGACCGAAGATCCCGCCGAAGGCCGCCCGATCGGCCTTCTCCTGCACCGCCCGCATCAGGGCTTCGAGTTCTTCTTCGGTGGCCATGTGCTCCCAGAACCGCGTCGACCGACCCATCCTCCGTTGACCGGCGGGACGGTCGTGCCGCGAGCTTAGCGCGGGCGAATGCAGCCGGCTGGTCAATCGACGATCCATGCGCCTTTCTACGCGCGGCCCGGGGCCCCGGATCACCGGGCGGCCCCTCGTGGTGATCCGGGAGGTGATCCGGTCCGTATAAGCAGGCACCATGAGCGAAACAGCCCTTCGACCCCAGCGGCGCCCCGCCGTCGCACTCGCCGAGCGCGGGCTGCTGCCGGACCGGGTGATTCGCGCCGGAATCCGTTCCTTGCTGGACCAGCGGCTGAAGAGCCTGCCGCACCGGGGCGGCCCGCACGCGCCCGAGTACCTGGAGCGCTTCACCAGCACCCTCGCCGCATCGTCGATCGCGACCCTGACGGACAAGGCCAATGAGCAGCACTACGAACTGCCCGCAGCCTTCTTCCGGCTGGTCCTCGGCCCTCATCTGAAGTACAGCTCGGCCTTCTGGGCGCACGCGCCGGCCCATCCGCCGTCGCTCGCGCGCGCCGAGGCCGAGGCGCTGCGGCTCACCTGCGAGCACGCGCGGCTCGGCGACGCGCAACGCATCCTGGAACTGGGTTGCGGCTGGGGGTCGTTGACGCTGTGGATGGCCGAAAACTACCCCCGCTCCCGGATCACCGCGGTGTCGAATTCGCACTCGCAGCGGGCCTACATCCTCGGCGAGGCCGCTCGCCGGGGTTTCTCCAACGTGACCGTGCTCACCGCCGACATGAACGACTTTCGACCCGACGGGCGCTTCGACCGGGTCGTGTCGGTCGAGATGTTCGAGCACCTGCGCAACTGGCCCGAGGTCTTCCGACGGGTCGAAGACTGGCTCGTCCCCGGCGGGTATTTCTTCCTGCACGTGTTCGCGCACCGCTCGACTCCCTATCTGTTCGAGGTGGCCGACGCCTCCGACTGGATGAGCGCGCATTTCTTCTCCGGCGGCATGATGCCGAGCGATGAGCTGGCGGTCCGCGTGGCCGGACGCCTCGCCGTGCGCGAGCGGTGGCGATGGTCGGGCGTGCACTACCGGGATACCGCCGAGGCGTGGCTCGGCAATCTCGATGCGCATCGGGCAGAAGTGCTGCAGATCTTCAAGGACGTGTACGGAGCGCAGGCCCGTCAGTGGCTGCAGCGTTGGCGGATCTTCTTCATGGCCTGCGCGGAGCTCTTCGGCCATGACGATGGCCGTGAGTGGGGCGTCAGCCACTACCTCCTCGAACGGACATCGAGCGGATGATCGGACGACTCGTCAACTACCTCGCGTTTCAGCTGGGCTGGTTCAGCTGCGTGGAAGGTGCGGCCCGGGGCCACGGCCTGGCGGGCCTCTGCGTCGCCCTGCTCGTCATCGCCGCGCACCTGGCGCGAACCCCCGGACGGGCCCGCGAAGCGGCCCTGCTGGTGCTCGCCACCGCTGTCGGAGCCGTGATCGACAGCCTGTTCGTGTCGGGCGAACGCCTGCGGTTTGCCGCGAGTCCGCAAGGTTCGCACCTGCCACCGGCCTGGGATCTGGTGCTGTGGCCGCTGTTCGCGACCACTCTGAACAGTTCACTGGGCTGGCTCCGGGGTCGCCCGGTGCTCGCGGCGCTCTGCGGCGCGATCGGCGGCCCGCTGGCGTATTCCGCCGCGGAACGGCTCGGCGCCGTGCGGATCGTCGCGCCGCAGGTCACCCTCCCGTGGCTGGCGCTCAGCTGGGGCGCGCTGACGCCCTTCCTGCTCGACATGGCCCGTCGCCTGTCCGGCACGGCCCGAACGCCCGAGGTCGCCGCCCGTGGTGCTTGACGGGCAGTCCGCCGTGCTTTCCTGTGCGGTCATCCTCGCCCTGGCGGGGGCCGGCTGGCTGGTCAGTGTGATGCGCCGGGACGCGAGCGTCGTCGACGTGCTGTGGGGGCTCTTCTTCATTCTCGGCACGCTCGGCTACGCCCGACATTTCCCGATGAGCGGCCGCGCGGTCCTGACGTTGGCGCTCGTGGCGCTATGGGCCGTGCGTCTGTCAGGCTACCTGCTGTGGCGCAACTGGGGCGCGCCCGAGGACCGGCGGTATCGGGCGATGCGGGAGCGGCACGAGCCGGGGTTTGCGTGGAAGAGCGCGTACCTGGTCTTCGGGCTGCAGGCGGTGCTCGCCTGGATCCTGAGCACACCGCTGTGGGTCGCGGTCGCGAGTCCCGCGCCGCTCTCGGGGCTCGACGCGGTGGGTGCGCTCGTCTGGCTCGCCGGATTCGTCATCGAAACGGTCGCGGACGGGCAGCTTGCCGGGTTTCGGCGCAGCGCCGCGACCTCCGCGGTCCTCGACCGCGGATTGTGGCGCTACACGCGGCACCCGAACTACTTCGGGGAGGCGACGCTGTGGTGGGGTTACTACCTCATCGCGGTGGCCGCGGGCGGGGCATGGACGGTGTTCGCGCCCGCTCTCATGACGTTCCTGCTGCTTCGCGTCTCGGGCGTCACCCTGCTCGAAGCGGACATCCGCGACCGCCGGCCCGACTACCGGCGCTACGTCGAGTGCACGAACGCGTTCCTTCCCGGACCCCGGAAGTCCGCGCCGTGACGTTCGCGCGTCTGACGGCGTGGCTCGATGCATCGGCGGTGAAGCCCGAAGGCGATCCCCATTACATCGATGTGCTCAGGATCGTGCCATTCCTGCTCCTGCACGTCTCCTGCGCGGCCGTGTTCTGGGTCGGAGCGAGCCCCACGGCCGTCTTCGCCGCGGTGTTCCTGTACCTCGTGCGGATGCTCGCCATCACCGGGTTCTACCACCGCTACTTCTCGCATCGCAGCTTCAGCACCTCGCGGCCCGTGCAGTTCATCTTCGGCTGCCTGGGTGCCATGGCGGTCCAGCGCGGTCCGATGTGGTGGGCGTCCCACCACCGGTACCATCATGCGCACGCGGATCGCAGCGAGGATCCCCATTCCCCCCACCGGCACGGATTCTGGTGGGCTCACTGCGGGTGGTTCCTGGCCAACGGCAACTACCTGACGCGGCAGAACCTCGTGCGCGACCTCGCGCGCTATCCGGAACTGCGTTTCCTCGACCGGTTCGATGCCGCCATGCCCGTCGTGCTCGCCGTGTCCCTGTACTGCGTCGGCGCCCATCTCGCCGCCACGCACCCGGGCCTGCACACGAGCGGCCTGCAGCTGCTCGTATGGGGGTTCTGTGTTTCCACGGTCGCGCTCTATCACGGCACCTTCACGATCAATTCACTGGCGCATGTGTTCGGCGAGCAGCCCTTCGCGACCCCGGATCGTTCGCGCAACAACCTCACACTGGCGCTGATCACGCTGGGCGAGGGCTGGCACAACAACCACCATTTCGATCCGCGCTCGGCGCGGCAGGGGTTCGGCTGGCGGCAGCCCGATGTCACCTTCTACGCGCTGCGGGGTCTGCAGGCGCTCGGACTGATCTGGGACCTCAAGGCTCCGCGCGCCGGGATGCTCCGCCATCGGGGCGTCGCATGAAGATCGCGATCGTCGGCAGCGGGATTGCCGGTTGCCTCGCGGCCTACCGCCTGGCCGCTGAACACGACATCACCGTGTTCGAGGCGCAGGAACGCCTCGGTGGACACATCCACACCCACGACATCGAACGAGCCGGGCAGCGCTACCGCATCGACACGGGGTTCATCGTCTTCAATGCCCGCACCTATCCGCGATTCTGCTCGCTGCTGGCGGAGCTGGGCATACGCTCGCAGCCGAGCGCCATGAGTTTCTCGGTGTCCGACGAGGGATCGGGGCTCGAATACAACGGTACGACGGTCAACTCGCTGTTCGCGCAGCGCCGGAACCTGGTACGGCCGCGCTTCTGGCGCATGTTGCGGGACATCGTGAGGTTCAACCGCGAAGCCACGCAGCTCCTGCGACCGGACGCGCCGGAGGTGACGCTGAGCGACTACCTGGAGGAGCATCGGTATTCGCGGGAATTCATCGAGTACTACCTGGTGCCGATGGGTTCGGCGATCTGGTCCACCGACCCGCAGCGCCTGCGCTCCTTTCCGGCCCGGTTCTTCGTCCGCTTCTTCGACCAGCACGGCATGCTCACGGTGAACGATCGCCCGCCCTGGAAGGTCGTGCAGGGAGGCTCGGAGACCTACCTTCGCAGGCTGACGCGGACTTTCGAGACGGCGATCCGTCGCGGGTGCCCCGTGTCAGCCGTGCGCCGCGGCCCCGAGGGCGTGTGGATCAGCGCCGGGGGCCAGGGTCCCGAACGTTTCGACGCCGCCTTCCTCGCGTGTCACAGCGATGAGGCGCTCGGCCTGCTGGCCGATCCCGACGAGACCGAGCGGGCCGTCCTGGGGGCGCTGCCGTATCAGGCGAACGAAGCGGTCCTGCACACGGACCCCCGGCTCCTGCCGCGCAATGCGCGGGCCTGGGCGGCCTGGAACTATCGGATTCCCCGGCAGGCCTCCGGGCGGGCCGTCGTGACCTACCACATGGGCATTCTGCAATCGCTGCACGCCGCGCCGCCCTTCCTGGTGACCCTGAACGACACGGCGCAGATCGACCCCTCGAAGATCCTCGCGCGCATGACCTACACCCATCCGCTGTTCACCCGCGAAGGCATCGCGGCCCAGGCGCGGCACCGGGTGCTCAACGGCGTCCGCCGGACCTATTACTGCGGCGCCTACTGGGGTTTCGGCTTTCACGAGGATGCCGTGGTGAGTGCCGAGAGGGCGCTGGGTCATTTCGCGGCGGATCAGAAGACCGGCTCCTTCGCCCCGGTTCGCCAGGGGAACTAGCCCGTGCATTCCTCCCTGTACGTCGGGACCCTCGAGCATCGTCGCCTGCGTCCGCGTGCGCACGCGTTTCGCTATCGACTCTTCATGCTGTATCTCGACCTGGCCGAGCTCGATCGGGTATTCGCGGGGCGCTGGTTCTGGTCGACCGGGCGCCGCAATCTCGCCTGGCTGCGCCGGGCGGACTATCTGGGCGATCCGGGCCTCTCGATCGATGAAGCGGTCCGCCAGCGCGTCACGGCGGTCACCGGAACGCGTCCCTCGGGGCCGATCCGGATGCTCACCCACCTGCGCCTGCTCGGCTATTGCTTCAATCCGCTCACGGTCTATTACTGCTTCGACCCTGCCGGCTCCGGCATCGAAGCGATCGTCGCGGAAATCACCAACACGCCATGGCGGGAGCGCCATAGTTACGTCCTCACGCGCGCCGCCGACCCGGTCGACGCCGACCTGCGTGCCCGGTTCGCGAAATCCTTTCACGTCTCGCCCTTCATGCCCATGGAGATGGAGTATGCGTGGCGCTTCAGCAACCCGGCCGAGCAGCTCGCGATCTTCATGAGCAATCACGAGCAGGGGCGAAGGGTCTTCGAAGCGCATCTGGACCTGCGGCGCCGTCCGATCACGGGCGCGACGCTGGCGCGCGCGCTGCTGCGATTCCCGCCCATGACGATCACGGTTCACGCCGGGATCTACCTCCAGGCGCTGCGGCTGTGGTGGAAAGGCACTCCGGTCCACCCCCATCCCGGCCGGGCAGGCGACTCGCACAACCACGCAAGGCAGGGCACTCGGTCATGAACGTCGACATGGTTTCACGCGCGGACACGGCTCCCGGACCCGCAAGCCGCTGGCGATGGCTCAGGCGGCGCGTCCTCGCCCGGCTCGCCTGCATTCGCGAGGGTCATCTGGTGGTCCTCGAGGACGGCACCCGCACGAGCGTCGGTGACCCCGAGGCCCCCGCCGGGTTGTCGGCGACGATCACGGTGCACGATCCGCGCCTGTGGCGCGCACTGGCCTTCGACGGCAGCCTGGGGGCCGGCACCGGATACGTGAACCGCCTGTGGTCGGCCGACGACCTGACCGCCGCGCTGCGCGTCATCCTGCGCAACCGCGCCGTCCTGAGCGGCCTCGACCGCGGGCTCGCGCGGCTGCTCGCGCCCTTTCACCGGGCCGCGCAGGCCCTGCGGCGCAATACGCGCGGCGGTGCGCGCCGGAACATCGAGGCGCACTACGATCTGGGCAACGATCTGTTCGTGCGCATGCTCGATCCCACGCTGATGTACTCCTGTGCGTTCTTCGAACGGGCCGACATGACGCTCGAGGAAGCCCAGCTCGCCAAACTGCGGCGCCTGTGCGCAAAACTCGACCTGCGGCCCGACCATCACGTCCTCGAGATCGGCTCCGGCTGGGGCGGGCTGGCGTGCTTCGTGGCCGAACACCACGGCTGTCGCGTCACCACCACCACGATCTCCGCCGAGCAGTACGCCTTCGCCCTGGAGCGGGTGCGCGCCGCGGGCCTGTCCGACCGGGTCACCGTGCTCAAGCAGGACTATCGGGACCTGGAGGGCCGGTTCGACCGGGTGGTGTCCGTCGAAATGATCGAGGCCGTCGGGCATGCCCGCTTCGATGAGTACTTCAGGCAGTGCGCGCTGCTCCTCAAGCCGGACGGCCTGATGGTGCTGCAGGCCATCACGATCACCGACCAGCGTTATGAGGCCGCTCGCCGCTCGCCGGACTTCATCCAGCGATACATATTTCCCGGCAGCACGATCCCGTCGATCACGGCACTGCTGCGCTCGGTGACGCGAGCGAGCGACCTGCGGCTCACGCACCTGGAAGACATCGGCCCGCATTACGCCACGACGCTCGCGCGGTGGCGCGGGAACTTCACTCGCCACTGGCCGCAGCTGCACCGGCTCGGCTATCCGGAGCGCTTCGCGCGGCTCTGGGAGTACTACCTGTGCTATTGCGAGGCGGGATTCGCGGAACGGGCGCTCTCGGACGTGCAGCTGCTCCTGGCGAAGCCCGGATACGCGGGAGCTCCTTTCCTTGGGAACGCTTCCCGATGAGAAGGAGTAGGCCCGTCACGGCGTCGGACTGCACGAAGCTGGTGGCGGTGCTGGGTCGGACGGGTCACGACGTCGCTGCGCTGCGGATGGTCCCGCAACGGCCGCGATGACCGCACTCGTGTGGTTCCGGCAGGACCTGCGCACGCGGGACAATCCGGCACTCGCGCGCGCGGCCAGGCGGGGTTCCATCGTTCCGGTGTTCGTTCTCGATGAAACGGCCGAGCCCTCCGGCCGACCGCCCGGCGGCGCCGCACGCTGGTGGCTGCATCACAGCCTGGACGCCTTCGCTCGGTCCCTCGGGGGACTCGTCCTGCGCCGTGGCGATCCGCGAAAGGTTCTGCCGGAGCTGGTCCGGGAGTCCGGCGCCACCGCGGTCTACTGGAATCGCTGTTACGATCCGCACGCCATTGCGCGCGATACGGCGCTCAAGACGGCGCTCGACGCGCGCGGAATCGAAGTGCACAGCCTGAACGGGGGTTTGCTGCACGAGCCGTGGGAATTGCAGACCGGGCAGGGCGGTCCATTCAAAGTCTATTCGCCGTTCTGGCGCGCGTGCCTCAAGCGGCCCGTCGCGGCGGTCCTGCCGGCGCCAAGGACGACCCTGGCGCCGTGTGTCACCCGCCTGGACCGGGAGCGACTCGAGGACTGGGCGCTCCTGCCCGCAAGACCCGATTGGGCCGCGGAGTTTTCGCGGCACTGGACGCCGGGGGAGGCGGGTGCCCGGAAGGGACTGAACCGATTCCTCGCAGACGGACTGCGCGGCTACGCGGCGCTGCGCGATCGGCCCGATCTGACCCACACCTCGCGTTTGTCGCCGCACCTGCACTGGGGCGAGCTGTCACCACGGCAGGTGTGGTCGGCCACCTGCGCGCAGGTCCGGGCAACGCCCGGGTTGCGCATCGATGCGGACAAGTTCCTGGCCGAGCTCGGCTGGCGCGAGTTCGCACACCACCTGCTGTATCACTTCCCGGACCTGCCGCACCGGAACTGGAAGCGCGAATTCGACGCCTACCCGTGGCAGCCCGATGCGGCCCGTCTGCGGGCCTGGCAACGCGGGCGCACCGGATATCCCTTCGTCGATGCCGGCATGCGCGAGCTGTGGACCACCGGATTCCTCCACAATCGCGTGCGGATGGTCGCCGCGAGCTTCCTGGTCAAGCACCTGCGTCAGGACTGGCGGACCGGCGAGCGCTGGTTCTGGGATACGCTCCTCGATGCCGATCTCGCCAACAATGCGGCGGGCTGGCAGTGGGTCGCCGGGAGCGGGGCCGACGCCTCACCCTACTTCCGCATCTTCAATCCCGTATCCCAGGGCTGCAGATTCGATCCGGACGGCGATTACGTGCGTCGCTGGTGTCCGGAGCTCGCGGGATTGCCGACCGAGCATCTGCACGCCCCGTTCGAGGCGCCAGAGGAGGTCCTGCGACACGCGGGTGTCCGGTTGGGAGCGACGTATCCGGCACCGATCGTGCATCACGCAACGGCTCGGGAAGCGGCTCTGCGGGGCTACGAAGCCGTGAAGACCGGGCGGCCGGACGCCGGCCTCTAGACCTCGCCGGCCGCAAGCGCGGCGAGTACCGGCGCCGTGGGCGGGCGCACGCCGCGCCACAGCGCGAAGGACTCCGCGGCCTGCTCGACGAGCATGCCCCAGCCCTGCGCCGTGCGCCGGCAGCCCTGGGCGGCGGCCCATCGCATGAAGGCCGTGCCCTCCCGGGCATACGACATGTCGTAGCAGAAAGTCTGCGCGCCGAGCACGCCGGCCGGAATCGCGGGTACCTCGGCGGTGAGGCCGGCGGAGGTGGCGTTGATGACGAGGTTGAAGGCACCCGGTGCGATGCCGTCCAGTGCACAGCCCGTGACCGGGCCGTCTGCAACGAACTGACCGGCGAGGTCGGCGGCGCGCGCGGCCGAGCGGCCGGCGATGACGAGCGCCGCGGGCGCCGCATCGAGCAGCGGCCCGATCACGCCGCGTGCGGCGCCGCCGGGCCCCACCAGCAGGATCCGCGAGCCGCGGAGGATGAGTTTCAGGTTCACGGTGAGGTCGCGCACGAGTCCGGCGCCGTCGGTGTTGTCGCCGGTAATGCCGCTCTCGTCCATCGACAGGGTGTTGACGGCGCCGGCGCGCGTGGCGCGCGCGCTCATCGCACGGACGAGGCCGGCGGCGGCGATCTTGTGCGGTACCGTGACGTTCAGGCCCCTGCCGCCGCGCCGCCAGAAGTCCTCGACGAAGGCGCGCAGCTGGTCCGGGTGCACGTCGTGCATCCGGTAGACCATGTTCTGGGCGGTGGACCGGGCGAACATGGCGTGTATGAACGGCGAGCGGCTGTGGGCCACCGGGTGGCCGACGATACCGTATTCCGCGGGCGGCTCGGTCAAATCCCTGAGGCTCCTCAGAAGGTCGTGCCGCGCGCGCACTAAGGCGGTGCGGCGATCACCGCGCAGCCGCCGGTCCCGGCGGCGTCGAGCAGGGCGCGCAGCTGCGGCAGCCACAACCGCATCCGTTCCTCCAGCTGATACGGTGGGTGGATGATAAACACTCCGGAGCCGTTCAGGGCGACCCGTGAGTCGCAGGGATGCACCCACAGTTCGCTGACGAGGGTCGGTTGCCGCAGGGCCGCGACCAGGCGCTCGCGCCACCGCTGCGTGTCGCGGGCGTCCTTGATCGGGTACCAGAGCATGATGACCGCGGTGGCGAAACGGCGCAGGGCGTCGTCAATGGCCGCGCGCGAGCGCTCGAAATCCCGGCCGGGCTCCTCGTAGGGCGGATCGATGAGCACGAGGCCGCGACGCTCGGCCGGTGGCAGGTGACCCCGGAGCCGCTCGTAGCCGTCACCCAATTCGACGCGCACATTCGCATGGTGCGCCACGCAGCGCTCGAGCGCATGGGCCTCGGGCGGCTGCAGCTCGATGAGGATCGCGCGATCCTGTTCGCGCAGCGCGCCGGCGGCCAGCACCGGTGAGCCCGGATAGGCATTGCGATCGGCGACCTGCTCGCGCCACTGCCTGACGGCTTCGCCGTAGGCCGCGATCTCCGCGGGCGCGTCCGGTTGCGTCAGCACCCGCGCCAGGCCCGCGCGCGCGGCGCGGCTGCCGGGGGACTGCGACAGATCGTAGGCGCCGCGTCCCGCGTGGGTCTCCAGGTACAGGAAGCCCTTGTCCTTGCGCTGCAGGCTCGCGATGAGCGCGAGCAGCGCCACGTGCTTGTGCACATCGGCGAAGTTTCCGGCGTGAAAACTGTGGCGATACTTCACGCTCGGTCCTTCAGGTGCAGGCCCAGCCGGCCCGAGGGCCGGCGGCCTCAGGCTCCTGCCTTGGTATTGGCTGCGCGGCGCGCGGCGGCGGCAGCCGGCTTCTTCACGGCGGTCCTGCCGGTGGCCGGTTTCGCGGGCCGCTTGCTCTTGCTCTTGCTCTTGCTCTTGCGCTTGGCCGTCGCGCCGCGGGCCGCGGCGGCCTTGGGTTTCAGCTCCGCCGGCTCCTTCGGGGCCTGCGCGGGCGGGGCCGCGGCGGCCTTGCCGGCCGCGCCGCGGCGTCCACGGCCGAAGCGGCCGCCGCGCACCGGGGCCGCCGCGAGCAGCGCGCGGCACTGTTCGAGCGTCAGGGACTTCGGATCGGTATCCTTCGGAATCCTGGCGTTCTTGACCTTGTCGGTGATGTACGGGCCGTAGCGGCCGTTCAGCACCTGGATGTTGTCGACGCCGAAGTCCTGGATCAGGCGGTTCGCATCGCTTTCCTGCTTCAGCCGGATCACCTCGAGCGCCCGCTCGAGGCTCACCGTGTACGGATCGTCATCCTTCAGCGACACGTACTTGTCGCCGTACTTGATGTAGGGGCCGAAGCGGCCGATGTTGGCGAGGATCGGCGCGCCTTCGGCGGTGGCGCCGAGGGTGCGCGGCAGCTTGAAGAGCTCGAGCGCCTGCTCGTGCGTGATGCTGTCCATCTTCTGGCCCGGGCGCAGTCCCGCGAACCGGGGCTTTTCCGCGTCGTCCTTGGTGCCGATCTGCACGAAAGGTCCGAAGCGCCCCATGCGCACGGTCATCGGCTTGCCCGAGACCGGATCGGTGCCGATGTCGCGGGCCTGGGCGACTTCGTCCCGCGAGACGGTCTTCTCGACGGTTTCGACCTGGTGGATGAACGGCTTCCAGAACTTCGTCAGCGGTATCGTCCACTCTTCCTCGCCGCGCGAGACGGCGTCGAGCTCGTCTTCCATGTCGGCCGTGAAGCCGTACTGCACGTATTGATTGAAGTGCAGCGTCAGGAAGCGGTTGACGATCTTGCCGATGTCGGTGGGTATGAAGCGCCGGTTGTCCATCTCCACGTACTCGCGGTCCTGGAGCGTCGAGATGATCGAGGCATAGGTGGATGGACGGCCGATGCCGTGCTCTTCGAGGGCCTTCACCAGCGAGGCTTCGGAGTAGCGCGGCGGCGGCTCGGTGAAGTGCTGCTCCGCGCGGAACGCGAGCAGGCTCACCCGGTCGCCTTCGTTCATCGGCGGCAGCACGTGATCGGAGTCGTCCACCTTGGCGTCATCGGCGCCCTCCTGGTAGACGGCGATGTATCCGGGCTTGACGAGCGTCGACCCGTTGGCCCGCAGCAGGTGGCGCTCGGGACCGTCGGGGCCGGCCAGCATGTCCACGGCCACGGTGTCGAAGGTGGCGTGGGTCATCTGACAGGCGACGGCGCGCCGCCAGATCAGCGAGTAGAGCTTGAACTGGTCGGGGTCCAGGTAACGCTCGATGTCCGCGGGCACGATCGAGGCGGAGGTCGGACGCACGGCCTCGTGCGCCTCCTGGGCATTCTTCGACTTGGTCCGGTAGAAGCGCGGCTCCGGATCGATGGCCTCCGGACCGTACAGCTTCACGGCAACCTGGCGGATCTCGCTGATGGCCTCGGCCGCCAGCGACACCGAGTCGGTGCGCATGTAGGTAATGAGTCCGACGCTGCCCTCGCCGATGTCGACGCCCTCGTACAGCTGCTGCGCCAGGCGCATGGTGCGGCGGGCGTTGAAGCCGAGCTTGCGGGCCGCTTCCTGCTGCAGCGTCGAGGTGGTGAACGGCGGGGCCGGATTGCGGCGGCGCTGCTTGCGGTCGATGGCGATGACCGCGAGCGACCCGGGCCGCTGCGCCGTGCCGCCGGCCGCCGCCAGAATGCCGCGCTCGACTTCGCGCGCGACGGTCTCGTTGGTGAAGCTGAACTGTTCGACCCTCGCACCACCGTATTCGACGAGCTTCAGGGGAAAAGCCTGGTTCGAATGCCCGCCCTCGCCCTCGAGTGTCCAGTATTCCTGGGCCTTGAAGGCCTCGATTTCCTGTTCGCGCTCGCAGATCATCCGCAGCGCCGGGCTCTGCACCCGGCCCGCGGACAGGCCCCGCCGCACCTTCTTCCACAGCAGCGGCGAGAGATTGAAACCCACGAGGTAGTCGAGGGCGCGGCGCGCCTGCTGGGCGTTGACCAGCGGTGCCGAGACCTCGCGCGGCTCGGCCACCGCGGCCCTGATCGCGTTCTTCGTGATTTCGTAGAACGCGACGCGATGCACCGCGCGCGCGCCGATCTCGCCGCGCTCCTTGAGCATCTCGAGCAGGTGCCAGGCGATCGCCTCGCCCTCGCGATCCGGGTCGGTCGCCAGGTACAGCGCCTTGGCTTTGCGCAGCGCCCGCGAGATCGCATCGACGTGCCGCTCGTTCTTCTCGAGCGGCTGGTAGCGCATCGCGAATCCATGTTCGGTGTCGACGGCGCCTTCCTTGGGCACCAGGTCGCGCACGTGCCCGTACGAGGCGAGCACCTCGAAGTCCTTGCCGAGGTACTTCTTGATCGTGCGCGCCTTCGCCGGCGATTCGACGATGACCAGATTTTCTGCCATTCGCTGCTGCGGCCCCGTTAGACGAAAAACCGCGGACCAGGCCGCGGATTGATGATGGTGACGTGGAACCTGAGGGACATGCGGCTAGTGGGGCGGGCATCCCGTGGCGTCCGCCACGAGATCCTCCATGCGGGCGAAGGCCTGCTCCTGGCCGGGCTGGCTCGAGAGCACCATGAGCACGACCCATTTGATCTGCTCGGTGTCCAGTTCCTCGGAATCCAGCGCGAGGAGCCGGTCGAGGACGACTTCGCGCTGCACCGGCGTCAGGATCCCGTGCCGTTCCAGGTGCATCAGGAAGCCGCGCGACTCGGTGGACAGGCGGGCGAGCTCGCCGTCGCTGTAGAGCCGCAGGCTCGGGTTGCCGCGAGGCGGCGCCTCGGCGCCCTGCAGCCGCACCTCCGCCAGATCGGCCAGCCAGTCGAGCGCCCGCTCGACGCTCGCGGCGCCAAATCCCATCAGCTCCAGGTCGCGAGCGAGGTCATCGCGTTCCGGAACCTCGGAAGTGTCCTCGAGCATGTAGCGGTCAAAGACGTAAATCAGGATATCGAGGACGCTGGTCGTCATGAGCCTTGGACTTATGACAGGCGGCAGTACCGGCCGCCAGGCTGGGGCGCGACCCGCCCCTGTAGTTCAAGCAACAGCAACATCGCAGCCACCGCGTGCCCGGACCAACCGGTCCGAAACGCCAGAACGTCGATGTCCACAGGCTCGAAGCCTGCGGCATCTAACAGCATTTCGTATTTGTTGTCCAATGGCGAAGAACACGGCCGAGGCTCCGGACGGGCCACCGACGCTCTTGTAACACGCTGATTGATATCCGGAAAATGAAGATCCCGCAGGATTTCGCAGGACCGCTGCACGAGCATTGCTCCCTCGCGGATCAGCTGGTTGCAGCCATGCGCGCAAGGGTCGCGGATGGAGCCCGGGACGGCGAACAGGGGTCTTTCGAGTCGCCGGGCCTCGGAGGCGGTACCGAGCGAGCCACTGCCGCCGTCGGCTTCGACCGCGAGCGTGCCGGCCCCGAGGGCCCCGAGGAGCCGGTTGCGGATCGCGAAGTGGTGTCGTCGCGGGCCCGCTCCCGGAGCGAACACGCTCAACAGGCTGCCGTGCCCGCGGATCCGCTCGGCAAGCGGCGCGAGGCTTACGGGGTAGACCCGGTCGAGGCCCGTCGCGCACACACCGATCGTGAGTCCGACCGACAAGGCCCCCTCGTGGGCCGCCGCATCGATGCCCACGGCAAGTCCGCTGGCGATGCCGACGCCCGCCCGGGCGAGTTCGGCCGCGAAGCGCCGCGCCGTGTCCATTCCGCCGGCCGTTGGCCGGCGGGAGCCCACGATGGTCACGATCGGGCCGTTCAGCGGACCCGGGTCGCCGCTGACGTAGAGGGTCGGCGGCGCCGGCGCGAGCTGCAGCAGTGCCGCCGGGAAGTCCGGGTCGAGGCAGCAGAGGATCCGGCAACCGGTCGCCTCGATCCAGGCGAGGTCGGCATCGATCAGCCGGGTGTCGGGGCGCTCGAGCCAGGCCCTCGCACGTTGCGGCAAGGGGCCCTCGAGCAGGCGGGCCGGCAGGTCGGGAGGCGGTGCCGCGGCGGCCCCGGTGCGGCAGGCAAACAGGTGTTGCGCAGTGAGGCCCGGGGTCCTCGCGAGCGTGGCATGCAGGCGTGCGGGCTCCATGCTGCGGAGCCTGGACGCACCGTGTGCCGGGGGTGCGCCCGCCGTTACGGGTTGCGTACGACGTCGGCGACGCGCATGGGCGCCGATGCACCGACCACGAGGCCGAAGCTCATGTCGTCGTAGGACTTGAAGACGAGCAGCGTACCGGCGCGCTCCGAAGGCAAGCGCACCGAGGGCGCGAGCCCCAGGAGGTTGCGCTCCGTGTTCGCGTAGGAGGCCGGGCCGCGGTCCGTCACCACATCGCCCGCCACGTCGACCGCGAGCACCGTGCCCGGGCCCACGCCGTCGCGCGCGCCGCGGTTGATGGCGACGATGTTGTATTGCCCGATGAGGGTGACGTTGTCGACCACCGAAATGATCTGGCCGTGGACCTTCTGGCTCGGAGCCCGTGGCGAGAAATTCAGCGGCGTCGTATCGGAGTCCGGCACCAGGCAATCGCCGCGCAGGGTTTCGCGGGCGGCATCCACCAGTACCGTGCGCGTCACGGCCGCCGCGTTGCGCACCACGGCCGTGGCCGTGTAGATGCCTTCATATCCGAGCGTCCGGCCGCTCTCCGGATCGACGATGGGGTCGCCGACATGAATGACGCTGTAACGCGAGCCGGCGGCCGCTTTCGCGAGTCCCCGGGCATAGACGATCTGGTCATCGCCCGCCGCCTGGTGCTCGTCCGGGAAGGCGAGGACGTAGGGCGCGTTCTTGATCTGCTCGCGGGCGAGCAACGCCGGCCGGGACAGGAAGGCGGCAATGGAAGCGTAGGGAATGGCCGGGATCGCCTCATCGAGCGGCGAGGTGCGCAGCGCGGGATTCAGCCGCAGGGCGCCTTCGCTCTGGACACTGATCTGAGGGCGGCCGCTGCGGTCATAGCCGAGCACGAGCACATCGCCCGGATAGATGCGGTGCGGGTTCTGGATCTTCGGGTTCACGTACCAGATTTCGGGCCATTCCCACGGGTTCTTCAGGAACACGTTGGCGATGCCCCAGAGGGTGTCCCCGCGCTTGACCGTGTACTGCGTCGGCGCGGAGGGCTTGATCGAGTCCGCGGTCGGCGCCGGCGCCGCTTCGGATGACGTTGCGGACTGTCCGGCCGCCTGGATCGCAGCCTCCGTGGCCGTCAGCTCGGGCGCGGGCGCGGCAGCGGAAGCGGCCTGCTCGACGGGCGCAGCCGGCTCTTCGACCGGGCGCGAATGCCCGAGCAGGGTCGAACAGCCGCACACCGACATCGCGGCGGCTACGAGGCTTGCAGTCAGTCCGGATCTGGATACGTGGTTGAAAGTCATTCTCCCCTCCTCAACCTAAGGGGGTGGGGCAGCAGCACGGCTGTTATAATCGGCTGCGGCGGTCGGCACACGACGTATTGTCAAGTTTGTGCGCTGGGTCACGCGCCCACGAGGGCCCCGGCCGGGAGACCGGGGGTGCTGGCGGGCGGGCCATTGCCAGGATAAGCCTTGCAAGATCCCCATACTAGAGCATGAAACTGATGTCGCGTCTAACAATTCTGGAATACCCGGATCCGCGCCTGCGCACCCGCGCACAGCCGGTGCAGCAGTTCGACGAGGCGCTCGGACGGCTCATCGATGACATGTTCGAAACCATGTACGAGGCCCCCGGTATCGGGCTCGCCGCGACCCAGGTCGATGTGCACCGCCGCCTGATCATCATGGACCTCTCGGAGGAGCGCACCGAGCCGCTGGTCTTCATCAACCCGGAAATCCTCGAGCGCGAGGGCGTGGCGAAGACCGAGGAGGGCTGCCTGTCGGTGCCCGGCGTGTTCGACGACGTGCAGCGGGCGGCACGGGTGAGGGTGCGGGCGCAGGATCGCACTGGCGCGGTGTTCGAGCGTCACCTGGACGGCGTCGTGGCCGTGTGCCTGCAGCATGAGATGGATCATCTCGAGGGCAAGCTGTTCGTCGATTACCTGTCTGACCTGAAGCGCGACCGTATTCGCAAGAAGCTGGACAAGGAGCGCAAGGAGCGTATCGCGGCACAGCATGGTGCGAGTGCCGCCCGCCGTGCCGGGGCGCGCTAGCGCAGCCGCCTTGACGCAATGATCGCCGCCCGTCCGCTGCGCGTGGCCTTCGCCGGCACGCCGCAGTTCGCAGTGCCGGCGCTGGCCGCGCTGCTCGCCTCCCGGCACGCCGTGGTCGGCGTGCTGACGCAGCCTGACCGCCCGCGAGGCCGTGGCCGGCATCTCGCGCCCGGCCCGGTCAAGCTCGCGGCGCTGGCCCACGGACTGCCGGTGTCGCAACCCGAGAGCCTCCGCGGCGAGGAGGGCCGCGCGGCCGTCGCGGCCCTCGCCGCCGATGTCATGGTGGTCGTGGCCTACGGCCAGATCCTCACCCCCGAGGTGCTGCGGCTGCCGACCTTCGGGTGCATCAACATCCACGCATCGCTGCTGCCGCGCTGGCGCGGCGCCGCGCCCATCCAGCGGGCCATCCTGGCCGGGGACGCCGAGACCGGGGTCACGATCATGCAGATGGACGAGGGCCTCGATACGGGGGACATCCTGGCCATGCACCGCGTCCCCATCGGCGAGCGCGACACCAGCGCGTCATTGCACGAGACGCTCGCCGTGCTCGGGGCGCGCGCGCTGCTGCCGGTCCTGGAAGAGCTGGCCGCGCAGCGCCTGCAGCCCCGGCCGCAGCCGCACGATGGCGTCACCCTCGCGCCGAAGGTCCGGAAGGCCGAAGCGCACATCACCTGGAGCGATCCGGCCGAGCTGATCTCCCGCCAGGTGCGCGCCTTCAATCCCTGGCCGGTGGCCGAGACCGGATTTGCCGGCGAGCAGTTGCGCATCCACGAGGCGTACGCGCCGCGGCTCGAGGCGGCGCAGCCCAGCGCCGCGGCCCCGGGCACCTGGCTGGGCCTCGATGCGCAGGGTCGGTATCTGCGTGTGGCCTGCGGCACCGGGGAGCTGTGGGTCGGGGAGCTGCAGCGCACCGGACGCAAGGTGGTCGCGGCGCGCGAGTTCGTGAATTCCTGCGCGACGGGCCCGCGCAGATTCGGATGAGCGATACCCGCACCGCGGTGCTCGTGAGCGCCGCGCGCATCATCGCCGACGTGGTCGCGGGCGCCTCGGCCGACGCCGCGCTGGCCCCGGTTGCGGCCTCGGGTGAGCGCGCCGCGGTGCGCGCCGTGGTGCTCGGCAGCGTGCGCTGGTATCTGCGGCTGCTGCCGGCGGTCCAGCGCCTGCTCGCCCGCCGGGCCGGGCCTCTGGAGCCGCAGGTGAGCGCGCTGCTCGTCGCCGCCGCGCACCAGATCGAATACTCGCGCAACCCGCCGCAGTTGACCGTCAACGCCGCGGTCAATGCGGCGCGCCAGCTCGGCCAGGCGCGGGCCGCGGGCCTGGTCAACGCCGTGCTGCGGCGCCTGGTGCGGGAACGCGCCGCGCTGTTCGCCGCGGTCGACGCCGATCCGGTGGCGGCGCTCGCCCATCCGGCCTGGCTCGCCGCGGCATTGCACCGCGCCTGGCCGGAACAGGCCGCGGCCGTCATGGCCGCGAACAATGCGCATCCACCGATGATGCTGCGCGTGGACCTGACGCGCATCGACCGCGACGCTTACCTCGCGCTGCTCGGCGCGGTCGGCATCGAGGCGCGCGCCTGCGCCTGGGCGCCGGCTGCCGTGCAGCTCGCAGCGCCCGTCCCCGTCGGCGCCTTGCCCCGCTTCGGCGAAGGCTGGGTGTCGGTCCAGGATGCCGGCGCGCAGCTGGCCGCCCCGCTGCTGGATCCCCGGCCGGGAATGCGCATCCTGGATGCCTGCGCGGCGCCGGGTGGCAAGACGCTGCATATCCTCGAGTTCGCCGACGCGCCGTGCGATCTGGTCGCAGCCGACGCCGATGCCGCGCGGCTGGCGCGGGTTCGCGAGAATCTGGAGCGTTGCCGACGCAACGCCCAACTGGTGGTCGCGGACCTGACGACGGGCATGGGCCCGGACGGCACGGTGCCGGCGGCGCTCGCCCGGGGCGGATTCGATCGCATCCTTCTCGATGCGCCCTGTTCGGGCACCGGTGTCATCCGCCGCCATCCGGATATCCGCCTGCTGCGCCGTGAGTCGGACATCGCGGCGTTCGCGGCGACCCAGCTGGCACTGCTCAGGACGGCGGTGACGCTCCTCGCCCCGGGTGGGCGCCTGCTCTATTGCACCTGCTCGGTTTTGCCGGCGGAAAACGATGACGTCATCGGCCGCTTCATCACCGGGGCGCCCGCGGGCGTCGAGGTGCTGCCGGCGGACCAGCTGCTGGGCCGCGCGGGCCTGCAGGTTCCGGGTGCCCTGACCGGTGTCCACGGGGTGCAGCTGCTGCCCGGAGGCGAGGCGGGCACCGACGGCTTCTATTATGCTTGTGTGCTGAACGCCACAGCCGGACCGCACTGACATGTACCGAGGACAGGGGACCACGCCCCGCCGATGCGCAAGCATGAGGGTCCGCTCCCCGTGGGTGATGCTGGCCGCCGGCTGCATGATGCTCGGCGGCGTGCTCGCCGTTGCCGATGCGCTCGATGGCGTGCTGCAGGTGCGGTCGGCCTTCGTGGACCTCGATCACTCGGTCTTCCAGCTGCACGCGCGCATCGATTATCCGATGACGCCGGCCATCAGCGATGCGTTGCGCGACGGCGTCGACCTGATCTTCGACGTCGATGCACGCGTCGAGCGCGCGCGCCGCTTCTGGTTCGACAGCACCGTGGTCGACCTCACCTTGCGGCGCGAGCTCGCCTATCACACCGTGAGCGACCGCTACGTGGTCCGCGACACGGCGACCGGCGACCAGCAGACCTTCGCCACCCTCGATGCGGCCCTGCAGTACCTGGGCACGGTGGACGGCTGGCCGATCCTCGTAGGTCCCCAGCTCGAGGCCGGTGCGCGCTACGTCATCAGTGTCCGCGCCGGCATCCGGCGCGGGCATCTGTCCTCCTCGCTGCGCGCCCTGCTGTTCTGGACCGACGACTGGAGCCGGGTGAGCGACTGGTACACATGGTCACTGACAACCTGACGCCCCGGCGTCGTCCCTGGGGCACCTGGGCCCTGGGGCTGCTGTGGGCGGTGATCGGGACGAGCGCCCTGCTGCTGCTCGCCAAGAGCGTGCAGCACTCCTCGGATTTCGGGCGCCTGCAGCCGTGGATCCTGTTGCTGAACGTGATCGGCGTGATCGGCCTCACGGCGCTGATCGCGCGCAAGATCTGGCAGCTGGTCAGCGATTTCCGCGCCAACGTCCCCGGATCGCGCCTCACGGCGCGCACGGTGAGCACCTTCGGCGCCCTGGTGATCGCGCCGCTGCTGGTCGTGTATCTGTTCTCGCTCGACTTCCTGAACCGCGGCATCGACAGCTGGTTCCGGATCGAGGTCAAGCAGGGCCTGAATGACGCCATGCTGCTGTCGCGCGCGGCCATCGACGTGCGCATGCGCGAGTACGGCTCGCGCACCGAGGACTTCGCCGCCGCGCTCGCGTCCGTGCCGCACGAGGAACTGATCAGGCGCCTCAACGAGGAGCTGCGCGCCACCGATGCCAGCGAGATCGTGCTGTTCGATTCGGACCAGCACGTGACGGCCTTCAGCAGCGACAATCCGCTCGAGGTCGCGCCGGCCGCGCCGCCGCGCGACGTGCTGCGCCAGATCGGCCAGCACCGGCCCTACGTCGGCATCGACCCGCAGGTCGGCGGCCAGTACCTGATCCGGGTGGCCGCGCCGTTGTCCGAAAGCGGCGACTCCGCCGACCGCCGCTACGTCTACGCCGTATACGAGGTGCCGCAGCAGCTGGCCAAGCTCTCCGAGCGGGTGCAGCAGACCTATTCCCAGTACGGGGATCTCGCGGCGCTGCGCGAGCCGCTGAAGAACAGCTTCCGCCTGACGCTCACACTGGTGCTGCTGCTGGCGATGCTGGCGGCGATCTATGGCGCGATCCAGTCCGCGCAGCGGCTGGTCCGGCCGGTGCAGGACCTGATCGCCGGCACCCGGGCGGTCGGCAAGGGCGACTTCGGCACGCGCCTGCCGCTGCCCTCGCGCGACGAGCTCGGCTACCTCGTCCATTCCTTCAACGACATGACCAAGCGCCTGCGCCGCGCGCGGGAGGAGGCCTGGCGCAGCCAGGAGGCGGTGGAGCGGGAGCGCGGCCGACTGGCGGTGATCCTGGCGCGCCTGTCCACCGGCGTGCTGGCGGTCGACCGCGAGCTCACCGTCAGGATGGCCAACGAGGCCGCCGGACAGATCATGGGCGTGGACCTCGCGCAGGCGACCGGCTCGTCGCTGCCGCAGCTCGCGGCCGGCAAGGAGCGCTTCAGCCAGTTCGTGGCGGCGCTGGTGGTGCGCTTCGCCGCCGGGCGCGAAGAATGGCGCGAACAGATCGACCTGGACGGCGGATCCGACCGCCGGGCGCTGATGTGCGCCTGCACGCCGCTGGTCGTGGAGGGTGGCGAGCGGGGCTATATCATTGTGTTTGATGACATAACGGCCCTGTTGCAGGCGCAGCGCGACGCGGCATGGGGCGAGGTGGCGCGCCGCCTCGCGCATGAGATCAAGAATCCGCTCACCCCGATCCAGCTGTCGGCGGAGCGCATGCGCCGCAAGCTGACCGCCAACATGGGACGCGAGGACGCGGAGCTCCTGCGGCGCTCCACCGACACCATCGTGCAGCAGGTCGAGACCATGAAGCAGATGGTCAACGCGTTCAGCGAATACGCCCGTGCACCGGACATGAAGATCACCAGTTTCAGCCTCAACGAACTGGTCGCCGAGGTGGTGGAGCTGTACCGCTCCTCGGGCAGCCGGGTGCAGATCCGGATGGACCTGGATCCGCGCCTGGGAATCATCGAGGCGGACCGCGGCCGGGTAAGACAGATTCTCAACAACCTCCTCGTCAATGCGCTCGAGGCGCTGGAGGGATATGATTCACGCGCGATAGTAGACATCTCAACCCGGCTGCTGCAGACCGAGGATGCGGAATGGGCCCACGGTGTGGTGACGGTTTGTGATAATGGGCCGGGATTCGCGCGCGAGCTGCTGGGTCGGGTGTTCGATCCCTACGTGACCAGCAAGCCGCGCGGAACCGGCCTTGGACTGGCGATAGTCAAGAAGATCGTCGAAGAGCATGGCGGTCGCATCGACGCCGAGAACAGGCCCGAAGGCGGAGCCATCGTGCGGGTTACCCTGCCGCTGCGTGACAGCACGCGGGCGGCGCATTCGCACCGTGCGTCCGGCGTCCGCCCGGCGGCCAGGAAGGAGAGCTTGGGATGAGTGCCATGCGGATTCTGGTGGTGGACGACGAGGCCGACATTCGCGGCCTGCTGAAGGAAATCCTCACGGAGGAAGGCTATTCGGTCGAGGTCGCGGCCGACGCCGAGCAGGCCCGCGCGGCGCGCGCCCGGCAGACGCCCGACCTGGTGCTGCTCGACATCTGGATGCCGGGCGTCGATGGCATCACGCTGCTGCGCGAGTGGTCCCAGTCCGCCGCCGACGGCGTCCAGGTCGTCATGATGTCCGGTCACGGCACCATCGAGACGGCGGTCGAGGCGACCCGCCTCGGTGCGTTCGATTTCGTGGAGAAACCGCTGTCGATCGCGAAACTGCTGCGCACGGTGGAGCGGGCGCTGGAGGCCGGCAAGCGCAGGCGGCAACCGGTGCGCGTCGCGCCCAACCAGCTGCAGATCCCGGCCGGCAAGAGCCGCGTCATCCAGCAGCTGCGTTCGGACCTGCAGCAGCTGGCCACGAACCGCTCCGCGGTGCTGCTGATCGGCGAGCCCGGATCGGGCCGCGAGGCATTCGCCCGCTACCTGCATGCCGAGAGCCCCCGCGCCGGCTCACCTTTCGTGACCCTGATCGCGAGCACCCTGCGCGAGGCCGACGCCGAGGCGCTGCTGCTGGGCAGCGGTGATACCAAGGGTCTGCTCGAACAGGCCGGTGACGGCACGCTGTTCATCAACGAGATCGAGGATCTGCCGCAGATCGCCCAGCGGGTGCTGCTCGGCGTGCTCGAATCCGGCAGCTTCTCGCGACTGAAGACGCAGGCGGTGCAGCGCTTCGACGCGCGCGTGGTCTCCTCGGCGCAGCCCGGCATCGAGACCCGCGCCGGCACCGTGGGTTCGCAGTTCCGCCGCGACCTGCTCGGACACCTGAACACCCTCATCGTGCGCATTCCGCCCCTGCGGGACTACGCCGAGGACGTTCCGGAACTGCTGCGCCACTACGTGGACCGAGCGGTCGATGCCGAAGGGCTGCCGTTCCGGCGTTTCAGCGTCGCGGCGCAGAACCGCATGCGCAACTACCCCTGGCCCGACAACCTCCGGGAGCTGAAGAACCTCGTGCACCGGCTCCTGATCCAGGGCGGCCCCGAGGAGATCCGGCTGGAGGAAATCGAGCACGAACTGGCGCTCCAGGCGGTGCCCGGCGAGCCGCTCGTCAAGCAGGACCTGCTCGCCCTGCCGCTGCGTGAAGCCCGTGAACAGTTCGAACGCGCCTATCTTCAGCAGCAGCTGCTGCTGTGCAACGGCAAGGTCGGGCGCCTCGCCAAGCGGGTCGGCATGGAGCGGACCCATCTGTATCGCAAGCTGCGCTCGCTGGGCGTGGACTTCCGCGCCACCGCCGACGACTAATCCCCGACCCGGATCACCAGTGCGTCGACATCGGCCGCCTGCAGCTGCCGTCGCGCCCTGTTCAACTCGTCAAGATCGCTGATCGGCCCGACCCGCACCCGAAACCACACGTCGGTGTCCAGGGCCACGCGCTGCACCTTCGCATCGATCCCCTGCAGGGTGAGCTGGCGGGCCACCCGTCCGGCATCGCCCTCGTTGCGGTACGAACCGGCCTGCAGCACATACGCGCCGGGCTTTTCGATCCGCGCGGCCGGCAGGTCGCGCTTCACGTCGTGCTCCTTTTCCGGCACGACGACCTCGAAGTTCGGCAGCATCGAATAGAAATCGTAATGCTGGGGACCCGAGCCCGTGCCCGGCGCCTCCGGCGGCGGCTTGCGGACTTCGGGCCGGGGCGCATCGAGCGCGACCGGCGCGCGCTGCGCCTGGTGCGTGAAAGCCCAGGCCATCGCGCCTACGACGGCGCCGGCCACGAGACCCGTGCCGAAGTCCTGCCAGCGGACCGCGCCGCCGCCGCGCGGCCGCGCGGACTTGTAGTCACGCGCGCCGTGCCGGGTCACATGCTCTCCGGAGCGCTCACGCCGAGCAGCGTGAGCCCGTTGCGGATGACCTGCTGTGTGGCGCCGGCGAGCGCCAGTCGCGCATTGCGCAGCGGCGGGTCCGGCACGATGAACTGCTCGGCGTTGTAATAGACGTGGAAGGCGTTGGCGAGCTCGCGCAGGTAATGCACGAGCGTGTGCGGCGCGCGCTGCAGCGATGCGCTCGCGAGGCTCTCCGGGTACCGTGACAGGCACTGCAGGAGCGCCTGCTCGTGCGCGCTGGTCAGCAGCGTCGCATGGGCCAGTCCCTGCGCGAGGTCGAAGGTCAGGCCCTTCGCGCCGAGCTGCCGCTGTACGCTCGTCACGCGGGCGTGGGCATACTGGATGTAGTACACCGGGTTCTCGTTGGTGCGCGACTTCGCGAGCTCCAGGTCGAAGTCGAGCGGCTGGTCGTGACTGCGCATCAGGTAGAAGAACCGGCAGGCGTCGTTGCCGACTTCCTCGCGCAGCTGCCGCAGCGTGACGAACTGCGCCTCGCGCTTGCCCATGGGGATCTTCTCGCCCCCGCGGAACAGGCTCACGAACTGGATGAGGCTGACCTCCAGGCACTCGCCCGGTTCGCCCATCGCGGCCAGGCCCGCGCGCACGCGCGCCACGTAGCCGTGGTGATCCGCGCCCAGTACGTCGAGCAGCCGCTGGAAGCCGCGCTCGCGCTTCTCGAGGTGATAGGCGATGTCGGAGGCGAAATAGGTGGCGACGCCGTTCTCGCGCACGACGACCCGGTCCTTCTCGTCGCCGAACTGGGTGGCCGCGAACCACTGGGCGCCGTCCTTGACGTAGATCTGGTTCTGGGCCCGCAGTCGCTCGAGCGCGCGCGCGATCGCGCCGGAGGTCGCGAGCGCACTCTCCGAGTACCAGCGATCGAACTCGACGCCGAATCCCGCCAGGTCGTCGCGGATGTCGGCGAGCATCAGTTCCAGGGAAAGTCCGAGCACGGCGCCGAAGCCGGCCACGCCGATCAGCTCCCGGCAGCGCTCGATCAGCGCGTCGATGTGCACTTCCTTGTCGCCCTCGGG
>DATJPN010000001.1:0-40231 GCA_035506335.1 Steroidobacteraceae bacterium | reverse complement strand
TGAGCCCCTTGCCCCAGTAGTCGCGTGCGGCTCCGACGCGCGTGCGGGTGCGCAGCCGGCGCGGCAACGCGGCCCAGATCGCGAGCGTATCGATGTGGCTCAGATGATTCGAGAAATAGATGCGCTGCGCGGGGGACGGCCCGGCACCGGCCCAGCGGGCACGGGGGCCGATCAACAGGCGTACCGCGGCGATCAGCACCCGGCCGGAGAGGCGCATGTCAGGGATCCTCAGTGGGCGGCGACGCCGATGCGTGCGTGCAGGCGGCGCAACGGATCCGGTGCCCACCAGTTCCACTTGCCCATCAGCGCCATGAGACTTGGCACCAGCAGGGCCCGGATGATGGTGGCGTCGATGAGTACCGATAGTGCGATGCCGAGACCCAGTTCCTTCAGGAACTCGATTCGCGACGTGGCGAAGGCGCCCATGGCGATGGCGAAGAGAACTGCGGCGGCCGTGACGATGCGCCCCGTGCGCTGCAGGCCCAGGGCCACCGACTCGCGCTCACCCGCGCCGTGGTCGCGCGCTTCCTTGATGCGCATGAGCAGGAACACCGCGTAGTCCGTGGCGAGCCCGAAGGCCACGACGAACAGGAAGGTGATCTGCGCGGATTCGAGCGCGCCCTGCCCGTGATAGTCGAGCAGGTTCTCGAAGCGGCCATCCTGGAAGATGAAGACGAGGATGCCGAGGGTGGCGCTGATGGTCAGCAGGTTCATCACGATGGCCTTGAGCGGCAACACCACCGACCCCGTCATCAGGAACAGCGCCACGAGCACCAGCATCGCGAGTATGGCCAGGGAGGCGGGCAGATTGCGCCGCAGTGCGCTCAGCTGGTCGATCTGATTGGCGGTCGTGCCCCCCACCAGCGACCCACCGGGCGCCTTCAGGGCACGAACGTCCCGAACGAGCTGGTAAGTGTGGTCAGCGAGTGCCGGGGCGTCCGCAATGACGCCGATCTGCCAGGTGTCCGCGCCGAGATATCGGGCCTCGGTCACCCACTTCACGTGGGGCAGGTGCCGCAGCCGGTTCGTGTAATCCGTCATGGAGGAATCCTCTCCGGACGGGCCCGCGGCAGGATGACTGACCTCGACCATGATCGGGTTCACGTCGGCGGCCGCGAAATCATCGCGCAGCTCCATCGTGGCAATCCTTGCCGGCGCATCATCCGGCAGCACGCTCACATCGATGCCGGTGAACCTGATCCGGAGGAAGGGTATGCCGAGCACCAGCACGATGGCGACCGCGGTGACCGCCACCAGCGCATGGTGCCGCATCACGAACTGCGAGAGCCGATACCAGAAGCCGGACTTCTCGGCGCGGGCCTCGGCGCGCATCGCCTGCCGCCAGCGCTCGAGCCCCAGCGCATTGACCTGCGGGCCGAGCACCGCGAACAGCGCGGGCAGCATGACCAGGGCGCCGATCGCGGCGACGAGCGCCGTGATGATCACGCCCACGCCCATCGAGTAGAGGAAGCGCAGCGGGAAGACCAGCAGTGCGAGGCCCGAGCCGGCGACCGTGACGGCGGAGTACGCCACCGTGCGGCCGGCAGTCTGCACGGTGTTGCGGACCGCCTCGGCCACCTCGCCGGCCCGGTCCAGTTCTTCCCGGAAGCGCGAGACGAGGAACAGCGAATAGTCGATGGCGAGACCGAGTCCCAGTCCGGTGACCAGATTCAGCGCGAAGACCGAGATCGCCATCTGCGCGTTGACGACGCGCAGGATCATCATCGAAATCACGATGGTGAAGCCGCCGACCAGCAGGGGCAGGAACGCGGAGATGACCGACCGGAAGGTGACGAGCGCGGCGATGAACAGCAGCGGAAATGCGAGCAGCTCCGCCGTCGTGAGATCGTGCGCGACCTGGTCGTTCACGGCATCGTAGACGGGTCCGACGCCGCCCGGGCGTACGCCCGGAATGCCCGCAAGTCCGGCGAGCAGACGCCGGGTCGTCGCATTCGCGACCGCGGATGCCCTGTAGACGGCGGAGAAGTAGACCTTGCTGCCGTCCCTCGATACAAACGGCTGGGGGTCTGCGGCGCGGGCCGGACTGCCACGCCGGCACACGTCATTGCGGTCCCGGCCGCTGCCGCCAACCACCCTTGCCACGTCGGGGTCGGAACACAGGGTCGAAGCCACCGTGTCGAGCGAGCGCGGACGGTCGCGGTCAACCACCACCAGCAATTCGGGGCCGCTCAGCACACCCGAGCTCCTCTGGATCGCCTCGATGGCCCGGGTGCTCTCGGAGCCGAGGTCATGGAACGAATCATTGTCCGCATTCAACAGTCCCTTCACGGGACTGCCGATGAAGCCTCCGAAAACGCATACGATGCCGAGCACCGCGAGCACGCGGCCGGGATATGCAGTCGTGAGCCGGAGGATACGCTCGAGCATCAGGCGCCCTTCAGGGCGACGACGCAGTTGAGGCCGCCGAAGGCGAAGGAATTGCTCAGCACGGCGCGGACGGCCTTCTCGCGGGCCACGTTCGGCACGTAGTCGAGGTCGCATTCGGGATCGGAGTCGAGGAAGTTCATGGTCGGCGGGATCACGCGCTCGCGCAGGGCGCCGATCGCCGCGACGAGTTCCACGGCGCCCGCGGCACCGAGGGCGTGTCCGTGCATGGACTTGGTCGAGGACACCGCCACCTGGTCCGCGTACGGGCCGAAGGCGCGGTGGATCGCCCGGGTCTCGATCGCATCGTTGGCCGCCGTCGCCGTGCCGTGCGCGTTGATGTAGCCCACGTCGGACGGATTCAGACCGGCATCCGCCAGTGCCTGCGACATCGCGCGCGCGACGGTCGTTTCCGACGGGAATACCATGTCGGCGGCGTCCGCGGTCGCACCGGATCCGGCGAATTCCGCCAGGATCGTGGCACCGCGCCGGCGCGCCCGCGCGAATTCCTCGAACACGAACATGCCGGCGCCCTCGCCGAGCACCATGCCGCGGCGCTGCCTGCAGAACGGGCGGCAGGTGTCGTCGGCCATGACGCGCATGGCTTCCCACGCCTTCATCGTCGGTACCGTCACGCAGGCCTCGGCGCCGCCCGTGACGGCCAGGTCCGCGCGGCCACTGCGCACCATTTCGAAAGCCTGGCTCATGGCGTGATTGGCGGAGGCGCAGGCGCTGGCGACCGTGAATGCGGGACCCTTCAGGCCGAACTCGATACCGACATGGCAGGCCGGCGCGTTCGCCATCACGCGCAGGATCGACAGCGGGTGCACGCGCGGGTTGTTCTCGCCGTAGAAGCGGCGCGCCTGCTCGTTGTGCGAGTTCTCGCCGCCGACGCCGGTGCCGATGATGCAGGCCGTGCGTTCGCCCAGGTCTCCGGCACGGAAGTCGAGGCCGGAATGCGCGACCGCCTCACGGGCCGCGTGCAGCGCGAACTGCGACACGCGGTCGAGCAGCGGCAGGCGCCGGGCGTCGAAGTGTGCGGCCGGATCGTAACCACGCACTTCGGCGGCGATCCCGACCAGCAGCCGCTCGGTGGGAATATTGCCGATCGGGGCGATCCCGACACGGCCCTCCCGCATTGCCGTCCAGGTCTCGCGGGCGGTGTGGCCGAGGGCGCTGATCGCACCCATGCCGGTGATCACGACGCGGCGTCCCAATCGCGTCACGTCGCGCCGGGCTTCTCGGCGAGGAGTTTCGCGACCGCAGCGACGAGGCCCCCGGCCGTGCCGATGTCGAAGTTCGCATCGTGGTCCGGCATGGTGACATCGAATCGGTCACCGATCTCGAAGATGATCACGGCCGCATCGAGCGAGGAGACGCCGAGATCCTTGAGGGTCGAATCGACGCTGATTCTGCTGCGGTCGATGTTGGCCTCTTTGGCGATGATGCCGAAGATGACGTCCTGCAGGGTACTCTCGTCGGTTGCGCTCAATGGGTTCTCCAGTCGGGCGGCCATGGTAGGCGATCGCGCCGGCTGCAGCAAAAGTCGCCGGCCGTGCAGTCACCGCGCAGCGGTGCAATCCTTGCCGGCCCGGGCCCACAGGCGGTAGGCTGGGGCCGGCACGCCGGGGCCGCACTGCGCCGGGTTCCTGCCGGTCCCTTTTCGCTTTGTGATAGTTGGCTATGGATGAATCAATCGCCGGACAGATAAGAAGAAGACGCACGTTCGCCATCATTTCCCACCCCGATGCCGGCAAGACCACCCTGACCGAGAAGCTGCTGCTGTTCGGCGGCGCGATCCAGATGGCCGGGACGGTCAAGGGACGCAAGGCCACGCGCCATGCGACCTCGGACTGGATGCGCCTGGAACAGCAGCGCGGCATCTCCGTGACCTCCTCGGTCATGCAGTTCCCGTTCCGCGACTGCATCATCAACCTGCTCGATACGCCGGGCCACGAGGACTTCTCGGAGGACACTTACCGGACGCTGACGGCGGTGGATTCGGCGCTGATGGTCATCGACTGCGCGAAGGGGGTGGAAGAGCGCACCGTGAAGCTCATGGAGGTGTGCCGCCTGCGCGATACCCCCATCATCACCTTCATCAACAAGCTCGACCGCGAGGGCCGTGCGCCGATCGAGCTGCTCGACGAGATCGAGCGGGTGCTGAAGATCCGCACGGCGCCCGTCACCTGGCCCATCGGCATGGGACAAAGACTCAAGGGCGTCTATCACATTCCCCAGGACCGCATCTACGCCTACCAGCCGGCCGAGAAGGGGCGGGTGGGTGAGAACGTGACGATCGACGGCCTCGCCTCGCGCGAGGCGCGCGAGTTCCTCGGTTCCGAGGCACAGGCTTTCGCGGCGGAAGTCGAGCTGGTGCAGGGGGCGACCGATGCCTTCGATCCGGTCGCCTACGGCGCCGGCCGGCAGACGCCGGTGTTCTTCGGTTCGGCGATCAACAACTTCGGCGTGGAGGAGCTGCTGGCGGCGTTCGCGCAGCACGCACCCGGGCCGTTGCCGCGCGCGACACGCGAGCGGATCGTGGACGCGCTCGAACCGCAGCTGACGGGGTTCGTCTTCAAGATCCAGGCGAACATGGATCCGGCGCACCGTGACCGGATCGCCTTCATGCGACTGTGTTCCGGCCGCTACGCGCGCGGCATGCGTCTGTACCATGCACGCCTGCACAAGGAAGTGCGCATCGCCGACGCGCTCACCTTCATGGCGGCCGACCGCGCCCAGGCCGAGGAGGCCTTCGCCGGTGACATCATCGGCCTGCACAACCACGGCACCATCAATATCGGGGACACCTTCACCGAGGGCGAGCAGCTGACCTTCACGGGAATTCCCAGTTTCGCGCCGGAACTGTTCCGGCGCGCGGTGCTCAAGGACCCGCTGAAGGCGAAGGCGCTGCAGAAGGGCCTGGCGCAGCTGTGCGAGGAGGGCGCCACGCAGCTTTTCAAGCCACTGCGCAACAACGACCTGATACTGGGCGCCGTCGGGCAGCTGCAGTTCGAGGTCGTCGCATTCCGCCTCCAGGATGAGTACAACGTCCAGTGCGTGTTCGATGCGATCGGCGTGCACACGGCCCGCTGGGTGTCTTGCGATGATCCGAAGATGCTGGCCGAGTTCCGGCAGCGCAACCACGAGAACCTGGCGCTGGATCACGGCGGAGCGCTGGTGTACCTCGCGCCCTCGCGGGTCAATCTGCAGCTGACCCTGGAGCGCTGGCCGGGGGTTGCCTTCCGGGAGACCCGCGAGCACGCCGAGGCGGGGGCCAGCGACTGACGCGCCTTTCGAACTCCCGCACCTGCGCCACCGTGGGGGAGATGCCGCCGAAGCGCAGGTGGGCATACAGCCGCAGCAGCTCGCGGGCCCGGATCTGCGGATCGGAGGTGCCGCTGAATGCGGCCGCGTAGGCCAGCGGCCCCTGGTGGGGCTGCCGGGCCGGTCCGTGGCGTGCGAGGCGCGCGCACAGGCGCAGGTATGCGCGCGCCAGCCGGTCGGGCCCGGCCGTCGGGCGAACCGCGCCGAACTGCCAGCCGACCACGACCAGCCACGCGGCGAGCGCGCCGGCGAGCAGCCAGCCGAGCTGCTGCCAGCCGGGGTTGCCGAATCCGAGCTGCTCGAGCAGGCGCAGCTGCGAGGCGTAGTTGTAGGCGATCACCCGGGTGCTCCACCATGCGTTCAGGGCATCCCAGGCCTCGTGACCCTGTTGCAGCCACGAGAACTGGTGCAGCAGCCGCGCCGGCATCGATCCGGCATCGGGCAGCAGGTCCAGGATTCCGCGGCGCAGCCGCTCCGGGGCCACGACGGCGGTCGGATCCACCCGCACCCAGCCGCGGGCCTCCTCCCACACTTCCACCCAGGCGTGGGCGTCGGAGCGCCGGATCAGCAGGTAGCCGCCGATGGGATTCCATTCACCGCCCTGGTAGCCGGTGACGACGCGCGCCGGCACGCCGCCGGCGCGCATCAGCATCGCGAATGCCGAGGCGAAATGCCCGCAGAAGCCGCGCCGCGTATTGAACAGGAAGTCGTCGACCGAATTCAGGTCGAGCAGCGGCGGCGTGAGCGTGTATTCGAAATGCCCGTCGCGGAACAGGGCGAGCACGCTGCTCACGTACGAGGGGACGTCCAAGGCGGCCGCGCGCATGCGCACCGCCAGCGCCCGGGTGCGCGGATTGCGTTCAGGGGGAAGGTCGGAGTCGAAGCGCTGCGCGAGGTGCGACAGGGGTTCGGTGGATGCGGTCGCGGTGAAGGAGACGGCCGTGTAGGTGACCGCGTCATGGACCGGACGATAGGCGACGAGCTGCCGGTCCGGCGTGATCGAAGTGCCGGGCGCCTGGGCGGACTGCACGGTATCGAGCGCGGGCCACCAGGGAGTCGAATCCGGTTCGAGCCGTACCTGGTAACGGTAGGCGGGCCCCAGGTAGCTGAGCGTCTCGGCCCTGTAGAACGCTCCGTGAGTCCGGGTCCAGGTGTAGCCGTCGAAATCGTGCAGCACGGGGCCGCGCCAGTAGCGCTCCTGGGGCGGCGGCATCGGCCCGTTGAACCAGACACGAAACACCGGATCCACCGAGTTGCCCAGTTCGGAGATGCTTCCCGGACTCATCGTGTCCGACAGGCCGGTCTGCGCGGCGCCCGGACTGCCCAGCGACCAGAACGAGCCGGAGAGCCGCGGAAACAGGGCGAACAGCAACAGCGCCAGGGGCAGGGCGAGTCCCAGGCTCCGTGCGCTGAGCCGGACCGCGGCGCCCACCGGCAGGTCGGTATCGGGATGGGCCGCGTACAGCAGCGCCGTGCAGCACACTCCGGCCTGCAGCAGGTACAGCGCAAGACGCGGCAGCGCCTGGGATACCAGGCAGGCGCTCAGCAGCAGATAGATCCCGACACCGATCACGACCAGCCGGTCGCGCCGCGAGGTGACCTCCAGCAGCTTGACCGCGCCCATCAGCACCAGCAGCGCCGAGCCCGCGGCCAGGCCATTGAGGGTATGGAACATGGCGAGCACGGTGCCGGCGAGCCCGAGGGTGAGCGCACTCCGGAAGAACCGCCCCGGCAGCCGCGCCCGCCCGTGCAATGCCGCAAGCGACCACAGCGCCGCGCCGCCGGCCACGGCGGGCACCCACAACGGCAGCTGGGTGAGCTGCAGCAGCGCGCCGATCACATAGGCGCCGATCATCCAGTGAGTCGCCCGCATCCGGCTTGCCGGCAGCTCAGTCATCCGCCGCGACCCCGGCGTCGAAACGGGCGAGCGCGCGCAGGCAGCGCCGGCGGTGGGCCTGGCCCCGGTCAAGGGTGATGAGCTCGAGCGGCAGCCTCAATCCGAAGCGTTCGCCATCGGCGGCGGCCTGCACGATCCAGCGTGCGAGCTGCGACAGGCGCTGCTCGGTACCGGCGCCGGCGATGGCCGCGAAGTCGAACATCCGCTCGGCCCCGGCGCTCGCGGTGTATTCCTTGACCAGCAACGGCGCACCGCGCGCATAGGCCTTCCAGGCGACCTGGCGCGGTGAGTCCCCGTCGCGGAAGGGACGCAGCGTGGCCCACTCGTCGGCCTCGCCGGATCGTCGTGGCACCGATGCACCGGGCGCCGCGGCGGCAGCCGGCATGGCGCGCCGACCCACCGGCCGCGGATAGACCGTGACCCGGTCCGGCACGTGCAGCCAGGTCCAGGCACGGAACAGACCGAAGGGCCAGGTGGTCAGGACCCGCACCCGCCCGACGGGCATCAGCCCGCGCAGCGGCGTGGACAGCTTGAGTTCGACGACGCTCTCGCCATGGGCGGGCACGGTGCACACCACCGCCTCGGCCTCGATGCCGAACTCGACGGCGAAGCGCGCCTGGGCGGTGTCAGTGCCGACCCGCAGCCGCAGCGCGGCCGACTCGCCCGCGAAGCTGTCTTCGCAGGACAGCTCGGCGATCCGCAAGCCCACCAGGTTGCGATGGCAGGCGTGCATCGCCACCAGCGCCACGCCGGCCAGGAGGAAGGTCATCAGCAGCGCGAGGCTGTTGGCGTAGTTCAATCCGGCAATGAGCATCACCAGCAGCAGCGCGGCGAAGGCGATGCCGGTGCGGGTGGGCAGGATGTAGAGGCGCGCGCGTTGCAGGCTCACCGGGAGCCGGTCGATCCCCTGCCGGCGGCGGATCCAGGCCGCCATCCGTCGTTGCATGAAGGCGCGCAAGGCAGGCGCACCCCTCAGACGGGAACCGCAACGGCGCGAATCAGCTCCTGGACCAGTTCGGCCTCGGCGCCGCCGGCGCGGTCCTCGCGCTCGAGGCGGTGGGCGACCACGGCGGGCAGCACCGCCTGCACGTCCTCCGGCAAGGCCGCATCGCGGCCGGCGATATAGGCATGCGCCTGGGCGGCGCGCAACAGGCCCAGGGCCGCGCGCGGCGACAGTCCGAGTTTCACGCCGGCGCGGGCGCGGGTGTGGCCGACCAGGCGTTGCACGTAGTCCAGCAGCGGCGCCGACCGATGGACCTGCCGCACCGCCTGCTGCATGCGCAATATGGCCGCGGGATCGAGGCAGGGCGCCATCTGCGCGAGCTGCTCACGGGGTTCGTCGCCCTGGAGCAGGCGCCGCTCGGAGGCCGCGTCCGGATACCCCAGGCTCACGCGCATCAGGAAGCGGTCCAGCTGCGACTCCGGCAGGGCAAAGGTTCCGGACTGCTCGTGGGGATTCTGGGTTGCCACGACGAAGAACGGCTCCGGGAGCCGGAAGGTCGTCAGGTCCACGCTGACCTGCCGCTCCTCCATCGCCTCGAGCAACGCGCTCTGCGTGCGCGGGCTCGCACGGTTGACCTCGTCGGCGAGCAGCAACTGGGTGAAGAGCGGACCTTGCCTGAAGTGGAACTGCTGCGTCGCGCGATCGAAGACCGAGACGCCGATGATGTCGGCCGGCAACAGGTCACTGGTGAACTGCACGCGCTGCCAGGCGAGGCCCAGGATGTGCGCGAGCGCATGGGCGAGGGTGGTCTTGCCGACCCCCGGAACGTCCTCGATCAGCAGGTGCCCGCGGGCCAGCAGGCAGGCGAGGCACAGCCGCACCTGGTCCGGCTTGCCGAGGATGATGCGTTCGATGGCGGCGAGGGCCGCCACCAGGCCTGGCCGCGCCGCACCGGCGGGCTCCGCGGTCACTGGCCGAGCAGCCTGTGCATGACGGCGAGCTGTGCCTGCAGCCCGCTCACCGCGCGCTCCTGCTCGGCTTCGCGGTCGCGTTCGGCCCGCACCACGGCCTCGGGCGCATGGCTCACGAAGGTGTCGCTCGCGAGCTTGCCGCGGGTCCGTGCCAGATCCTGCAGGGCCTTGGCGAGCCGCTTGTTCAGCCGCTCGGCTTCGGCCGCGGCGTCGATGAGGCCGGCCATCGGCACCAGGATGGTCACCTCGCCGAGCAGCGCCGTGGCCGACTGCGGCGCCTGCTGATGCGCCGCCAGCCTTTCGATGCCTTCGAGGCCCGCCAGATGTTCCAGCGCCGCGCGGTGGCGCACCAGGTGCTGCCAGTCCGTTTCCGAGGCGCCGCGCACCAGCACCGGAATGCGGCGCGAGGGGCTGATCGTCATCTCGCTGCGGATCTTGCGGACCTCCAGCACGAACTGCTGCACCCAGGTGATTTCGGCCTCCGCCGCCTCGTCGGGCGGAAAATCCGCAGCGCGCGGATAGGGTTCGATCATCACCGACGGGCCCGTCCGCCCGGTCAGCGGCGCGACTTTCTGCCAGATCTCCTCGGTGATGAAGGGCATCAGCGGGTGCAGCGCGCGCAGCAGCGCCTCGAGGACTTCGAGAAGCGTCGCGTGCGCGCCGCTGCGTGCGGCGGCCGGCGTCGCCTGCGACTGCAGCAGCGGCTTGGTGAATTCGACGTACCAGTCGCAGAACTCGTACCAGGTGAACTGATAGAGGGCGCTCGCGGCAAAGTCGAAGCGGTACTGCCCGAGGGCATCCTCGACCTCGACCAGCAGGCGTCCGAAGCGCGAACGGATCCAGCGGTCGGCCGTCGATGATTCACGGGCGCCGGCGGCCCGCGGCACGGCGCCCGGCTCGACCGTCAGCAGCACGAAGCGTGCCGCATTCCACAGCTTGTTGCAGAACTTGCGGTAGCCTTCGACGCGCGCCAGGTCAAAACGTATCTCCCGCGTCGGCGTCGCGAGCGCCGCCAGCGTGAAGCGCAGCGCATCGGTGCCGTGCGCCGCGATGCCGTGCGGAAACTGGCGGCGGGTGTGCTTTTCGATCGCCGGCTTCAGCTGCGGCTGCATCAGTCCCGTGGTGCGCTTGGCGATCAGCGCTTCGAGCCCGATGCCGTCGACGATATCGAGCGGGTCGATGACGTTGCCCTTGGACTTCGACATCTTCTCGCCGAACTCGTCGAGGATCAGTCCCGTGACGTACACCTCGCGGAACGGCACCCGGCCCAGGAACTTCAGGCCCATCATCATCATCCGGGCCACCCAGAAGAAGATGATGTCGAAGCCGGTGACCAGCACGTTGGTCGGATAGAACCGGGCCAGGGCGGGCGTGGCGTCCGGCCACCCCAGGGTCGAGAACGGCCACAGCGCCGAGGAGAACCAGGTGTCGAGCACGTCGGTGTCCTGGGTCAGCGCCACGCCGGCGGGGATGCCGTTGCGGGCCCGGGCGTCCGCCTCGTCGCAGCCCACGTACACGCCGCCCGCGCCGTCGTACCAGGCCGGTATGCGGTGGCCCCACCACAGCTGCCGGCTGATGCACCAGTCGTGGATGTTCTTCATCCACTCGAAGTACGTCCGCGACCAGTTCTCGGGCACGAAGCGGGTGCGTCCATCGCGAACGGCGGCCACGGCATCCTCGGCCAGCGGTCCGACCTTCACGTACCACTGGTCCGTGAGATACGGCTCGAGCACGGCGCCCGAACGGTCGCCGCGCGGCACCATGAGGCGGTGCCTGTCGATGCGCGCCAGCAGCCCTGCCTGTTCCAGTTCGGCGACGATCCGGCGGCGCGCCTCGTAGCGGTCGAGGCCGACGAAGCGCTCCGGCGCATTGTCATTGATCCGGGCCTGCGGCGTCAGGATGTTGATCTGCGGGAGGTTGTGGCGCTTGCCGATTTCGTAATCGTTGAAGTCATGCGCCGGGGTGATCTTCACGCAGCCGGAGCCGAACGCGGCATCGACATAATCGTCGGCGATCACCGGAATCAGCCGTCCGGTGAGCGGCAGGCGCAGCATGCGCCCGATGAGGTGCCGGTAGCGCTCGTCGGCGGGGTTCACCGCGACCGCGGTGTCGCCGAGCATGGTCTCGGGGCGGGTCGTGGCGACGATGACCTGGCCGGTGCCATCCTCGAGTGGATAGCTCAGGTGCCATAGGTGGCCGTCTTCTTCCTCGGCCTGGACCTCGAGGTCCGACAGCGCCGTCAGCAGCACCGGGTCCCAGTTCACCAGGCGCTTGCCGCGGTAGATCAGGCCTTCCTGGTACAGGCGGACGAAGGCCTCGACGACGGCCCGGGACAGTCCCGGGTCCATGGTGAAGCGGTCACGCGCCCAGTCCACCGAATCGCCGAGCCGGCGCATCTGCGCGCAGATCGTGCCGCCGGATTCCTCCTTCCATTGCCACACCTTCTCGACGAACTGTTCGCGCGACAACTGGCTGCGATGCGTGCCGCCGGCCTCGAGCTGACGTTCGACCACCATCTGGGTGGCGATGCCCGCGTGGTCGGTCCCGGACTGCCACAGCGCATCGGCGCCGCGCATGCGCTGCCAGCGGGTCAGGGCATCCATCAGCGTGTGCTGGAATGCGTGGCCCATGTGCAGCGTGCCGGTGACGTTCGGCGGCGGAATGACGATGCAGTACGGATCCCCGGAGCCGCGCGGCGCGAACCAGCCGTTTGCCTCCCAACGTTCGTAGATGCGCCGCTCGATGTCCTGCGGGGCGTAGAGCTTGTCCATCAATGGTGGCAACCGTGAAGCATGGTCGGACATTATAGCCGCCGGGGCCGGCGCTACAGGTCGTGCGTTTCGAGCGCGAATCCGCGTTGGCGATAGGCCTTGAACCGGTCGCGGCCGGCGGCCCGGCGCACCGGGTCGGCGTCGATGATTTCGATGATGCGGGTCGCCAGCTCCGGCCGGGTGGGCAGTTGCGCCGTCAGGTTGACGAGCACGTCCACCGCTTCGGTGGGTCCGGTGCCGGTGTTCAGGATCACCGGCGTGCCCGTCAGCCGGGGCGCCTCGGTGGCAATCTCGTGCGGGATGAAACTGTGTTCATTGTTCGTCCACAGCATGGCGTCCAGCTGCTCGAGCTCGCCACGGTCGGTGTGCTGGATGAGCACCGTGCTGCCGGCCTTCCAGGCCTTCTCGATGATGCGGCAGGCGACGGTGAGCTGCGCGGCAGGCGCACGGTCCCCGACCACGTAAAACGTGACTGACGGCTGCGCGGCCAGGATCGCTCAGCCGGCGCCCGCGCGCTGCACCAGGAAGTCGGTGAGCAGCGGCATCGGGCGCCCGGTGGCCCCCTTCTGCGCGCCGCCCAGCCAGGCCGAGCCTGCGATATCCATATGCGCCCACTTCATGCCCTGGGTGAACTTGGCCAGGAAGGCCGCGGCCGTGATGGCGCCGCCCTCGCGACCGCCCACGTTGGCCATGTCGGCGAAGTTCGTCTTCAGCTGCTCCGCGTACTCCTCGGTCAGCGGCAGCTGCCAGGCCCGGTCGTCGGCACGCACGCCGGCGGCGACCAGTTCGTCCGCCAGCGCGTCGTCGTTCGCCATGACGCCCGAGTGATGGGCGCCGAGGGCGATCACGCAGGCCCCGGTCAGGGTGGCCATGTCGACCACGATCGACGGGTCGAAGCGCCGCGCGTAATGCAGCGCATCGCACAGGATCAGCCGGCCCTCGGCGTCGGTGTTCAGGATCTCGACCGTGAGGCCGGCGGCGCTGGTGACGATGTCCGCCGGCTTGGTGGCGCGGCCATCGGGCATGTTCTCGCAGGAGGCGACCAGGCCCACGACACGGATGGGCAGTTTCGCCTCGGCCAGGAATTCGAAGGCGGCGATGACGGAGGCGGCACCCATCATGTCGAACTTCATCTCGTCCATGGCCGCAGGGTCCTTCAGGGAGATGCCGCCGGTGTCGAAGGTGATGCCTTTGCCGACCAGCACCACGGGAGCCGAGCGCGGCGCGCGCGGTCCGCGATAGTCGAGGACGATGAAACGCGGCGGTTCGGCGCTGCCCCGGGTCACGGCCAGGAAGCACCCCATCTTCTCGCGTCGGATCGCGGCTTCATCGAGCACTCTGACCTTCACCGAAGCATGACGCCTCGCGAGGCCCCGGGCGCACTCGGCGAGGTAGCGGGGCGTGCAGATATTGGGGGGCAGATTGCCCAGGTCACGCTGCAGGGCGGTGGCGGTGGCGAGCGCCCGACCGTGCTCGAGGCCGCGCCTGGCCTGGGCGATGCCGCCGGTCCGGACCGGACCGGCGACGACCCGGTGAATGGCCGGGGCGGCCGGCTTGCGGGCGGTCTTCAGGTCGTTGGTGCGGTACAGGACCTGGCCGGTGATCTCGGCCACGCAGCGTCCGAAGTAGTAGTCGTCGAGTTCCCGGGCCGGCGGCCGCTCGATCGCCAGCGCCACGCTGCGGATGCGCGTGCGTCCGACCGCGGTCAGGGCCGCGGCGCAGGCGCGTCGCCAGCCCTTGCGGTTGTAGCTGCGTTCGGCGCCGAGGCCGACCAGCACCACCCGCCTGGCCGCGAGGCCGGCCTCCGGTAGCAGCAGCGTCTCGCCGGTCTTGCCGCTGAAATCGCCACGACCGACGATGCCGTGGATGCGGCCGCCGGTGGCCCTGTCGAGCGCGGCGGCCTGGCTTCCGAGCTTCCCGTCCTCGAACACCCCGGCCGCGATACACTCCACCGACAGGTCGGCGACGGCTCTGGACCACACGTCAAACTGCATCATCGACCTCCGGTTCGCGCTCAGCGTGCAAGTCTAACTGAATTCAGGCAGCAGGTAGGGTTTTGGGCCGCCTTCTCGAACGCTACATTTTGCGGGAAATGATCGCCAGCGCGTTCGCGGTGACGCTGGTCCTGGTCCTCATCCTGCTCACCAACGAGGGCGCCCGTGCGCTCAGCCGGGCCGCCGACAACCAGTATCCGCGCGATGTGGTGTTCGCGCTGATCGGACTCGGGGCCCTGCAGCACCTGCCCATCCTCGTGCCGATCGGGTTGCTGCTGGGCATGGTCATGGCCTTCGGACGGCTGTATCACGACAGCGAAATGACCGCGGCGGTGGCCTGCGGCGTGGGGATCGGGCGCGTCTACGCGCCGGTGATCGGCGTGGGTATCGTGGTCGGCGGCGTGCTCGCCTGGCTGTCGCTGGCGGTGGGTCCGGCATCGATGGCCCGGGTGCTCGCGCTGCGCAACGCGGCCGTGCACGCCGGGCAGTTCGCGTCCGTCGCGCCCGGGCGTTTCCGCAGCTTCGGCGGTGGCAGTACCGTCGTGTACGCCCAGGACGCGCTTGCCGATGGCACGCTGTCGAATGTCTTCGTCGAGCGCGAGGTCGGGGGCCGAGTGGCGGTGGCGCTGGCCCACCGGGCGCGGCACGAAGTGTCCGCGGATGGCCAGAATCTCACCATCACTCTTTATGACGGCGAGCGCCTCGAGGGCGTGCCCGGCGGCGCCCAGTTCCGCATCATGAAATTCGCCGAGCACGCCATCCCGGTGCAGCTGCCGCCCCTGCGCGACGGCGTCGCGGACCTGGAGGCGGTGCCGACGCGCGAACTCGTCGGCGCGACGGCGCTCGACCGCCAGGCGCAGTTGCAGTGGCGACTCGCGCTGCCGGTGATGTGCGTGGTGCTGGCGGTGCTCGCCGTGCCGATCAGCCGCCTGCGCCCGCGGCGCGGACGGCTGTCACGGGTGTGGCTGGCCGTGCTGCTGTTCATCCTGTATTTCGAGCTGCTGACGGCGGGCCGCGGCGCGATCGAGCGCGGCAGCCTGCCGGCGCCGGCCGGCCTGTGGTGGGTGCACGGCGTCATCGTGGTCACGGTGCTGCTGATCACCCAGCTGCCGGTGTGGTGGGCGCGGCTGCGCCACCGCAGCGGGAGCGCCGGTGCGGCGGCGAGCCCGGCATGAACATCCTCGACCGCTATATCGTCGGGCGGATTCTCGCGATGACCGCGCTGGTCATGACCGTGATCATCCTGCTCGCGGTGCTGTTCACGTTCATCGGCGAGCAGGGCGACACCGGCACCGGCCACTACGGCAGTCTCGACGCTTTCTGGTTTGCCCTGATGAGCGTGCCGCAGCAGGCCTGGGAGTTGCTGCCGATCGGTGCGCTGATCGGATCGTTGCTCGGACTCGGTGGCCTGGCGAGCGGCAGTGAGCTGACGGTGGCGCGCGCCGCGGGGGTGTCGGTGACCCGGCTTGCGCTCGCGGTGTCCGTCGCGGGGATCGTGCTGATCGGCATCGAGCTGATCCTCGGGGAAGTGCTGGCGCCGCCATTGCAACAGGTCGCGCGTCAGCAGAAGGCGTTCGAGCGCTTTGCCGACGCGAGCTTCAGCGGCGGATCCGCGTGGGTGCGCGACGGCAACCTGATCCTGGACGTGGGGCAATCGCAGGACGGGCAGGCGCGTGGCGGCATGCTGATATTCGAGCTCTCCAACGACCATCGGTTGCTGGCGGTGGGCCGCGCGGCGAGCGCGCTGGGGGGCACGGGTCACAGCTGGGTGCTGCACGACTACGCGGAGTCCCGCTTCGCGGGCGATGAGGTCAAGGCGAGCTCCCAGGGGGTGCGCGCGCTGCAATCCAACGTCAGCGGCCAGTTCCTGCACCTGGCGATGTCCGACCCGGGCGAACTCGCCAGCCGCGCACTATGGAGCCTGATCAGCTACTACCGTGCGAATTCCCTGGACGCGAAGCCGTACCTGTTCGCCTTCTGGTCGCGTGTCGCGCGCACCTGCGCGATCGCCTTCGCGGTGCTGCTGGCGATCCCCTTCGTGCTCGGTCCCATGCGCTCCTCCGGCACCGGCGCCCGGCTGCTGGTCGGCCTGCTGCTCGGGCTCGCCTTCTTCTTCCTGCAGCGCTTCATCGAAAGCGGCACGATCGTGTTCGACCTGGATCCGGTGGTGCTGGCGTGGCTGCCGACGGCCATCATGGTGTGCGTGAGCCTGGGCCTGCTGGCTCGCGTGCGCTGATTTCCCGCCGGGCCGTTCAGCCTTTGAGCACGCTGATGACGCGCGGCTCCATGTAGCCCTTGAGCCCGAGTGCGGCGTACTGGCGCCCCATGCCCGATTCCTTGGCGCCGCCGAAGGGCACGGTGGCCGAGGTCGTGCGGTGCTGGTTCACCCAGGCCGTGCCGACCTCCAGGCGCGCGGCCAGGCGCGCGGCGCGCTCGGGGTCCGCGCTCCACACCGAGCCTGACAGGCCGAAGCGGGTGTCGTTGGCACGGCGCAGGGCGTCCTCCTCGTCGGTGAAGCTGAGCACCGGAACGATCGGTCCGAACTGCTCCTCCTGCACCAGGCGACTGTGCTCATCGATGTCGGCAACGATCGTGGGCGGGAAGAAGTAGCCGGGTCCACCGGGCACCCGGCCGCCGGCCAGAATGCGCGCGCCGTGCGCGGTCGTGTCCGCGAGGATGCCGATGACCTTCTCGTATTGCGCGCGGTTCTGGATCGGCCCGAGCTGCACGCCCGGTTCCAGGCCGTTGCCGACGCGTGCCCTGGCGGCTTCTTCGGCGAGCGCCGCGCACAGCTCCCGGTAGATGCTCGCATGCGCGTAGATGCGCTTGATGGCCATGCACACCTGGCCGCTATTGACGAATGCCGCGAAGAACAGCTTCGGTGCGACCGCGCGCGGGTCCACGTCATCGAGCACGATCGCCGCATCATTCCCGCCGAGCTCGAGTGTGAAGCGCTTCAGGTTGCCGGCGCAGCTCGCCATCACCTTCTTGCCCGTCGCCACCGAGCCGGTGAAGGAAATCTTGTCGATGCCGGGATGCGACGTCATCCATTCGCCCAGCTCATCGGGACCGGCCACCACGTTCAGCACACCGGGAGGGAAGACATCGCGCAACAGCGCCGCGATCCGCAGCGTGGCGAGCGGCGTGTAGGGCGAGGGCTTGAGCACCACGGTGTTTCCCGTGTACAGCGCGGCGACCAGGGGGCCGGCGGCCAGGTTGATCGGGGCGTTCCAGGGCGTGATGATGCCCACCACGCCCAGCGGCAGGTACTTGAGCTCGATGCGCCGCTGGGCGTTGTCCTCCAGCACTTCGTCGGCGATGACGATTTGCGCGAGCCCCAGCGACTGGGAAGCCGCGCGGCTGATTTCATCGCGCGACTGGCCGACGGGCTTGCCCTGTTCGCGCGTGAGCAGCTCGGCCAGCGAGTCGGCGTGCGCGGTGAGGATCTGCGCCAGCTGGCCGATGGCCGCCCGCCGCTCGGCGAGCGGCCGGTCCCGCCAGGTGATCGCGGCGCGGCGGGCGGCGGCGACGGCGCGATCCAGATCGGCCCGGCTCGCCAGCGGCGCCTGGGCAAAGGCCTGGCCTGTGGCCGGATCGATTACGTCAAACCATTCATTCCCGGTGACCAGCTGGCCATCGATGAGGTTGGCGAAATCCCTGCGTAGGGGTGCCGATCCGGCGACCGGCCGGTCCGGGGTGGGTTGGGCGTGCATCGGGGGTGAAGTCTCCGGCGATTGTGTCCGCTGGCCTGCGCGGCTACGATACCCGACCCGCGGGCAGCAGAAAACCTGATGATACCGACCTGTAAGGCGCCAGACCCCGACACCCGCAAGCCCCGCTACCGCCCTCCCGCCGGGGCTTGCGATGCGCATTGCCATATTTTCGGGCCGGGCGACAAGTATCCCTACGCGGCCGATCGCACCTACACGCCGCCGGATGCTCCGCTGGAGCGCTTTCGCGAGCTGCAGGGCATCCTGGGCCTTACCCGCGCGGTGCTGGTCAACGCCAGCTGCCACGGCAGCGACAACCGCGTCATCCTGGATGCCATCGCCGCGAGCGGCGGCCAGTACCGGGGCGTGGCCAATGCCGACGACAGTTTCACCGAGCGCGACTATGACCGGCTGCACGCCGGCGGCGTCCGCGGCGTGCGCTTCAATTTCGTCAAGCATCTCGGCGGCATGCCCGACATGGGTGAATTCCACCGCATCATCGCGCGCATCCGGCCGCTGGGCTGGCACGTCGACCTGCATTTCGACGCCGGCGACCTGGTCGAGCATGCCGACCTGCTGCGCGACATGCCGGTGCCGTTCATCATCGATCACATGGGTCGCGTACCCACGAAGGCGGGACTCGCGCAGGAGCCGTTCCGGCAACTGCTCGGGGTGCTGCGGTCGAACGAACGCTGCTGGGTGAAGATCAGCGGGGCCGAGCGGATCGCGAGCAACGGGCCGCCGTTCACCGACGCGGTGCCCTTCGCCCGGGCGCTGATCGAAGCCGCGCCGGACCGGATCCTGTGGGGCACGGACTGGCCGCATCCGAACATCGCCAGATACATGCCCAATGACGGCGACCTCGTGGACCTGTTCGCGCTGATGGCGCCGGAACCGGCACTGCAGCAGAAGATCCTGGTCGACAACCCGCACCGCCTGTACCAGTTCTCCAGGTTGAAGGAAGGATGATGGCTGAAAAACACCTCTCACCGTACCTCAATGAATTCGAGGACATTCCCGGAACGCTCGTGTTCAACACATTCCGGTCGCGCCAGGGCTTCAACCTGAACCAGTTCTGCATGTCGCTGATGAAGGCCGAGAACCGGGAAAAATTCAAGGCCAACGAAGCCGAGTACCTCAAGGCCTGGAATCTCACCGAAGCGCAGACCAACGCGGTGCTGAAGCGTGACTATTCGGCGATGATGCAGAATGGCGGCAACATCTACTTCCTGTCGAAGCTCTTCTCCACCGACGGCTTCCCCTACCTCGTCGCGGTGGCGACCATGACCGGCATGTCGCAGGAGGAATATTCCAAGATGATGCTCGCGGGTGGTCGCAGCCCGAAGGGCGTTCGCAGCAAGTCAAACCCGAGTCTGTAGGCAAACATGGCAAGAATAACCGCTGGTGTCACCACGTCCCACGTCCCCGCGATCGCCGCGGCCATCGATCTGGGCAAGCAGCAAACCGAGTACTGGGCGCCGATCTTCAAGGGCTTCGAGTTCTCCCGCAAATGGATGGCCCAGCACAAGCCCGACGTGGCGATCGTGATCTACAACGACCACGCCTCGGCATTCGATGCGACGCTGTTCCCGACTTTCGCCATCGGCTGCGCCGACGAGTTCCTCTCGGCGGACGAGGGCTGGGGACGCCGCCCGGTGCCGGTCGTGAAGGGCAATTCGGACTTCGCCTGCCACATCGCGCAGTCGCTGATACTGAACGAGTTCGACATGACCGTCGTCAACCGAATGGACGTGGACCACGGGCTCACCGTGCCGCTGAACCTGCTGTTCGGCGACCTGAAACCCACGGATGCCTGGCCCTGCCAGGTCATCCCTTTTCCGATCAACGTGGTGCAATACCCGCCGCCGACCGGCAAGCGCTGCTACGACCTCGGCAAGGCGCTGCGCAAGGCCGTCGAGTCCTATCCCGATGACCTCCGGGTCGTCGTGTTCGGCACCGGCGGCATGTCGCACCAGCTGCAGGGCACGCGCGCCGGCCTCATCAACGTCGAGTGGGACACGAAGTTCCTCGACGGCCTGACGAAGGACCCGATCGCCCTCACCAGGATCCCGCACGTCGAGTACGTGCGTGAAACCGGATCCGAGGGCATCGAGATGGTCATGTGGCTGGCGATGCGCGGGGCGTTGAACGACAAGGTGAAGGAGGTCTACCGCTTCTATCACGTGCCGTGTTCGAATACCGCACTGGGACATATCATTCTCGAGAATCAGCCATGAAGATCGTGGTCGCCGGCCAGGGTGCCTTCGGCGTGAAGCACATCGAGGCCATCCAGAAGATCAGCGGCATCAGCATCGCTTCGCTCGCGGGCGGCAGCCCGGACTCGACGGCCGAAGTGGCGCGCAAGTACGCGATTCCGCACTGGACCACCAGCCTGGACGAGGCCCTGGCCCAGCCCGGAGTCGAGGCCGCCATCCTCGCCACGCCCACCCAGATGCACGCCGCGCAGACCATCCAGTGCCTGCGCGCCGGCAAGCACGTGCAGGTGGAAATCCCCATGTCGGATAACCTGGCCGACGCGCAGAAAGTGCTCGCCGTGCAGCAGGAGACCGGGCTGATCGCGATGGCGGGTCACACCCGCCGCTTCAATCCCAGCCACCAGTGGATCCACAAGCGCATCGTCGCAGGCGAGCTCAAGGTCCAGCAGATGGACGTGCAGACGTATTTCTTCCGTCGCACCAACATGAACGCGCTGGGCAAGCCGCGCAGCTGGACCGACCACCTGCTGTGGCACCATGCCTGTCATACGGTCGACCTGTTCCAGTACCAGACCGGGCAGACCGTGTCCCGCTGCCACGCGCTGCAGGGTCCGCTGCATCCACAGCTGGGCATCGCCATGGACATGAGCATCGGCATGAAGGTGCCGTCCGGCGCCATCTGCACGCTGTCGCTGTCGTTCAACAACGATGGTCCGCTCGGGACCTTCTTCCGCTATATCTGCGACAACGGCACCTACATCGCCCGCTACGATGACCTGCTGGACGGCAATCAGAAGGCCATCGACGTATCGAAGGTGGACGTGTCGATGAACGGCATCGAGCTGCAGGACCGCGAGTTCTTCAGCGCGATCCGGGAGGGACGCGAGCCCAACGCCAGCGTGCAGCAGGTGCTTCCGGCCATGATGACCCTGGACACGCTGGAGCGGGATCTGCTGAAGGGCTGAAGCGGCTACGCGTCCAGCGTCCGCATCATCGGCGGCGGATGCCGGTCGCCCTGCACCCGCATTTCGTCCGCCAGCCGGCGCAGTTCCTGCTCCTGCGCGGCGGTCAGCCGCACGTCGAGCGCTCCGATGTTGTCGTTCAGGTGCGATCGGGTCTTCATGCCCGGTATCGGCATCACATCGGGCCCCTGCGCCAGGACCCAGGCGATCGCCAGTTGCGGCAGCGAGCATCCCAGGCGCGCCGCCATCGCGGCGATCGCGGCCACGAGCCGGCCATTGTGTCCGGCATTGGCGTCCTGGAAACGCGGTTGGCTGCGGCGATTGTCGTCGGCAGGGAGCTCCGCGAGGGAGCGGAAATTGCCGGCGAGGAAGCCGCGGCCGAGCGGACTGTAGGCGATGAGGCCCACGCCGAGCTCGCGGCAGGCGGCCAGGATGCCGCGTTCGGGCTCCCGGGACCACAGCGAGTATTCGCTCTGCACGGCCGCCACCGGGTGCACGGCATGCGCACGGCGCAGGGTGCCGACACTGCACTCGGACAGCCCGATGTGGCGGATCTTCCCGGCCCGTACCAGCTGCGACAGGGCACCCACGGATTCCTCGATGGGAGTGCCCCGATCGATGCGGTGCAGATAGAACAGGTCGATGCGATCGGTGCCCAGGCGGGTGAGGCTCGACTCGACCGCCGCACGAAGTGCGACCGGATCATTGTCGACGATGAGCCGTCCCTGCGCGTCGCGGGTGATGCCGTACTTGGTCGCCAGGAACAGCCCGTCGCGCCGGCCCCGGATGGTCTCGCCCACGAATCTCTCGTTTTCACCGAGCTGGTAGCTCGCGGCGGTGTCCAGGTGATTGATCCCCTGGTCGAGGGCCGACAACAGCGTCGCGCGCGCCTCCTCGTCGTTGCGCGTCCCGTACCAGCCGATCAGCGTCATGCAGCCGAAGCCCAGTGCCGACAGCCGCACCCCGGTCCCGCCCAAAGATCTCTGCTGCATGAGGATCCCTTGAAAACGGACACCTTATCGAAATCGATTGTGCTTGTCAGGACCGTCCGGGCGCCGATAGCATTTACGCCCTTCAAGGTCTCACCCGGTATCCCATCATGATCATCGACTGTCACGGGCACTACACCACGGCTCCCGCGGACCTGACGGCCTTCCGTGAAGCCCAGGTCGCGGCGCTCAAGGATCCGGCCCAGACCCCTTCACGGGCGTCGCTGCGCATCAGCGATGACCAGATCCGCGAGAGCCTCGAGAAGGCGCAGCTGAAATTGCAGCGCGAGCGCGGTTCGGACGTGACGATATTCTCGCCGCGCGCCTCGACCATGGCGCACCACATCGGCACCGAGGCCACGAGCCTCGAATGGTCGCAGATCAACAATGACCTGATCGCCCGGGTCGTGGGCCTGTATCCGAAGAACTTCGTCGGCGTATGCATGCTGCCGCAGTCCCCGGGGGTCGCCCCGGCCCACAGCGCCCGGGAGCTCGAGCGGTGCGTCAGGGATCTCGGTTTCATCGGCGCAAACCTCAATCCGGATCCTTCCGGCGGCCACTGGACCGCGCCCCCGCTCACGGACCGGCACTGGTACCCGCTGTACGAGAAGCTGGTCGAGCTCGACGTGCCGGCCATGGTGCACGTGAGCTCCTCCTGCAACGCGAATTTTCACGCCACCGGCGCGCATTACATCAATGCCGACACCACCGCGTTCATGCAGTTCATCCAGGGCGACCTGTTCAAGGACTTTCCGACCCTGCGGCTGATCATTCCGCACGGGGGCGGCGCGGTGCCCTACCACTGGGGCCGGTATCGCGGGCTGGCGCAGGACATGAAGCGTCCGCCGCTCGCCGAGCACGTGATGAAGAACGTGTTCTTCGACACCTGTGTCTATCACCAGCCGGGCATCGACCTGCTGCTGAAGGTGATCGCCGTGGAGAACATCCTGTTCGGTTCGGAGATGGTGGGCGCGGTGCGCGGCATCGATCCGACCACCGGCCACTACTACGACGACACCCGGCGTTACATCGAATCCTCGTCGCTGTCTGCGGCGGACAAGACGCGCATATTCGAGACCAACGCCTATCGGGTGTACCCGCGGCTCAAGGCCCGCCTGGCCGCGGCCGGATGACGCGCACGCAGGTCCACCGCTGCTTCATGGGTCTCGTCCGGCAACTGTGGGTGCAGGTGCTGCTGGCGACGGGCGCCGGCATCGCGCTCGGGCACTGGTGGCCGAAGGCGGGCGCCGACATGAAGCCGCTCGGGGATGCCTTCATCGCCCTGGTGCGCATGCTGATCGCACCGGTGATCTTCTGCACCGTGGTGCACGGCGTGGCGGCCATGAACGACATGCGCCGGGTAGGGCGAGTGGCCCTCAAGGCACTGCTGTACTTCGAAGGGATCACGACGCTCGCGCTGGTGCTGGCGCTGCTTGCGGTGAACGTGCTCGAGCCGGGTTCGGGCATGCACGTGGCCGCCAGCCGCCTCGACGTGCAGGCGGTCAGCCAGTACACGGCCCGGGCCCACGCCCAGGGGGTGGCGCAGTTCCTGCTCGACATCATCCCGGCCACCTTCCTCGATGCGTTCGCGCACACCGAGGTGCTGCCCGTGCTGTTCGTGTCGGTGCTGTTCGCGGCGGGGCTCGCGGCCTGCGGCGAGCGCGGTCAGCCCCTGAAGGACCTCATCGACAGCGCGCGCGAAGTCTTCTTCCGCATCGTCGCCCTGGTCATGTGGGTGGCGCCGCTCGGCGCCTTTGGCGCGATGGCGTTCACCGTCGGACGCTTCGGCACCGGGTCGCTGGTGGCGCTCGGCCGGCTGATCCTGACGCTCTACGGCGTCTCGGCCGTGTTCGTGCTGGTCGTCTTCGGCGCCGTGAGCTGGTGGTGCGGCGTGAGCCTGTGGCGGCTGCTGGGCTATATCCGCGAGGAGATCGTCATCGTCGCCGCCACGACCTCCACCGAGACGGTGCTGCCGCAGGTGATGCGCAAGATGCGCGCGCTCGGATGCGAGGACACGGTCGTGGGCCTCGTGGTTCCCACCGGGTATTCCTTCAATCTGGATGGGACCTGCCTGTACCTGGCCACGGTGGCGGTGTTCCTGGCGCAGGCGACCGACACCGTGCTCACCCTCGGCGGCCAGCTGACCATCCTGGCCGTGCTGCTGCTGACCTCGAAGGGTGCAGCGGGCGTCGCCGGCGCGGCCTTCGTGGTGCTGGCCGCGACCCTGGGGTCGGTGGGCACGATTCCGGTGGCCAGCATCGCGCTGGTCCTGGGCATCCATCGCCTGCTCGCCGAGGCCCTGACGTTCGTCAACCTGGTGGGCAATTGCCTCGCCACCCTGGTCGTGGCGCGCTGGGAGGGGGCCCTTGACCGCGATGTGCTGCAGCGGCAGATCGGACGGCGGCCGGCCGCGGTCATTACGCAGGCCGGTAGATGAGTCCGACCTCCGCGGAACCACTCTCCCATATCCCCGCTCTCGATTGGGTACGCGGCATCGCCATTCTCCTGGTGCTGGTCTTCCACGCGGCCACGTTTACGATGAACATCGGCACCGTCCCGCTCGTCGGACTGGATCGGCTGTACTATCTCGTGTGCGGAGCCGGCTGGTGCGGCGTCGACCTGTTCTTCGTGCTGAGCGGGCTGCTCATCACCCGAATTCTGCTGCACGCGAAAACGCAGGAGCATTACTTCCGGAATTTCTACGCGCGACGGGTGCTGCGGATCTTCCCCCTGTATTACCTGGTAGTCGCGGCGTACCTGGCGCTGGCGTCCGTCTTTCATTTCCCGTACGGGCGCACGGCCGCTCCCTGGCTGCTCACCTACACCTCGAACATCATCGTCGCCTTCAAACCATGGTTCGTCATTCCGCTCCCGCTCGCCCACTTCTGGACGCTGGCCATCGAGGAGCAGTTCTATCTGCTGTGGCCGCTGTGTGTCCTGCTGCTTTCGAAACGGGGATTGCTGCTGCTCAGTGTAGCCATCTTCGCCGTGGCCTTCGGGATGCGCCTGTGGTTCGCCGGTGCCCACAACATGGTGGGCGCCTTCAGGTTCACGCTCTGCCGGCTCGATGCCCTGGCCCTGGGTGGCGCGGCTGCCGTGTGCCTGGGCTCGGCGAGGGGCCCCCTGCTGCGGCGCCTTTGCGGGTACCTCGCGCTGTTTTCGGGAATCGCACTGCTGGCCGTCTCGGCATGGAAGCAGGCATTTTCCCCGGATGACTTCGTCACGGCGACCTTCGGCATCGGCCTGCTGGCACTGTTCTTCGCCTCCAGCCTGTTCCTGCTCGTCAGCCGGCCCGGAACATCGGCGATTGCCGGCAGGACGCAGGCCGTTCTGGCGACTTTTGGCCGCTATGCCTATGGCATGTACGTTTTTCATCAGCCGCTGCTGACCGCAATCGTGCGCATCAAAGGGGCGCATCCGTTCCCGGTCATCATGGGCTCACAAGTACCGTGCCAGGCCCTTTTTGCCCTGCTTCTGATCGGCGCCACACTGCTGATCGCCATGTGTTCCTTTCATCTGGTGGAAAAGCGGTTTTTGCGTCTCAAAGCGCTGTTCGAATACGATGGCCCCGCTGCACAGGCCGGATCATGATTCCGACACCCCGGGAGTTGATCGCGAAGCTGGCGCTCGAGCCCCACCAGGAGGGTGGCTGGTTCCGCCAGGTGTACAAGTCCGCCACCGAAGTGCAGGCGCCGCAGGGCCGGCGCAGCGCCGTCACCTCGATCTACTATCTGCTCGAGCAGGCTCGAGCCTGCCCCTGGCATGTCGTCGAATCGGATGAGATCTGGCACTTCTATCATGGTGGTCCGTGTGAACTGCTGTCCTACGACCCGGGCACCGGCCGGCTCGTCCGCCATCGGCTGGATTCGGTCGGGACCGACGGCGTGCAGGTGGCCGTGATCCCGGCTGGCAGCTGGCAGGCGGCCCACAGCCTCGGTGAGTACACGCTCGTGGGCTGCACCGTTTCCCCGGGATATGAGAACCAGGATTTCCGCTGGGTCCGCGAACTGCCGGATTACCGGCGGCACTTCATGGCCGACATGGCCGCACTGGCGGACTTTCTGTAGCCACGGGCGCGTGCCTCGTGGCATCCGGTCGGAGTATCTTCAGCAACGGTGTCCCACACCCCACGCAAGGAGCGAACATGAGCAAGGGCATGGATCGGAAGAAAGAGGAAAAGAAGAAGCCGGCGAAGACGCTGGAAGAGAAGCGCGCCGCCAAGCGCGCGAAGCGGGCGGAGCGGGGCTGAGGCGCCGGGCTCGCGGCTCGTGGGCTGCTGCCGCGCGCGGTCCTGCCGCGGCAGCGGACCGGCGGATTACCGGTACTCCAGGCCCAGGGCCGCGAGCTGCTCGCGGAACTTGTAGATATCCATTCCCAGTTCACCGGCGGCGAGCCGCCGGCGCTTCTCCTCTTCAGCCGCGCCACGCCTGGCGGCGGCATCCGCGACCTTTGCGGCATCGGCGCTGCGCACCACGCACACGCCATCATCATCCGCCACGACCACGTCGCCCGGATTGATGAGCTGCGCGGCGCAGATCACCGGGACATTCACCGACCCCAGGCTCGCCTTGATCGTGCCCTGGGCGTAGATCGCCTTGCTCCATACCGGAAAGTCCATCTGTTTGAGGGTCGCGACATCGCGCACGCCGGCATCGATGACCAACGCCTGCACACCATGGGCCATGAGTGAAGTGGCCAGCAGATCGCCGAAGTAGCCGTCCTCGCAGGGCGAGGTGGGCGCCACGACCAGGATGTCCCCGGGTTTGCACAGCTCCACGGCCACATGAATCATCCAGTTGTCCCCGGGAGGCGAGGAGACGGTGACGGCCGGCCCGGCGATGGACTTGCCGGCGTAGATCGGGCGCATGTAGGAGGCGAGCAGGCCGATGCGGCCCTGCGCCTCATGGACCGTGGCTACGCCGTGGGTGCCCAGCGCCTTGCAGACGGCGGGGTCCGGTCGCGCGATTTCGCGCACAGCGACATGCTTGCTAATGGGAGTCTCCGGTGGCGGATGGAAGTTTGTGACTCTGCTCGGGCGTGGCCTTGTTGCCGCCCTTGTTCGCGTTTCCCGGACCGAACGGCAGGGCGGCCGGTGCCGGCGTCGCCTTCGGCTTCAGCAACTGTTCAAGGGGACGGAACAGGGTCTCGTACCGGTAGCCCGGAATCTCGAACTCCCAGCCGGAGAGCCGCGCGTTCAGCTCGCGGGCCCGCTGCTGGGCGGCCGCGGAGTCGCCCGAGACCGAGATGCTGATGTACCGCTGCTCGTTCTGCGGGTGACCCGCGATCACAATCACCACACCGTCGCTGGTCCTGAAGCTCGCATGGGCGACTGCCGCATCGGCCGCGGCCTTGCGCACGTCATCCAGCTGCAGCCCGGCCAGGGCGCCGGCCTGCGAAGCCGGTGCGGAAGGATCGGAGAGTTCCCGTCCCTTCGGCAGCGGGTCGACCCGGTACTCGGTGCTGCCCTGGCTGGCGCGCTTGACCGCGTAGCCGGGACCCTGCGGCGGCGTCACGTCCGCTTCGATGACCTGGTCGGGCGCGATGTCGAGGAGCGAGCGATCCAGCCAATGGCGCGGGTCGGCATCCGGGGTCAACTGCGGAGTCGCGAGCAGGCTCTGCGCCTGGCCGGCCACGCGCACGAACGTGCCTGCGGTACCGAAGGTCTTGCCGACGATCAGCGTCACCGTGCTGCCGGTGCTGTCGATGGCAACGCCGGTGCTCGCGGATTGAACGCCTGAAGGGTCCTCGACCCCGAGTTTCGGATACAAGGTGGGATCGCGCGTCTTCTGCTCCTCGGCCTGCAGGCCCGAAAGATCCAGCAGCAGTTTGCGCACCTGGCCGGTGTCGGCCGGGAAGCCCCGCTCCGCGACGATCCAGCCCGTGGCGGCGCGCGTCAGGGTCGCATGACTGCCGTCGCCCTTGAAGATCCTCAAGGCCGTGACGGAGTTCAGGGCGTCCTGCTTGAGCGGCAGCACCGGACCCTGGGCATCCAGGGCGCTGTCGGCCACGTGCCGGGAGACGAGCCACAGCCCGGAGCCTGTCAGGGCGACGCCCGCGGCGATCAGGCCCAGAACCTGGCCGGGGCGCATCATGGGCGCAACCCGCCATGGCGATGTCGGCGCAGCAGCAGCCCCACGAGCGCCGTGACGCCCGCGAAGAGCAGCGGCGCCAGTATGATGTTGATGACCTTCAGCCAGTTGCCGAGCCGGGTGATGTCCTGATCGAGGCCCAGGCGCACGTCGCGCAGGTCCTTGCGGATCCGCAGCTTCTCGGCCTGGAAGCGCCTCAGTGCCTGTTCCTGGTCGGGCGTGAGGATGGCGGCAGTGCGGTCGGCGCGCTGTGACTGCAGCGCTGCGAGCTGGTCTTCGGTCGCGCGCAGCTGCTTCTGCAGCTCCTGTTCCTTGTCGCGGAAGCGGTCGTCGGCCCTGGCCCGCAGGGCTTCCACGCGTGCGAACGGACGCTGGTAGCCGGCCCGGCCGCGGATCGAAATCAGGTCGGCGCTGCCGGAGAGGTTGTCCAGCGCATTGGCAACGAGGTCGCCGTTGTTGGCAAAGGGTTGCGCGATGCGCTGGCCGGCCAGCTCCTGGGCGTGCACCCACAGGTAATCCGACAGCACGTCGGTGTCGGCGACCACGATCAGCTCCAGCGGCCTGGTCGAATGAGTCAGCAGCGTCGTGCCGGGCGGCAGCGTCGCACCCTGCGGCAGCCCGCCGGGGAACGCCGTGCCGATCGTGCCGCTGACACGGGCGGCCAGCGTGTAGCGCTCGCCGCTGGCATGAAAGCCGTCAAACAGCGTGGCCGGGTCCTGCAGCGCCTGGAATCGCGACACCGGCATCAGCTCGGCCTGGTCGCTCGAGGACAACAGGGGCTCGAAACTGACCGCCGCACCCTTGTGCGCCGTGAGATGTCCCGCCGTGGCGAGGTTGATGTTCGAGAGTCCGTCCGTGACCACGTCCTTCTGGTTGAGGGCCGCGGCGGTAAGCCCGAGCACGCCCAGGTGGCGCACCGGTGCCTCACCCTCGCGCACCGAAACGCTCAAGGCATAGCGCGAATCCGCGACCACCTGACGGGAATCGAAGTCCACACCCCAGGCGCTGAGCAGGTTCCCCAGGTGCGAGGAGCGATCCGCCGTCAGCGCCGCCGCGGGGTTGGCGGGATCGGCCCCCGCGGAATCCTGGTCGGCCAGCGGGTCGACGAAGGCGAGGATATGACCGCCGCGCAGCGCGAACTGGTCGATCGCGAACTGCGTCGCCGTCGACAGGTGCTTCGGATGCACCAGCACCAGGACATCGATGGCCGGATCGATGGCGCCGGTATTGCTGTCCAGCATGCGAACGTCCATGAGCTGCTGGATCTGCTCGAGCGCCACCCAGGCGGCGCGCGGCTGGCCGCTCGCGGGATCGAAGCCGGCGCTCATGGGCAGCTCGGACAACCAGCCGATCACCGGCTTCTTCGCACCGCTCAACTGGTAGACGAGTTTCGCCAGGTCGTACTCCAGGAACTGACCCTTGTTCGGGTCGAAGAAGTCGATGGCGGCATGGCCATCGGTGGAGTTGGTGCCGGCCAGCCCGAAGTACAGGGGACTCGCGGCGTCGCCGCCGACGTTGACGGAGTGCACCCCGAGTTCCGCGGCGCGATCCTCGTCCGCGGAAAACGGCTGCGGGTCGACGAAGTGCAGATGGATCCGGCCGTTGGCGCGGGCGGCGAATTCGCCGAGCAGGTCGCGCACGCGGTTGGCGTAGCTCGCGACCTGCGGGTACCTGCTGCCGGTGGCGGCGCTGTAGAAGAAGTACAGGTTGATGGGCTCCTGCAGGCCCTTGAGGATATGGTCGGTGCCCGGCGCCGTCGTGTACAGGCGGTTTTGCGTGAGATCGATGCGCCAGCTGCGCAGGACATGGCCCCCGAGCATCGTGACGCCGGCAAACAGCAGGGCGAGCGCGAGCAGCGTGCCGCCTCCGAGAGTCGAACGTTTCATCGTATATCGCCCATGAGGTTCATTCCGACTTGCGTACGTCGAGCACGACGGCGGTGGCCATCAGGAACCAGGTGGTCAGCAGCACGAAGTAGATCAGGTCGCGGATGTCGATCACGCCCTTGGAGATGGCTTCGTAATGCGTCAGGAAGCCGAGCGATGCGACCGCATCCACTACCGGCTGCGGCGCCCAGCCGCGGAACGCATCGAGCACCAGCGGGAAGCCCGCGACCAGGAAGACGAAGCAGGCCGCGATGCCGACGATGAAGGCCACCACCGGATTGCGCGTCAGCGCCGAGGCCAGCGAGCCGATGCTGAGGAATCCGGCCGCCAGCAGCATGCTGCCGACGTACGCCGCCAGGATGGCGCCGTTGTCCGGACTGCCCAGGTAGTTGACCGAGATCCAGATCGGAAACGTCAGCACCAGCGCGAGCGTCGTGAAGGCCCAGGCCGCCAGGAACTTGCCGAGCACGGCCTGCCAGAGGGTCACCGGCAGGGTCATCAGCAGTTCGATGCTCCCCGAGCGGCGCTCGTCGGCCCACAGGCGCATCGAAACGGCCGGAATCAGGAACAGGAACAGCCACGGGTGGTAGCTGAAGAACGGGTTCAGGTCCGCCTGCCCGCGCTCGAAGAATTCACCGAGATAGAAGGTGAACAGGTTGACCAGGACCAGGAAGATCAGCAGGAAGATGTACGCGAGCGGAGTGGCGAAGTAACTTGCCAGTTCCCGGCGCATGATGATGCCGATGTTGCGCATGTCGGGCCTATGCCGTGATGGTCCGGAAGACGTCATCGAGCCGCCCGGATGCGGCCCGCGCAGCCAGCCCCTGCGGCGTGTCGTCCGCCACGATGCGCCCGCGCGCGATGATGATGGCGCGCGTGCATACCGCGTCGACCTCCTCGAGGATATGGGTCGAGATGATCACGGTCTTGTCTCCGGCCAATTCGTTGATGAGCGAGCGGACTTCGTGCTTCTGGTTCGGGTCCAGCCCGTCCGTGGGCTCATCGAGGATCAGCACCGGCGGGTCGTGCATGATGGCCTGCGCCAGGCCCACGCGGCGCCGGAATCCCTTCGACAGCGTCTCGATCGTCTGGCCGAGGACGCCTTGCAGCTGCAGGCGCTCGATGACCGCCTCGATACGCGCCCGGGCCGCGCCGCGCAGGCGGCGCAGGTCCGCGACGAAGGCGAGGAATTCGCCGACGGTCATCTCCCCGTACGCCGGCGCCCCTTCGGGCAGGTAACCCAGGCAGGCGCGCGCCGCGAGCGAATCTGCATCCACGTCGTGGCCGCAGATGCTGGCCTGACCGGAGCTCGGGTTGACGAATCCGGCGAGCATGCGCATGGTGGTCGTCTTGCCGGCGCCATTCGGCCCCAGGAATCCGAGCACTTCTCCCGGCTTTACCGTGAAGCTGACGGCATCGACCGCGGTCAATGCGCCGTACCGTTTCGTGAGCCCTTCAGTCCTGATCATCGCCTGATTGCGCCGTCCTGGTATCGCCAGAAAAGTATGACCGCCGCCCCGCCGAGCATCCCGCCCAGGTGCGCGAAATGCGCCACGCCGGGTTCGGTGCCGCTCACGCCCTCGTACAGCTCGACGAGGCCATAGATCGGAACGAACACCCAGGCCGGCATCGGAATGGGTGGGAAAAGTAGCATGATGCGCTGGCGCGGGAAATACATCGCGAACGCCAGCAGCAGGCCGAAGATCCCGCCGGAGGCGCCGAGCGTGGGCGACTGCGACTGCTCGAACAGCGCCACGGTCTGCTGGGTGAGACCCGCCGTGAGCACGCACACGAAGTAGAAGATGACGAAGCGCCGGCCTCCCCAGAACCGTTCCAGCGGCGTACCGAACATGAACAGCGCGAACATGTTGAAGAAGATGTGCAGGAAGCCCTCGTGCAGGAAGGCGTAGGTCAGCAGCTGCCAGGGCTCGAACAGCGTTCCGGGCGGCCACAGGGCGAACCACTGCGGCAGCAGCGTGCCGGTGAGCAGCTGCAACACGAAGACGGCCACGTTGGCGAGCAGCAGGGCCCGGGTGACGGGCGGAAGATTCGCGAGCATGCGGTATATTAGCGCGGGTCCGGCCCGGGGTTTCGACAGTCCCGATACACGCAAATCAAGAGTACCAGTGCCGATGGTTAAAGAGGGTGACCTGCTGTGGACGCCGCCCAGGGACTGGGTGGAACGATCCAATCTGGTGAACTTCATGAACTGGCTGCGGGAACATCGCGGCCTTGATTTCAGCAATTACCCGGACCTGTGGCGCTGGTCCATCACCGATCTCGAGGGTTTCTGGGGGGCGCTGTGGGAATACTGCGACGTGCAGGCCTCCGTGCCGTACGAGCGGGTGCTCGGTCGCAGCGAAATGCCGGGTGCCGACTGGTTTCCGGGGGCGCGCCTGAACTACGCGCAGAACGCGCTGCGCTTCGAGCGCCCCGACGCGACGGCGCTCTATTACTTCAGCGAGCGCTCCGCCCTGACGGCGATGAGCTGGGAGGAGCTCGGCGGCGCGGTGCGCATCCTGGCGACCCAGCTGCGGCGCTTGGGCGTGGTACCGGGCGACCGGGTCGCCGCGTACCTGCCGAATTCGCCCCACGCCATCATCGCGATGCTCGCCACCACCAGCATAGGTGCCATCTGGACCAGCTGCGGGCCTGATTTCGGCACCCGCGGTGTGCTGGACCGCTTCACGCAGCTCGCCCCGAAGGTGCTGTTCTGCGTGGACGGCTACCAGTACCACGGCAAGCCGTTCAACCGCCGCCCTGAACTGACGCAGATCATCGGCGGCCTGGATTCGCTCGAGCAGGTGATCTGCGTGCCGTACCTGAATCCGGCCGACCGGACCGTATTCTCCAGGCCGACCGTGTTCTGGGACGACCTGCTCGCCACGCGCCCGATCCCGAGGTCGGAGTTCAGCTTCGAGCAGGTGCCTTTTTCACATCCGCTATGGATCCTGTTCTCCTCGGGCACGACCGGATTGCCCAAGGCCATCGTCCACAGCCACGGGGGCATCCTGCTCGAGCAGTTGAAGGCCTTCAATTTCCAGATGGACATGCAGCCGGGCCAGCGCCTGTTCTTCTACACTACCACCGGCTGGATGATGTGGAATTTCCTGGCGAGCGCGCTGCTGAAGCCGGTGGTCCCGGTACTGTACGACGGCAGCCTCATGTATCCGGAACCGGATTCGCTGTGGCGGATGTACGAGGAGACCGAGGCGGTGGTGATCGGCGCGAATCCGGGCTACGTCACGCTGCTGCAGAAGGCGGGCATCGTGCCGAAGGACAAGTACAAGCTTCCGCACCTGCGCATCGCGATGCTCGCGGGCTCCCCCGTGACCCCCGAGGTCATGGAGTGGTTCTACCTGAACGTGAAGCAGGAGATGAGCGTCCAGAACGGCAGCGGCGGCACCGACATCTGCTCCGGATTCATCGGCGGCATTCCGATCCTGCCGGTGCGGGCCGGGGAGATGCAGGCCCCGCTGCTCGGCGTGGCGATCGCCGCCTTCAACGCCGAAGGCAAGAGCGTCGTCAACGAAGTGGGCGAAATGGTCATCACCCGGCCGATGCCCTCCATGCCCGTATTCCTCTGGGGCGACAAGGACTTCAAGCGCTACCGGGAGTCCTATTTCGATGACTTCCCCGGCGTGTGGCGCCAGGGCGACTTCTTCCGGATGAATGAGCGGCTCGGCGGCTTCGTGCTCGGACGCTCGGATGCCACGCTCAACCGCCACGGCATACGCATCGGTACGGCGGAGATCTACCGCTCGCTGGCGCTGCTGCCGGAAATCGAGGATTCGCTCATCGTCAACCTGGACATCGCGGGCGGAAAGTTCTTCATGCCGCTGTTCGTGAAACTGCGCGGCGGCCAGCAACTGGACGAGGCGCTCATCGAAAGGATCCGCGCCAAGCTGCGCTCCGAATACTCCCCGCGGCACGTTCCGGACAAGATCTACCAGGTTCCCGACATTCCCTACACGCTGACCGGCAAGCGGATGGAGGTGCCGGTGCGGCGCATCCTCGCCGGCACGCCGCCCGCACGGGCCGCCAACCGTGATGCGGTCGCGAATCCGGCGGCGCTCGATTTCTTCGTGGAGTACGCCCGGACGCAGACGGACTATCCGCTGGCGGACGCAGTGGGCAAAATGACCTGACAATGCAGCATTCAAATGGAGTTCCTGCCATGGAAGACGTGAAACTGTTGATCGCCGATCGCGACGTGGCGGCCAGGGGTGCCGCGACGTTCACCCGTCTGAACCCGCTTTCCGGCGAAGTGGCCACCACGGCCGCGGCGGCCCAGGTGGAAGATGCCATCGCCGCGGCGGAGGCGGCGGCCCGGGCCTTTCCGGCCTGGTCGGCGCTCGGGCCGAATGCACGCCGTGCCCTGCTCAACAAGGCCGCCGATCTGCTGGAGTCGCGTGCCGCGCAGTTCGCCACGCTGATGATGGCCGAGACCGGCTGCACCAACGGCTGGGGGCACTTCAACGTCCATTTCGGCGCCATGATCCTGCGCGAGGCGGCGGCCATGACGACGCAGATCACCGGCGAGGTCGTGCCCTCTGACGTGCCGGGCATGATTTCGATGGCGATGCGTCAGCCCGTCGGGGTGTGCCTGGGCATCGCGCCGTGGAACGCGCCGGTGATCCTGGGCGTACGCTCCATCGCCATGCCCCTGGCATGCGGCAACACCGTGGTGCTCAAGGCCTCGGAGGTCTGTCCGGCGACCCACCGGCTGATCGGTTCGGTGTGCAAGGAAGCCGGGCTCGGCGAGGGGGTCGTGAACGTGATCACGCACGACGCGAAGGATGCCGCGGCCGTCTCCGAGGCGCTGATCGGCCATCCGGCCGTGCGCCGCGTCAACTTCACCGGCTCGAGCCGCGTGGGCCGGATCGTGGCACAGACCGGCGCCAAGTATCTCAAACCGGTACTCCTGGAGCTTGGCGGCAAGGCCCCGCTGATCGTTCTCGAGGATGCCGATATCGACGCGGCCGTGAGCGCCACCGTGTTCGGCGCCTTCGCGAATTCCGGCCAGATCTGCATGTCGACCGAACGGGTGGTCGTGCACGAGAAGGTCGCGGACGAATTCGCGGCCAAGCTCGCCCGGCGCGTTGCCGCGCTGCCCTCGGGCGACCCGCGCGCGGGCGAGGTGGTGCTCGGATCGGTGGTCGGCCGGCCGACGGTGGCTCACGTGGAGAAGCTCGTGGCGGCGGCGGTCGCGCAGGGCGCGAAGGTGCTGGTCGGCGGCGAGAAGACCTCGGACACGCTCATGAAGGGCGTCGTCGTCGACCATGTCACGCCGAAGATGGATCTGTTCCGCGAAGAGACCTTCGGTCCGCATGTATCGATCATCCGCGTGCGCTCGGCCGACGAGGCCGTGGCCGTCGCCAATGACACCGAATACGGCCTGTCCTCGGCGATCTTCACCCGTGACATCGCGAAGGGCCTGGAGCTCGCGCGGCGCATCGATGCCGGCATCACCCACATCAATTCACCCACGGTGCAGGACGAGGCGCAGATGCCCTTTGGCGGCGTCAAGGCATCCGGCTACGGCCGCTTCGGCGGCAGGGCCGGCGTGGCGGAGTTCACCGAGCTGCGCTGGGTGACCATCCAGACCACACCGCGGCAGTACCCGTTCTGACGGGCAATCTACAGAGGGGGCAACCATGGATCTGCAACTGCGCGGCCGCAAGGCCATCGTCACCGGCGCGACCAAGGGTATCGGTTTGAGCATTGCGCGGATGCTGGCTGACGAGGGCGTCGACCTCGCGATCTGCGCGCGCACCGCCGCCGACGTTGCGGCGACCGTGAAGCAGCTCGCCGCCAAGGGCGTCAAGGCCTACGGTGATGCCGTCGATGTCCAGGACCGCGAGTCCTACACCCGCTGGATCGGGTCGGCATGCGAGCGCCTCGGGGGCCTTGACCTGTTCGTGTCCAATACCACCGGAACGCCCGGCCTCGCCGGTGAAACGGGCTGGAAGGCCACCTTCGAGATCGACGTGATGGGTGCCGTGCGCGGCGTCGAGACGGCGCTGCCCTGGCTGCGCAAGTCCTCCTCGGCCGCCGTGGTGCTCATCGGCAGCATCTCCGGGGTGATGTCCAAGATGATTCCGGCGCCGGGTGCCTTCTCCTATGGCGCCGGCAAGGCGGCCCTGATCGCCTACGGAGCGATGCTCAGCAAGCAGGTGGCCCGCGAGGGGATCCGCGTCAACACCGTCTCACCCGGGCCGATCTACTTCGAAGGGGGGCCCTGGGATCGCATCCGGCAGAAGGCGCCGGCGGTCCTGGCCGATGCCGAGGCGCATTGCGTCATCGGACGGCTGGGTCGTCCGGAGGATGTCGCGGCCGCGGTCGTGTTCCTGGCCAGCCCCGTGTCCGGATTCACCGTGGGCCAGAATCTGCACGTCGACGGGGGCTATATGGAGCACATCGCGTTCTAGGGGGTCGAACCGGACTCTAGAACTGCGCGATGGTGGTCCGGTAGACCTTCGGAGCGAGGGTGTGGATGTCCTCCTCGCGCAGCTTGCGGTTCAGGACCTCGATGCCCCAGGGGCCGGTCCAGCCCGAGGCGCGGATGGCCGCTACGAAGCCTTTGACGTCGAACTCCCCCTCGCCGCACAGCTGGCGATGCGCGGTGGTCTCCTCGACCATGTCCGGCATGGAGTGCGCGCGCGAGAAGCCGTCGTTGATCTCCATGCCGACGCGGTATTGCGCCGGGAAGTTCGCGACCTTTTCGTAGGGAATATCCAGCTTCACCACGTGCCACAGGTCGAAGAAGATGCCGCCATTGCGGGCCGCGGCACCCGTGGCGAGCGCCAGCGCGTCCTCGAGCGAGCCGATGATGCTGAAGGGCATCATTTCGAAAGCGATCCGCGTGCCGTAATCCTCGGCCTCGCGGCACAGTCCGGCGAAGCGGTCGATGAGCTTCGGGAAGGGGCATCTTTGATTGAGGAAGTCGCCGACCTTGATCGCGCGGGCTTCCAGGGCCGCGGCGGCCTCGAACAGCAGCTTCTTCGTCACATCCGACTTCGCCTTCTCCTCCCCGTCATTGAACCATCCGGTGAGGAATTCCAGTTCGACGTGGCGGATGCCGTTGTCGGCCAGGATCCGCTTCATGTCGGCCAGCGAGTACCGGCGCAGCGTGTGCTCGAGGTCGGCATGCCACAGGCCCATGCCCGTGAAGCCGGCCCGGGCGGCCTGCTCGACGCGGACGCGGAAGTCGACGGCGCTGAATTCAGGTCCGGTGTGCGGCACTGCGCCCACGGCCAGTGTCCAGTAGGAGGCGAGCAGGTCAACCTGGGTGTTCATGCGTGCGCGGATTCCGTGTTCGAAAAGGCTTTCGGGCCGGCAGGTTTTACACTGCAGGCCGCGCTGCCGTAAAGGCCCCGGGCGCGGTAGACTTGATGAATCAAGCGTCAGGGAGTGATTTGCCGTGAATGCCGTCCTCGATATCGCCGTGCAACCCGAACCCTCCGCGACCGTCAGCCGATTCCTGCAGCGGCCCCCCCGGCTGCTGATCGGCGGGGAATGGGTGGAATCCCGTTCGACCGGGCGGATTCCCGTCATGGACCCGGCCACCGGCCGTCAGATCGCCGTGGTGGCCGACGCGAATGCGGCCGACGTGGACCGGGCGGTGGCGGCGGCGCGCGCGGCCTTCGAACGGGGGGCATGGCACGACATGTTGCCCGTTCAGCGCGAGGCGCTGATCTGGAAGCTGTCGGATCTCATCGACCGGCACGCCGAGGAACTGGCGGAGCTGGAGAGCCTGGATAACGGCAAGACCAAATTCATCGCCAGCGTGGTGGATGTCCCGAACACGCGCGATTACTTCCGCTACATGGCCGGCTGGGCCACGAAGCTCGAGGGCGCGACTTTCAATACCTCGATTTCCACCGGTCCGGGTTCGAGGTTCCATACCTATACCCTGCGTGAACCCATCGGGGTCGTCGCGCAGATCATTCCCTGGAACTTCCCGCTGGCGATGGCGGCCTGGAAGCTCGGTCCGGCGCTGGCATGCGGCTGCACCTGCGTGCTGAAGCCGGCGGAGCAGACGCCGCTGTCCGCGCTGCGGCTCGGTGAGCTGATCACCGAGGCGGGCTTCCCGCCCGGCGTGGTCAACATCCTCACGGGCAATGGCGAAACGACCGGTGCGGCGCTGGTGGCGCACCCGGGGGTCGACAAGGTCGCCTTCACGGGCTCCACGCCGGTCGGCAAGGTCATCAACAAGTCCGCGACGGACACCCTCAAGCGTGTCTCGCTGGAACTGGGTGGGAAATCCCCCGTCATCGTGCTGCCCGATGCGGATGTCGATGCCGTGGTGGGCGGCGCGGCGAATGCGATCTTCTTCAATGCCGGCCAGGTGTGCGCGGCCGGTTCGAGGCTGTATGCGCACAGCAAGGTGTTCGACCAGGTCGTGGCGGGCGTGAGCGAGGCTGCGGCGCGCATCCGGCTCGGGCCCGGCCTGCATCCGCAGACCGAAATGGGGCCGCTGGTGTCCCGGGAGCAGCAGGAGCGGGTGCTCGGCTACATCGAATCCGGTCGCAAGGGCGGCGCGAAGGTCATGACGGGCGGGGAGGCGCCGGGGGCCGAGGGGTACTATGTCAAACCCACCGTTCTCGCCAACGTCAAGCCGGACATGGCGGTCGTGCGCGAGGAGATCTTCGGGCCGGTGCTGGTGGCGCAGCGCTTCGATGACCTGGAGGAGATCGCGGCCATGGCCAATGATTCACCATACGGCCTGGGTGCGAGCATCTGGGGCCGGGACATCAGCGCCATCCACCGCCTCGTGCCGAAGGTGCGCGCGGGCACCGTCTGGGTGAACTGCCACAATTTCGTGGATCCGGCGATGCCGTTCGGCGGCTACAAGCAGTCCGGCTTCGGGCGCGAACACAGCCACACCGTTTTCGAGCACTACACCGAGATCAAGTCCGTATGCATCGCGCTTTGAGGCCGTTTCCGATGCGTCGCAGCGCTGTCCTCACCTGCCTGGTGCTGCTCGCCGCCTGCAGTCACCCGGATACGAACCCGGGCGCCGGTGCCGCCGCTTCGGCGCCGTCCGCGGCGCTCCGGCCCGCGCCGCAGCCGGTCGACACGGCACGCCTGTTGGCGGCCGGCGGCGAGGGCGACAACTGGCTCACCTACGGGCGCACCTACGATGAGCATCGTTTCAGTCCGCTGCAGCAGATCAATGCCGGCAACGTGGCCGGGCTCAAGCCCGCCTGGCACTTCGACCTGCCGGTGGATGCGCGGGCGCAGGAGTCCACTCCGCTGGTCATCGATGGCGTCATGTACGTGACGGCCGCCTGGAGTCGCGTGTTCGCGCTCGATGCCGCGACCGGCGCGCTGAAGTGGACCTTCGATCCCCAGGTGCCGGGCCACACGGGCGTCAATGCCTGCTGTGACGTCGTCAATCGGGGCCTCGCCGCCTGGCAGGGCCGGGTGTACCTGGGCACGCTCGACGGGCGGCTGATCGCGCTCGATACGGCGAGCGGCAAGCCGGTGTGGGATGTCAGCACGATTCCGGCGGGGTCGCGCTACACCATCACCGGTGCCCCCCGCATCGTCAAAGGCAAGGTCATCATCGGCAACGGCGGTGGCGAGGAGAGCGGGCGCGGCTATGTGTCGGCCTATGACGCCGATTCCGGGAAACTCGTGTGGCGTTTCTACACGGTGCCCGGCAAACCCGGCGTCAGGGACGGCGCGGCATCCGATGAGATTCTGGCGCGGCTCGCGAGCAGGACCTGGCGCGGACAGTGGTGGCAGGGCGGCGGCGGGGGCACGGTCTGGGACGCCATGGCCTATGACCCGCAGCTGGACCTGCTGTACTTCGGCACCGACAACGGCGGCCCCTGGAACAAGAAGTTCCGTTCCCCCGGAACGAGCGATGACCTGTTCATCACTTCCATCATCGCGGTGCGTCCCGACACCGGCGAATACGTCTGGCATTTCCAGAATTCCCCGGGGGAGATGTGGGACTACAGCGCGACGCAGTCACTGGTGCTGGCGGACCTGACCATCGACGGGCAGGCGCGGCACGTCATCATGCAGGCGCCCAAGAACGGCTACTTTTACGTGCTGGACCGGCAGACCGGCAAGCCGCT